>JAAYAT010000263.1 GCA_012719225.1 Verrucomicrobiaceae bacterium
GGGGTGAGGCGGACGGAAGGGGCGGGAGTGGCGGCGGCCGGCTGGGAGGGCGATGCATCCATGAACCGCGCCAGCTTACTCCACTGGAACGGCCTCAAGCAACTCTTCGAGCAACAATCGGATCGCGGACCTGCGGCGGGCGGAGCTGTCGTTTTCGAATTCACTCTCGCCCCGTTCGATGCGGTGGAGCACGGCGGGGATGAAGGCGCGTTGGACATCTTCGGGGAAGACGGCCTCGTGCTCTTCGAGAAAGGCGATGGCGCGCGCGAGCTGCATCAGGGCGAGGGCACCGCGGTTGCTGATCGTCGCGTCGAGTTCGCCGTGCTGGCGGACCGCGTCACAGAGCCGGATGACGTAGTGGTAGAGGGAGTCCGCAGCGGGAATCCGGCGGACTTGTTGCTGCCAGTCGGCCACTTTCTCCAGGGGGATGCTCGCCCCGGGAGGCTCGCCCGTCGTTTTGGTGGCGTGGTACTTCAAAATGCCGCTGCGGGTCGCGCTGTCGGGCAGGGCCATTTCGATGGAGAGGAGGAAGCGGTCCAGTTGCGGAGCGGGCAGGGGGAAGGTGCCGGCGCGATGGCGGTTGTTCCGCGTCGCCACGACGAGGAAGACGGCGGGAAGCGCCCGGGTGACGCCATCGACGGTGACCTGTCCCTCGTTCATGCACTCGAGCAGGGCGCTCTGGATGCGGGGACTGGTGCGGTTGATTTCATCGGCAAGGAGCAAGTTGGTAAATACCGGTCCTTCAATGAATTCAAATGTATTCTTATCTTGGCGGTAGAGGGAATGACCGAGGAGATCGGAGGGCAGCAGGTCGGGGGTGAACTGGACCCGTTGGAACGCTCCCGAGATTGATTGGGCGAGGGTTTTGGCGAGGGTGGTTTTGCCCACTCCGGGTGGTCCCTCGATGAGAGCGTGGCCGCCCGCGAGAAGGGCCGCGATCAGTTCGTAGGTGGCCGTCTCCGCACCGAGGACGGAGGCGTTGAGGTGATCCTGAAGAGCTGTGAGGGAGGCGTCCAAAAGAGATCCCTTTCGCGTCGGGGTTGCGTTTGCGGGTTACATTTTCTCGGTGGTCCGGATGCCGAGCAGGCCGAGGCCGTGGCGGAGCACCCGACCGGTCAGTTCGCAGAGGGCGAGCCGGGTTTGGCGGATCTCTCCCTCCGCTTTCAGCACCGGGCAGGCCTCCCAGAACTGATGATAGGTCGTCGCCACTTCATAGAGATAGGCGGCGAGGGCGTTGGGGCGGAAATCGTCGAGCAGGGTCGGCACGATCTCGGCGAACTGCGCGAGTTTCAGGAGCAGTGCTTTCTCGGCTTCGTCGGTGAGGCGGACCGTGCCGCCCGCCTCGAAGTCGCTCCCGAGCTTGCGGAAAATGGCGCGGGTGCGCACGTAGGCGTTGATGAGATAGGGTGCGGTGTTGCCCTTGAGGCTGAGCATGTTGTCCCAGTCGAAGATGTAATCCGTCATGCGGAACTGGCTCAGCTCGGCGTATTTCACCGCCCCGATTCCGATGACTTCGGCGATGGCTGCTTTTTCTCCGGAGGGCAGTTCGGGGTTTTTCTCCTCGACGATGCGCATGGCGCGATCGACCGCTTCTGCGAGGACGTCGGCGAGCTGGACCGTCTCGCCGGAACGGGTCCGCAGCATCTTGCGGTCTTTTCCGAGGATGCTGCCGAAGGGGATGAACTGCAGGTCGACCTCCTGCCCCCGCTTCGCGGAAACGGCGAAGATCTGGTCGAAGTGGAGTTGCTGCGGCGCCCCCACAACATACCAGATGGCTTCGGCCCCGAGTTCTTCGATGCGGAAATCCACGGTCGCGAGGTCGGTCGTGGCGTAGAGGAATCCGCCGTCCGATTTGCGAATCAGGGCCGGTTTGTCGGCGAGTTTCTCGTCGTCGCGGAAGAAGACGCAGATGGCACCCTCGGACTCCTCGGCGATGCCCTCGGCGAGAAGATTTTCCACGAGTGGAGCGAGCCGGTCGTTGTAAAAACTCTCGCCGTACCAGTGGTCGAAGCGGATGTCGAGCCTGTCGTAGATCTTTTGCAGACCGATTTTCGAGACATCGATGCAGCGCTCCCAGATCGCGAGATTTTCCGGATCGCCTCCCTGGAGCCCGACCAACTCGGCCTTGCAGGTGTCGCGCAGGGTCTCGTCTTCGGCGATCCGGGCGTTCACCTCGCGGTAGACGCGGAGCAACTCCTCGATGGGATCTGCCTCCAAGGCGCTCGGGTCGAGGACGTTTTTCCAACCCCACAGGATCATGCCGAACTGCGTGCCCCAATCGCCGATGTGGTTGTCGGAGATGACGCGGTGTCCGAGGAAGGCGGCCACCCGGGTGAGGCAATCGCCGATGATGGTGCCCCGGATGTGGCCGATGTGCATGGGCTTGGCCACGTTCGGTGCGGAAAAATCGACCACGATGGTTTGCGGTGTCGGGGTTGGGGACACCCCGATGCGGTCCTCGTCGTCGATGAGTTCGGTGAGGCGTCGGGTCAGGGCTGCGGTGGTGACGCGGAAATTGACGAATCCGGGACCGGCGATCTCCGGCTTTTCGAAAACCTCGTCGCCTGCGAACGTATCGGCGATTTGGGCCGCGAGTTCACGGGGATTGCGCTGCAGCGCCTTGGCGAGGATCATCGCCGCATTGGTCTGGTAGTCGCCGAACTGACGGTTTTGGGTTTGGGCGATCTTCGGGGAAAAACCTTCGGGGAGGTCGGCGGCGAAGTCGGTCCGGGCGAGGGTCTCGCACAGTCGCGAGGAGAGGATCTCTGCAAAAGGGGCGGGCATGAAGTGTGGAAAGAAAAGGCGGAAAAAATCTCAGACCGCGGCCGTCCTCGGAGACAGGATTTCGAAGAGGGCGGCCTCGTCGGCGGCCTCGGCGAGGAGGCTGCGGGTCCGGGCGCTGTTGAGGATTTTGGCGATCGCCGCGAGCGTTTGGAGGTGGAGGGTGTGCTGCGACTCGGGGACGAGGAAAAGGACCACGAAATGCACCGGAGCCCGATCATCCGAGGAAAAATCGATTCCTTTGCTGGAGCGGCCGAAAATCGCGACGACCGATTCCAGGCCGGCGAGAAAACTGTGCGGGATCGCGATGCCGCCGCCGATTCCCGTGCTGCGCTGTTCCTCGCGGGCCTGGAGGGCGGTGAGGGCGTCGCTCCGCAGTGCGGCGGGGAGCGATCCGCTCGCGACGAGACCGGCCACCAACTCGGCGATGGCGGGAAACCGCTCGTCGGATTGCATCTCGGCAATCACGCATCCGGGAGTGAGTAACTCGGCGAGCGTCATAGAAAAGGGGCGTGGGAGGTGGGGCGGTTCTGGAAGGAGGTGGGAACGAAGTGTCGAGCATAAGCACGGGTGACGGGGGATCAAGGCGGTTTTTTGGGGTTGATGCTTTACATTCGCGGGTTCGACGCTCCATTAGTTTTTCCGGAGGGTTTTCCCGGTGGATCCCACTCCGGATTCTCTTTTCTCTTTTCCCCATTGATGAGTCAGAAAATTCTCTTCGTGTGTACTGGAAACGTCTGCCGCAGTCCCATGGCGGAGGGGTTTCTCCGTCATTTGGCGAAAGAAGCCGGGGCGGACATCGAGGTCGGGTCCGCCGGGCTCGGTGCGATGGAGGACATGGACCCGAGTCGACATTCCGTCACTTCGATGAAGGAGGAGGGGATCGACATCTCGCGCCAGCGCAGCCGCATGCTCACTCCCGAAATGATCGAGGAATACACCCACATCTTCGGTCTCGGGACAGGGCATGTGGAGGCGATTCGCAGCTACTTTCCCGAAGCGCAGGAGAAAACCTTCGTCCTGCGCGAGTTTGTCGCCGAGGAGGGACTCGATCTCGAGGTCCCGGATCCCATCGGAGGAGACCTCGACGAATACCGCGTCGCCCGGAACCTCATCAAGGAAGCGATGCCCTCGATCCTGCGCTTCGTTCTCACCGGCGATCCCGCCGAACCGCATCCGTGAGAAAGAAGGTTCTCTTTTGACAATCCGCCTCTTCCGCTCTAGCTAACGCCAGCAGGGTTTTCCAGGTGGCGACAACCCTTCCCATTTTACATCTGAACTGACACATGGAGAAACCCACTCTCATCATCGGCACCGACCACGGTGGTTTTGCACTGAAAGAAGCCGTCCTCGCGCACCTCAGGGGCAAGGGATACGACATCGAGGACGTGGGCAGTTTCTCCGAGGAATCGGTCGATTATCCCGACTACGCCACTCGCGTCGCCAGCGCCGTCGCCACCGGCGGGAAACAGCTCGGCATCCTCTGTTGCACCACCGGAATCGGCATGTCCATCGCGGCCAACCGCTTCCCCGGCGTGCAGGCGGCCGTGGTCACCTCGCCCGATCTCGCCGCCCGCACCCGCCTCCACAACAACACCAACGTGCTCTGCCTCGCCGGCGACGACACCAATGGGGAGGAAGGAGCCGCCATCGTCGACGCCTGGCTCGGAGCCTCCTTCGAATCCGGTGGACGCCACGAACGCCGCGTCGGAAAAATGAACTCCTGCGGCGTGCCGGTGAGCGCTCCCCGGGTCGCCATGACCGACCCCGAGATTTTTCACGCGATCGAGGAAGAAGCCGCCCGCCAAAACGGAAATATCGAGCTGATCGCCTCGGAGAATTTCGCCTCCAAGGCGGTGCAGCAGGCCCAGGGCAGTTGTCTCACCAACAAATACGCCGAGGGGTATCCGGGACGTCGCTGGTATGGCGGCTGCGAAAACGTCGACAAGGTGGAGTCGCTCGCGATCGAGCGGGCCAAGGAACTCTTCGACGCCAAGTTCGCCAACGTGCAGCCGCACAGCGGATCGCAGGCCAATGCTGCGGTCTACTTCAGCGTGCTCGAACCGGGTGACAAGATCCTCACGATGGATCTGTCCCACGGCGGGCACCTCACCCACGGGCACTTCGCCAATTTCTCCGGCAAACTCTACGAGGTGAAGCATTACGGAGTCTCGGAGGAAAGTGAAACGATAGACTACGATCAGCTCGCTGTCATTGCGAAGGAGTACCAGCCGAAAATGATCACGGCGGGGGCTTCGGCCTATTCCCAGATCATCGACTTCCCCCGGATGCGCGAGATCGCCGATTCCGTCGGGGCCTATCTCTTCGTCGACATGGCCCACATCGCCGGTCTCGTCGCCGCCGGCGTCCATCCCTCGCCGCTGGCGCACGCCCACTTTGTCACCACGACCACGCACAAGAGCCTGCGCGGTCCCCGCGGCGGTCTCATCCTCACCAATGACGAGGAACTCGCCAAGAAAATCGACTCCATGGTGTTCCCCGGCATCCAGGGCGGCCCGCTCATGCATGTCATCGCGGCCAAGGCGGTCTGTTTCCACGAGGCGCTCCAGCCCGGTTTCAAGGAATACCAAGAGCAGGTGGTCAAGAATGCCGCAGCCCTCGCCGGGCATCTCGGCGGCCTCGGTTATCGCATCATCTCGGGCGGCACCCACAATCACCTCTTCATGGTCGATCTGCGTCCGCAGAAACTGAATGGCAAGGTCGTCCAGGAAACGCTCGACAAGGCGGGCATCACGGTGAACAAAAACTCCATCCCCTTCGACACCGAGAGTCCCTTCAAGGGAGGCGGCATCCGCATCGGCACCCCTGCGGTGACCACTCGCGGTATGAAAGAAGCGGATATGGCCACCGTCGGTGACCTCATTCACGAAGCCATCCAGAATCGGGACGACGCCGCCAAACTCGAGGCGATCCGCCAGCGCGTGCTCGAACTGAACGAGCGTTTCCCGCTCCCCTGATTCTCTCTTTTCCCGGAGTCCCGCCGCCCGCATCGAGAGCGGGGGCGGGTTTCGTTTTTCTCAGTCTCAGGGGCGGCTCTTTTGCGAGAGGGCGGTGATTTCTTCGGAGCTGAGAGCACGATCAAACACCGCGATCTCGTCGAGGCGACCTTCGAAATTCCCGTCTCCGGTGCAACTGCCGCCGAAGAAGAAGGTGTCGGACGCTTTTCCGCTGGCGCTTTCGACGGGAAAGCTCGCGGTTTTGGCACCGTCGAGGGACCACTGGATCTCGTTCCCCGAGCGGATCACGACGAGGTGATGCCATTTCCAGCGTTCGATGGAGGAGGCCAGCGGGGATTCTTTTCCTCCGGCACCGGTGTGGACGAGACTGCGGTTGCCCTCGGCGTCCTCGCGGAGGCCGATGTGGTCCCCGCTCTCGCGAAGGGCGAGGGCGTTTCCTCGGGAAAAGAGCCACTCGGTGCCGTCCATGACCCCCTTGGCGGTTCCGCTCCAGAACCAGAGGGACACGGTGAAGTCCCCTCCCGTCATTCCCGGGAAACGCGCCGAGAGCCGGTCTCCCGCGAAATGTGCGCTGCGGTTGATCCCGCCTTTCGCGAAGGCGGCGTCGTTGGGGCCCGGTAGGTAAAATAGCACCTGAGGCTCGTAGAGGGCGTCGATCCCGTTCGGCGAGGAATCCACCGCCCGCGGTCCGGCGAACTCGTCGAGACGCCAGTAGGCGCGGGGTTTGAGATCGAGAGTATGGGCCACGGCGGGACCCGCCTCGGCACGTCGATCCGCGCGGGGTTGCGCGGTGACTTTTTCCAGCATCTGGATCGCGGCTTCGGTGATCTTCGGTTCGGCCTGCACCTCCAGTCCGGCCGAGCGGGCCGGCCAGGTGTTGTAGCCACCGAGAAGGTGTTGTTCCGGAGGCGGGATGTAGCCGTCGCCACCGTTGGCCAGTTCGATGACCATGGTGTGGGGGGCGGGACTGGCGGCCTTGATTTTGAGGCCGGAGATGGCGTAGGTCTCGTTCGGCGTCGTCGCGATGGCGATGTTCTCCCCGAGCCGGAGCCCCTGCACGACGACTTCGGTTTCCTGCTTTTCGTGCAGGAGGATTTGCTCGCGGGCGTAGATCTCGGGCCGGGTTTTGACGAGGCGGTCCCCGACTTCGGCCATGACTTTTTCGGCCCATTCGAGGCGCTGTTTGTCAGGGACGCGATAGGCGAGGGTCATGCGGGTCTCGGCCATGGCGATGGAGGCGGGCGATTCGTAGGTGACGCCTTCGAGAGCCTTGAGGGCGAAGTCTACCATGTCCTGCGAATATTGCTCGATGGTGAGGGCGTCCTCGCCGCGCTTGGGGGTCTTTTCGTAGTCGTGACGCCAGATGTCGCCGCTGCATCCGTGGGACATGATCGCGACAAAACCGCTTTTGTCGGGATCGAGCTTGTCCTGAAGACCGTTGGCGAAGAGTCCGAAATAATCGGCGCTGATGTCTTTGTCGCCGAAATAATGCATCGAGAAGTTGGCCAGCAGGCCGATGGGCTCCCCGTCCGTCGTTTGCACCGAGATCAGAGACAGCATGGGATCTTCGGGGCCGCTCGGGCCGGTCACGTGATCCCAGTTGGCACCCGCGTGCATGTTCGCGCGCACCGTGGGATTGCCGAAGGGATCTTCCTTGATGTGTTTGGGATGGATGACCCAGCGGCGCAGGGCGGTGTAGTCGGCGGCGTCGATTTCGCCCCAGCCGATCTGAGCGGGACGCATGTCCTGGAGGGGCGCGAGGATCGCCTCGACGAGTTTTTTGGTAAGGAAGGGCGAGTAGGCCGGGTCGGGGTCGGTCCCGAGACACCCCATGCTGGAGGGAGCGGTGTGGGTGTGGGTCGCGGAGATGAGGATGCGCTCGCGGGGGATGCCTGCTTTTTCCGCCGCGAGATCCTTGGCGGTGTCGATCAGTTCGCGCCCTATCATGCAACTGTCGACGACCACGATGACGAGGGTTTCCTTGCCGTCGGAAAAGGCGAGGGAGCGGGCGCTCACCGGAGTTTTGATCTTGTCGATGGAGCGACTCGTCATGCCCCCGTTGACGAGGACGGGAAGCTGTTTCGGGGTCACGTCGGTGATCGCGGACCCGGCGGTGAATTCGGCCTGGAGAGAGACGGAGAGGGAGAGGCCGACGAGGGTGAGAAGGGAGGTTTTCCAGCGCATAGAGGCGGAGTGTAGGGCCAAAGGGGCGCTCCCGGCAAGTGGCGGAAAAGCGCATTGGCGTGATGCGCGGGCGTGGCGTGGGATGTGTGACGCGGGAGGGATGGCAGGATGATGCCCGCGCGGTGGTCACCCGAGGGCCGCGGCGCATTTCATGCCGTCGAGGGCGGCGCTGACGATGCCACCGGCGAATCCGGCCCCTTCGCCGCAGGGATACAGGCCGCGGACGTCGGGATGCTGGAGGGTCGCGGGATCGCGCGGAATGCGCAGAGGCGAGCTGGTGCGGGTTTCGAAGCCGATCAGGTTGGCTTCTTCGCCGAGGTAGCCGGGCATGCGTTTGCCGAACATTTTGAGGGCTTCGCGCATCCGCGAAACGATGAACAGGGGCATGATTTCGTCGAGTCGCGCGGCCTGGAGACCCGGTTTGTAACTGGTCTCGGGCAGGTCGGTCGAATCCCGCCGGAGAAAGAAATCGAGGGCGCGTTGTCCCGGCGCGACCTGGCCTCCGCCCCCGGCTTTTTTCGCGGCTTGTTCGAGGTGTTTTTGAAAGGCGATTCCCGCGAGAATGCCGTGCTCGTCCGCGAAGTCCCGGGTGTCTTCGGGCTCCACGGTGACGACCATGCCGCTGTTGGCGAAAGGCGAGTCGCGTTTGGACAAGCTCATGCCGTTGACGACGACCTCGTCATTCTCGGTCGAGGCGGGGACGATGAATCCTCCCGGGCACATGCAGAAGGAATGCACGCCCCGATCGCGAACCTTGGTCGCGAGCGCGTAGCTCGCCGCGGGGAGGAGGCGGGGGCGCTCCCGGCCGCGTTCGTAGTGGTACTGGAGGCTGTCGATGAGGGATTGGGGGTGCTCGATGCGGACGCCGACGGCAAAGGCTTTTTGTTCGAGGCGGATGCTTTTCGCGGCGAGGAGCCGGTAGATGTCGCGGGCGGAGTGTCCTGCCGCGAGGATGACGGCGTCGCCGGTGACTTCCACCGCGCCATTGACGACGACTCCCCGGATCGCTCCGCCATCGAGCAGGAGGTCGGTCACTTTCGCCCCGAAGCGGACGTCCCCGCCTGCGGAGAGGATGCTCTGGCGCATCGCCCTGACGACGTTGGGGAGCAGGTTGGAGCCGATGTGAGGGTGGGAATCGATCAGGATGCGCCCGGGCGCTCCATGGGCCACGAGCATTTCGTAAACCTCGCTGACGGGCCCGCGCTTGGTCGCGCGGGTGTAGAGTTTGCCGTCGGAAAAGGTGCCGGCGCCGCCTTCTCCGAAGCAATAATTCGAGTCCTCGACGACCGTCCCGTGGCGGAGGATGGGAGCGAGGTCGTAGCGGCGTGCCGAAACGTCTTTGCCCCGCTCCAGGACGATGGGACGCCAGCCTCGCCGGATCGCGTTGAGGGCGGCGAAAAGCCCGGCCGGACCGCTCCCGACGATGAGGACCGTTTTGGGTGCGCCCGCGACCGATGGCAGGTCGAGGCGAATGGGTTCGGTCTCGGGGAGAGGGGTGTCGAGAGCGACGGCGAAGCGCAACCGCACCTTGATGTCCTTTTTCCGCGCGTCGATGGAGTGCTTTTGCAGCCGCATCGTCTGGATGCGTCGGGGGTGCACTTTCAGCTTGCGAGCGATGGCCTTGCGCCGGGCGTCCTCGTCTTCGGAGAGAGCGAGCGGCAGGAGAACATCCACCGTCAGAGGAGCAGGGAAGGCGGGATCTGTCATGGGAGGGTCGCGCTCGGACGGATCGGTCCTCAGGCCTGTTCACCGGAAAAAAGAAAACCGGTCAGCGGGCTGCTGGCGGAGGCGGCGCTGGAGATCTCGGGGATACCGCCCGACTCGTAGGCAATGCGACCGGCCGCAACGGCCATGCGGAACGCCCCGGCGACCGCCACAGGATCCGCGGCGATGGCGATCGCGGTGTTGATGAGAACGGCGTCGGCCCCCATCTCAAGGGCTTCGGCGGCGTGGCTGGGGCGTCCGATGCCCGCGTCGATCACGACGGGCACGGTGGCCTGGGCGATGATAATCTCGATCTGGCGTCGGGTGGCGATGCCCTGGTTCGATCCGATCGGCGCCCCGAGCGGCATCACCGTGGCGGTCCCGACATCCTGGAGGCGCTTCGCGAGGACGGGATCGGCGTTGATGTAGGGCAGCACGGTGAACCCGTCTTTCACGAGAATTTCCGCGGCCTTGAGAGTCTCGATGGGGTCGGGTAGGAGATAGGTGGGATCGGGATGGATCTCCAGCTTGACCCATTTCGGTAATCCCGCCGAGGCGGCGAGACGGGCGAGACGGACCGCTTCCTCCGCGTTCATCGCTCCGGAGGTATTCGGGAGGAGAAGGTAACGCTGTGGATCGATGAATTCGAGAATGTTCGCGTAGGGATCGCTCTTGCCGCTGAGGTCGGCGCGGCGCAGTGCCACCGTCACGATCTCTGTGCCGGAGGCGTCGAGGGCGTCGCGCATCGTTTCGTGGGAGGCGAACTTGCCCGTTCCGAGCATGAGACGGGAAGTGAAGGTGCGGTCGGCGATGGTCAGCAAAGAGGACACGGGAGGAGGAGAGGCAAGAAGGTAGAAGTGGCAGGTGAAAAGTAAAAAAGGCGAAAAAAGAAGAAGGGAGGCTTGTCCGGGACGTAAGGAGGGGAAGGTACGGGAAGCTTCCGAAAGGGCCACAAAAAAACCTCTCCGAGTGACCGGAGAGGCTTTTTTATTCGGGTAAGCGGGGAATACCACGCCCACAACAACCAAGCAATGAAACTCAGGGCAACAACAACCCTAAAAACAACTCCCGAAGAATACACAAGCGGAGCAGCGATGTCTACTCTTTTCTCAAAAAAAGTGATAAATTTAAAAATTTTCTCACTTTTGACCGGTTTTTGCTCAGGGTTTCGATTGCTTGAGGAGGTCGCGGATCTCGGTGAGCAGGGCGATATCGGCTGCCGGAGCTTCGGGTGCGGGCGCTTCTTCCTCTTTGCGCAGGGCCTCCATGAACTTTTTGATCACCAGGAAAAGCACGAAGGCAAGAATGAGAAAGCTGATGAAGGCGGTGATGAAATTGCCGTAGGTGAGGAGCACCACCTCGCCGGCCTCGGCGGCGGCTTTGGCGGTGGATCCCTCGGGCACGCTCCCGAGGGTGAGGAACTTGTCACTGAAATCGACCCCGCCGGTCAGATAACCGACGATGGGCATGAAGATGTCGTCGACGAGGCTTTTCACCACGGTCCCGAAGGCCCCGCCGATGATGATGCCGACAGCCATGTCGACGAGGTTTCCTTTGAAGGCGAATTCTTTGAAGTCTTTGGCGAGTCCTTTGATCATGATGTCGTCAGCATGAGGAAATCCCGGTTTCCGGGCAAGGGATTTTTTCTCCTTCTGGTCAGATTTCGCCCTGGAATTTTTCCAGTGCCTTGACCACGGCGAGGGCGGCGAGGAGCAGAATAGAAATCGCGCTCATCCAGAAACCGATGTCGTAGAAAATCGTCGGACGAAGGCTGGCGGGCAATCGACGGTAGCGGAAGTGAACCGCCCCGACGACCACAAGCAGCAGAATCGCGGCGGTGATGGCACCCCCAACGAGAACCATGAAAACCGGATCTTTAAAAAAGAAAAAGAGGATCGCCCACAAGGTCGGAAAAAAGAACGACAGGATCGCGATCATGCGTCCGCGCGAAGCGGGATTGTGGTAATCGATCCAACCGACCGAGCTGAAGGCGTCGGAAAAAAGCCGGCTCCAGGCGGCGAGGGCGGAAAAGAGCGTCGAAAAGAGCACAAAAAACGATCCGATGAGGAACGCGATTTCCGCCCATCCGCCGAGCGAATCGGTGTACATGCGGGAGAGAGTTCGGACGGTGTCGAATCCCTGCGGTTGCAGATCCTGGGCGTGGAGAATGGCGGCTCCGAGAAGGTAAAAGGCCACCGTCATGAAGGTGTAGACGAGCATGGAGAGGAAGGCGTCCCAATACATGACCCGGATCCAACCCCGGGCGCGGGCGTGCCAGACGGGAGTGTCCTCACACGGACCCGTGCGGGCGGCGTAGCCTTTTTCGAGGAGCCAATAATTGTAGGCCATGACCTCGTCGCCTCCGACGCCGGTGATGCCGAAGGCGGCGATGGCGACTCCGATGATGGAGGCGGGGATGCCGTTCCAAAAGGAAAGTCCTTCCAGGATTTGCGCCCGGCTCATCGCAAATTCGGTGAACTGCACTCCGATGAGACAGGCGAGGGTGAAGAGTGCGAAGAGCCCTATCATTATCAGGGAGAGCTTTTCGATGAAGCGGTATTTTCCGCGAAAAATCATCAACGAGACAGTCGGTGCGGTGAGGCAAACCCAGATCCAGACCGGGACGGAGGGGAACAGGAGATTCAGGACAAGACCGACGCCGCCGATGATGCCGCCGACCTGAAGCGGCTTGATCACCATCATGACAAGCCAAAGCCAGGTCGCCCAACTCCCTTGCCCGAACTTCGGACCGGGCAACTGGTTGAGCGCCTCGAAGGTTGTCTCGCCCGAGTGGATGGCGTGTTTGCCGAACTCCAACTGAACGAAAACTTTGACCAGACAGCTCACGATGATGACCCACATCGCGACAAACCCCGCCTCGGCTCCGAGGGCGGTCGTGGCGATGAGTTCCCCCGATCCCACGATGGAGGCCGAGAGGATGAAGCCCGGTCCGAGATGCCGGAGCATTCCCGCGAAATGGCGCGGGGGTTCCGTGACGAGGGACCGGTCGTGTTCGTAGAGATCGGTGGTCACGGGGGCTGGGAACTACGGAATGAGAGCCGCGAAGCCCCTACGGAGCCGCAGGAGCCGGTTCGGTTTTCGGCTCGGTCGAGAGCGGCCAATCGTCGGTGCGGAAGGGGTCCACCGGGAGACCTTCTTTGCTGCGCAGATTCGCCACCGGATTGTCGGCCCAGGCGTAGCGCACCGCGACGGGGGAGGCGACGGCGGGGCTGCTCACTTCCACTTTGTCATTTCCGACGAGTGTGCCGGTTCCGCGATGCCAGACTTTGTCCTCGCCGGCGACATCAAAGCCGACCGCCTCGCGGGTGTCGAAGGTGTAGAGACCGCCACCCACGTTCTCGAAGGTAAGAAGAGCTTTCCCCTCCTTCACTTCCATGGACTTGTAGGACGGACTCAGGTAGACGATGGGAATTCCGTAGTCACGGGCGAGAGCGATGCGAGCGAGTCGTTTGGCGACGTTTTGTTTGTCGCGAGGGTGGATGTCACGGCCTTCGCCGATGTCGTAAATGACCGCCTGACCGGTGTTCGGGAGGGCCAGGGTGTTGCTCTGCGCTTCGCGGAGTTCCGCCCAACTGCTATCGGCGGGGGCGTCTTTTTCCGCCATGTAATCAGCGAGCTGCACCCAGTAGAAGGGGAAGTCACCGATGCCCCAGGCCTTGCGCCATTCGGTGATCATGAGGGAGAAGAGATCGTCGTACTGATAGGCTTTTCCGGCGTTGGACTCGCCTTGGTACCAGATCGTGCCGCGAATGCCGTAGCCGAGCACCGGATGAAGGGCCCCGGCCCAGAGATTGCCGGGGCGGTGCTGCCCCGTGAGCGGATTCGAAGGGGCGCGAGGGGCGGGTTCGCCGGCCGCCTTGGCCGCGTCGGCTTTAACTTTCCAAGCGGCGAGGGCTTTTTCGTGATCGTAGGTCGCCTCGGTGTTTTTCCACTTTTCGATAGCGTCGGCGAAACGGGAATCGGCTTCGAGGACATCGCGGGCGACCCAGGCTTCGGCGGAGGAACCTCCCCAGGCGTTGTCGATCAGACCGATGGGGACTCCGAGGGTCTGGTGCAACTGGCGACCGAAGAAATACCCGACACCGGAGAACTGGCCCACGGTCTCGGGCGTGCAGATGTCCCATTGGCCTTTGAAGTCCTCCTGGAGTTCCTGGGTGCCGGTCTGGGGAACGGAGATGAGGCGGATGTTCGGGTAGTTGGCGGTGGCGATCTCGAGGTCGGCGTCATCGGACCGGTCCACCGACCATTGCATGTTCGATTGACCAGAACAGACCCAGACTTCCCCGACGACGATGTTGGAAAGGACGATGGACTCTCCCTTAGACTGGATCGTCATGCGCATGGCGTGAAAAGACCCCTTCATCGGGGCGAGTTTGACCTGCCATTTTCCTTTATCGTCCGCCTTCGCCTGATGATTCTGGCCGCTGATCGCGACCGTGACCTCGGCCCCGGGATCGGCCCAGCCCCAAATCGGATTTTCGAGATCCCGCTGCAGAACCATGTGATGCCCGATGATGGCGGGAAGCCTGAGGCCGGCTTCGGCACTCTGGGCGAGGAGAGATAGCGCGAGGACGGCGGAAAACAAAAGGATACGATTCATGTAGCGGGTTGTAATGAACGCACGGCTTCTCTGCAACTCGATTTCTTTCCGTTATCGCGGAAGAAAATGCGGTAGAGCGGCGGAGCACAGTGGGAGGAACTCAAGGTTTGACGTGATCCGTCGATGTGGCCACTCTAAGGGATGCCGGAGGACAGAATCCATCAGCCGAATGACAAGCTGTTCAGCAGCACCTTCGGAGTTCCGGAGAA
>JAAYAT010000264.1 GCA_012719225.1 Verrucomicrobiaceae bacterium
AGGCGTTGAGGCGTTGAGGCGTTGAGGCGTTGAGGGCGTCTGTTAGCGTTTCCCTAAAACCTAAGGCCTAAGACCTAAGACCTGAATGCCTTAAAACCTGAATCCCTCCCTTCCGGTTGAGGGTTGAGGGGTTTCCTACTTGAAAATTCAGTATTTGTGAAAGTTATTGCAGCCTGCGAAAACATGCCGATTCCGCCCTCTCATTCTCCGGTACAGACCGACGTGACCTCTCCGTTGGAGCAGGCCCGGCACGATTTTTTCGAGCGGGTCGCGCGGGAGTGCGGGACGCCCTGCTACCTCTATGACGCGGCCGAGATCGAGGCCCGTTCGCAGGAGTTGCAGTCGCTCTTTCCCGCCGGAGTTTCGCGGCTCCTCTTTTCTTTCAAATCCAATCCGCTGCCATCGGTCGCGGCGATCCTGCGGGACACGGGTTGCCGGGCCGATCTCACTTCGCCGGGAGAAGTGGTGGCCGCGTTGGAGGCGGGATTCGATCTTTCCAAGGCGCTCTACGGCGGACCGGGCAAAGGCACCGCCGAACTGACGGCGGCGATCTCGGCGGGACTGCGGCATTTCTCGGTGGAGTCGGACGGGGACCTCGCCCATCTCGCCGAGGCGGCGGAAAGCCTCGCGACACCGGTGAAAGCCCTGCTGCGGATCAATCCGCGCTCGGCGCCCAAGGCCAAGCTGGCGATGTCGGGAGTGGCGAGTCAGTTCGGGTTCGAAGAAGAGGTCCTGCGCGCGACGGGACGCGAGACGCTCGCGCTCGCCGGCGAACGGGTTGCGGTGGCGGGCATCCATCTCTACTGGGGCACGCAGATCGGCGATCCCGAGGCCCTCCTCACCTGTTTCGCCAAAACCGTGGCTATGGCCGACGAGTTGAGCGGAGCGCTCGGTTTTCCCCTGGAAATTCTGAACCTCGGCGGTGGTTTTCCGTGGCCCTACGCCCATCGCGGGCGGGGTCCGGATCTCTCCCCCCTGCGTGATGGCCTGGCGGCGCTGCGTGCCGCGAGCGGTCCGGCGCGAGAGGCGGAATGGTGGTTCGAATCGGGTCGCCATCTCGTCGCCTCCAGCGGCACGCTATTGACCCGGGTCATGGAAATCAAGCGGTCCAAGGATGAAAAAGATTTTCTCCTCCTCGACACCGGCATCCATCATCTCGGCGGGATGGCGGGGCTGGGCCGCATCCCGCGCTTTTCCATCGACCTGGAGGTGCCCCCGGCGCGTCTCGGAAACCCCGGGATTCTCGTGGACGTGGTCGGGCAGCTCTGCACTCCGCTCGATTGCATCGGAAAAAAAATCACCCTCCCCCGGGTCGAACCCGGCGATCTCCTCGCGATCCCGAACACCGGCGCCTACGGTATGACCGCGAGCGTGACCGGTTTTCTCAGTCGTCCGAGTCCATCCGAGGTGGTGCACCGAGGCGAAAAAATTCTTTCCTCGCACCGTCTTCGGGGAGGACATGAACGTATCTCGTGACATAGTTCCTCCCTAACTGACTTCTTTTGATCCTCCCATGTCCGGCCCATTCTCTCTGGAAAACCTCGAAGCCGTGGTGCGACCTCATTTGAAATTCCTCAATGCGGGGGACACGCTCGACCCGCGGCAGGATCTCGGTGAGGCGGGCCTCGATTCGATGGCCTCGATCGACCTGCTCCTCGATCTGGAAAACCACTTCGGCGTCTCCATTTCGGATGACGATCTCACGGAAAATTCCTTCCTCAATCTCGAGGAAATCCTCAAGCTGTTGGAAGCCTCGGCGTGAGGGACGGGCACGGAGAACGGGAAAGTATCGCGGAGCCGGGGGACAGGTGCGAGCGTCCGGTGACGGTCATTGCGGAAAGAACACCAGCTCCCATCCCGAGGCCTTGAGCTGGCGTTTCGCCTCGGGGCTGGCCTTTCCTCTGAGGAGGAGACGGCGTTTTTCCACCGCGTTGATATCGTCACGGCTGGCGAATCCGGCGACGGTTTCCGTCCAACTCAGGTAGTCGACCGGCGCGGCGATCTCGAGGACGCCGTCGCGGGTGAGGGCCACGAGGAGCCGTCCGTAGACCCCGTAAGAGACGTAGGGCTGGGTCTGCTGGCGGATGCGGAGGAGCTGGATGACGTCGGCGAGAAAGTAACAGCGCCAGAGCGAATCACATGCCGCGACGAGATCGACAATGTCTCCGCGACCGGATCCGGAAAGGTCTGTTAGTCTCACAATGATGCGATGGCGGAGCGAGCGGGTCAGATGGGGATTGGCGAAAAGGGCGTCGATGCGCTCGGGACTGAGTCCGATGTCTTTGAGTGTCCGGCGATCCCGGAAATCCAGTTCCGACGGGGTGAGCTGATAGAGATCGTCCGGCATCCCGACGAACTCGGTCGCACCGAGGACGCGCGAGGCGCCGGACGAGGCCACCGAGACCCCGATTTTGAGGGGGAGGCCTCCGGCAAAAAAGGCCCAGGTGACTTTATCCATTTCCTCCTGAAGCCGGGCGTTGTCGGTGTAGGGATCGATCCCGAGTTGGCGGGCGCATTCGAGCTTCGCTTTGTCGAAGCCGGCCGCGTTTTTGATGACCCGACCGAGTCCTTTGCCGATCTCTTTTTTGGTTTCGGCGGGGGCGGGGTCCTCGTTCTTGTCACCGGCTTGGCGGGCGGCGTTGCCGATGCCGGAACCGATTTTTTCGAAAAAGTGACCGACGGACTTGGGGACCTGGACCACCGCACCGGCGGGATCCTCGACGATGTTCTTGACCGCCTCGAGGGGTGTCTCGACCGATTTTTTGATGCCCTCGGCGAAGAGATCACCTTTGCTGATGGCGACGAGGGTGGAGATGGCGCGGATCTCCTCGACGCGGCGCTGGAGTTCGCCGATGCCGACGCAGTCGTAGGTGCCGTAGTCGGAGTCGATCACAAATTGGATGAGGTAGCCGTCGCCCTGGGCGTGCTCGCGGACCCGGTGGTGTGGACCGGCGATGCGGTAGGCGGGCACAATCTCCGAGGCGGTGAAAGTGCGCGGCTCCTCGAAGGCCGCGAGCGGAAACGACCCCGCCGCGCCGAGGGCGAAAGCGACGGCGAGGAAGGGGGCGGCGGTGCGGGCGGGAGGGGACTTCATCGGGTCGTCGGGGTGGCTCGATCCGCGGTTCGGTCTGCGAAGAAAGAGGGTGGGGTGGGGGAGCGAACAGGGTAGGAAACCACGGTTACTTCACGATTTTCTGGTAGAGTGACAGGGTCTCGCGGGCGATCCCGGCCCAACTGAATTTTTCGAGGACTCGCTGTCGTCCGGCGCGGCCCATCGCGGCGCAGCGTTCGGGATCGCGCATCAGTTCGTTGATCCCGGCGGCGAGATCGCGGGAGTAGTCGGCGGGATGGATCGCCTCGAAAGGCGACTCCCGCTGCTGTTCGAGGGGGATGAGCAGGCCGGTCTCGCCGGGCAGGATGATTTCTTTCATCCCGCCGACGTTCGATCCGACCACGGGCGTCTCGCAGGCCATCGCCTCGAGATTGATGATCCCGAAGGGTTCGTAGATGGACGGTGTGCAGAAGACGCGGGCGTGGCTGTAGAGGGCGATCTTCTCCGGGGTGGGGATCATGTCCTGGATCCAGACGACGGAGGCGTCGCAACCGGCCCGCACTGCGGCGACGGCGGCTTCCATCTCGGCCTTGATCTCCGGGGTGTCGGGCGCGCCGGCGCAGAGCACGACCTGGGTGCCCGGGTCGAGATGGGGGATGGCGTTGACGAGATGGACGAGGCCCTTTTGCCGGGTGATGCGTCCGACGAAGAGGACGAAGGGGGTATCGGGATCCACGCCCCGTTTTTCGAGGATGGCGCGGTTGGCGGTGGGACGGTATTCGTCGGGATCGATCCCGTTGTAGATCACCTCGACCCGCTCCTCGGGGACGTCGAAGAGCCGGAGAATGTCCGCCTTGGTCTCGTGCGAAACGGCGATGACGGCGTCGGCCATTTCGAGGGCGGTTTTCTCAAGCCAGAGGGTGAAGTCGTAGCCGTTCCCGAGCTGGTCCCGCTTCCAGGGGCGCAGCGGTTCGAGGGAGTGTACCGTCAGGGCCATGGGGAGGCCGTAGTTGAGTCGGGCGAGGATGCCGCCGAAATGGGCGTACCAGGTATGCAGATGGACCACGTCGGCGTCGATCCGGCGGGTGTTGAAATCGAGGCAGCGCTGCAGGGCGGAAAAGAGCGAGTGGAGGGCGGGCGGGGCGGTGTATCCCGAGCTGTCGGCTTCCATTCCGAAGACTTCGGGATTCCCGCCGGAGATATTTTGTTCGCCGAAACAACGCACCTCCACCTCGCAGAGTTTGGCGAGTTCCCGGGTGAGATACTGGACGTGGATGCCGGCGCCTCCGTAGATGTGGGGCGGGTACTCGTTGCTGAGAAAAAGGGATTTCATCGGGAGATCAGATCACCACCTTCGAGCGCCAGCGCGCCACTTCGACTTCGCCCTTGTGCCGTTCCCGCAGGACTTCCTGGAGGGCGTGGGACTGTTCGGTCTCTCCGTGAACGAGAAAGACACGCTCTTTTTTCCCCCCGATCTTGTCGAAATAATCGAGCAGTTCGCTGCGATCGGCGTGGCCGCTGAAGGAGTCGAGTATCTCGATGTTGGCTTTGACGTGGAAGGGATCGCCGAGGATGGAGACTTCTTCCATTCCGCTGCGAATCTTGGCTCCGAGGGTATGTTCGGCGCAGTAGCCGACAAAAAGGACGGTGTTTCTCGGGTCCTCGATATTGTTGCGGAGGTGGTGGAGGATTCGTCCGGCCTCGCACATGCCCGAGGCCGAGATGATGATCGCGGGTTCGTCGAGATCATTGAGGGCCTTGGATTCATCGACTTTGCGGATCAGACTGAGGTTCTCGAATCCGAAGGGATCGCGCTTCTCGAAGAGGAATTCGTAGACCTCCTCGTTGAAACATTCCGGATGGAGACGGAAAATCTCGGTCGCGCTGACCGCGAGCGGGCTGTCCACGTAGATCGGCACGGGGGGGATGAGCTTTTCCTCGGTGAGTTGGTGGAGGACGTAGACGAGCTGCTGGGTCCGTTCCACCGCGAAGGCGGGAATGATGATCTTGCCTTTCTTGTCGAGGGCGCGATTGAGAATATCGCTGAGGAGGTGGTTCGCCTGGGTCGGCAACTCGTGTTCGCGGTTGCCGTAGGTGCTCTCCATGAGGACGATATCGACGTCCTCCGCCACCGCCGGATCGCGCAGAATCTCATTGTTGCCGCGCCCCACGTCGCCGGAAAAGAGGAGCCGCTTGCGTTTGCCGTGTTCGACCACGTCGAGGATGACCTGGGCTGATCCGAGGATGTGTCCGGCGTCGATGAGCGTCAGGGTGACGCCGTCGGCGATGCGGATGGAGCGGTTGTAGCCAATGGTGACGAACTGGCGGACGCATTCTTCGGCCTCCTGCTCGGTGTAGAGCGGTTCGAGATCGGGTTCGCCGCGTTTGGCGCGGCGCTTGTTGAGCCATTTCGTGTCCTGTCCCTGGATGCGGGCGCTGTCCGCGAGCATGATCTGGCAGAGATCCCGCGTCGCGAAGGTGGAGTAGATATTGCCCTGGAATCCCCCGCTGGTGAGACTGGGGAGGTTGCCGCTGTGGTCGATGTGCGCGTGGGAGAGGACCACGGCATCGACGCTTTTGGGTTCGAAAAAAAAGTGGCGGTTCCGGTCGTTGGCGGTGTCGCGTCGCCCTTGGTAGAGACCGCAGTCGAGGAGGATGCGGGAGCCGTTCACATCGATGAGGTGCTGTGACCCCGTCGTCGTCTCGGCCGCTCCGCAAAAAGTGATTTTCATGAAGGAGTAATAACGGGTTGTCGCCACGGGATCAAGCGTAAGGGCCGATTTCGGACGAAGGCACCAGAGTGCGCTCCTTCCGAAAGGGCGGGGGACAGGCGGGTGATGCCCCCGGGCGAAGAGTTTTTGCGGAATTAAATGGGTTCACCCGTAAAAGCCACAATCAAAATAACAAAGATTTACAAAATATTTCATAAATATTAAATTTATTCTTGTGCCAAATATAAAGTTATCATAAGCTCTCCCCATGAATCGAATTGCGACCACCCTGACGACCCTCACGGCTTCCGCTCTTCTCTGCCAATCGCTCGGTGCGGCAGAGCCGACGATGGAGGTGCTGAGTTCCAAAATCACGGCCCTCGAATCCCGCATCAGTTCGCTGGAGGCGGCCATGGCGGGTGATGAGGACAGTTCGTACAGCTACTCGAATGCAGCGGTGATCGAGGCGACCAAGGGGACGCAGCCCGCGGCCGCGCCGTCGAGCAACGGAACCTATGTGATTCAGGATGGCGATACGCTCGGTAAGATCGCCAAAAAATTCAACGTCGAGCGCAAATTGCTCCTCGAAGCCAACCGCCTCAGCGAAGGGCAGCCGATTTACATCGGGGAGCCACTGATGATCCCCGGGGCCGCTCCCGCAGCGAACGCCAAGGTCGCCGAGGCCGGTAAGCCCGCCAATGCGAAGAAGGATTCCCTCGTCGTCGGTGAGACGAAGAAAGAAAGCACAGCGCCCGCGAGCGTGCCGGCTCCGGCCCCCACCGCCACGAAAGCGCACAAGGTCGTCAAGGGCGACACCCTCACCTCCGTGGCGAAAAAATACCAGACCACGGTGGCGAGCCTCAAGTCCGCCAACGGACTCCGCAGCGATACCATCAGCCTGGGCCAGACCTTGAAAATCCCGGTGACCCAGACCGCCGCGAACCATTCGAAACCCGCCCCCGAGACCAAAAAGCAGGAGCAGGACAGCTCCTACCAGTATGACAACGAGCTCCTCCGCTCGGACGAGACCTACGGCTACTACACCGTGAACAAAGGCGACAACCTCTACGCTCTCGCCCGCGATTTCTTCACGACCATGTCCGAGCTCCAGCGCATCAACCGCCTCGGTGCCAGCACTACGATTTACCCCGGTGACGAGATCATCGTCCCCACCGCCAAATACAACGCCTACCACAAAACCGGCGAAGTCGCGAACCGCTGAGCGAACGCGGGGTAACCCATTTGTCTCCGAGACGATTCCCGAGGTTGTTGAGAGACAAAGTTGAGTGGTCAAAAAAAAACCCGGTCCCGCAAGGGGCCGGGTTTTTACCGTACGGGCGTTGAGGCGTTGAGGCGTTGAGGCGTTGAGGCGTTGAGGCGTTGAGGCGTTGAGGCGTTGAGGGCGTGCGTTAGAGTTTCCCTAAAACCTAAACACCTAAGACCTTACCCCCTGAATACCTGAATGCCTCAAAACCTGAACACCTCCCTTCAGGGATCCTCTCGCTCTCGATCTTCCTCCGTGGGAGCCGTTTCGGCTGCGGGAGGGAGGGGGATCTCGACTTTGATCGTGACCTGTCCCTCGTCGATGGCGGAGGAGGACTGGACCATCCCCGTTTCCAGCGTCGCTGCAGCCACGCCGCGTTCGCTGAGAAAGCGCACCACCTCCGCAGCGCGTTTTTCGCAGAGGTATTCCAGAAAGGCGCTCGATCCTCCGCTCGTTTTCACCGCTTCGATGCGAACGGTCCGGCCGAGGCGGTCGGGGGCGAGGAGATGACGCGCCAGTTCCGCGATGACCGGTTCCTGATTGGCCTGGAGGAGAAAGGAGTTCCGGGAAAAAAATACCGAGGGCAGGACTTCGTAGCGCGGCATCGGAGGGGTTTCCGGGGTATCGGCAGTCTCTGTGGAGCCCGGCAGACCTGTCGTCATCCCGGCGAGCGGCGAAGAGGTTTGCACCTCCTCTTTTTTCTCTGGCGGTTGGCTGCTGTCTCCCATCCGCGTCATCTCTAGGGGCAGGGCGCGGAGAGGCGTGGGAGAGACGGGTTCCTTGCCTTCGATCCGATCGAACTGGCTCAGCATGGCGAGGGTGGGAAACAATTTTTCCAAGAGCAAGCCGGGGACCGCGAAGGGCTGCTCACGGGCCGGGGAGAGATCGACGGGCGGTTTCCCGGGCGATTCCCGGTTCATGCTCACGACGTCGAGTTTGGGCAGATCCTCCGTATCGACGATGCGAATCTGAGAGAGAAATTGCCGTTCCCCGCGGATCGGTTCGAGGCGGAGACGCAGGGCGGTCACGGCGACGGGACTGTCGGTGAGGCCGCCGACGAGAACGCGGTCGGGCCAGATCTCCAGCCATCCTTCCTGGGTCGAGAGTCCCAGCTCGGTGATGAGGCTGCCGAGATCGGAGAGGGCGGGAGGCGGAGCGGTCGCCTCGATGAGGAGTCCGTCGCGGGCCACCTCCAGGTCCGGCCGCGCACCGAGAGCGGCGTTGGCGAGCGATCGGGCGCTTTCCTCCGAATCCACGTGACCGCTGAGGGTGATGGTCTCTTCCCCGAAGCGCACCGAAAACTCGGGCGTTTCTCCGGGCGCGCCTGTCAGCGTCCCGGCGAAAACCGGGAAGAGGCTGATGAGCAGGGCGATTGAGGGACGGAACATCATCGGAGGTGGTGGCTCTCGGGCCACCTTTCATTACACGCCGCTTCCCCCGCTCAAGTCAATCTCTCAGAAACGGGAAAAACGCGGGATCTGCCTCCTCGGCGCCTGCCGAAAGCGACGGATCGGAGCGCTTTTCGGGCTTCTCCTCTGCTTAGGGACTTGCTTAGCTCGGCCCTTTCGCCTTTGTTTCCGGTTCCTCTCACAAAAGATGGCTGACATTCCTTCCCTCAAGCAGGCACTGGCCGTTTCTCCGGACAACGTGCCGCTCCTCCTCATGCTCGGCGAGGCCTACCTCGAACAATTCAGTCTCGACGACGCGAAATCGAGCTACGAGGCGGTCCTGCGCGTCGATCCGGTCAATCCCCACGCGCGCGTCCAACTCGTACAGATCCTCAACCTCGAGGGGCGATCCTCCGAGGCGATCCTACGGCTGGAGCAGATCTGCGGGGAGCATCCGAACTTCGCGCCCGCCTGGCTGCTCCGCGCCCGCCTCGCCCTCAACGAGAACCGCGCTCGCGAAGCCCGCGAGCACTACGAGCGGGCTGTCGCGCTCGATGCTTCGCTGAAAAACGAGGATCTCCTCAGGCGCATCCGTCAGGGCGGCGGCCAGCGCATCGCCGAGGAACCGCGCGAACCCTCGCCGCAACGCAACGGGGATCGCCAGGCCGGGGCCTACTACGATCCCGAGTTCGAGGAAGATGACTTCGAGGACGATCCCTTCGGCGACGGCGACATCGACATCGAGTTCGATCAGAAACCCGACGTCGATTTCGACCGCGTCGGCGGCATGGAGGCGGTCAAGGAGGACATCCGCATGAAGATCCTCTACCCGCTGGAAAACCGCGAACTTTTCGAGGCCTACGGCAAACGGGCCGGAGGCGGAGTTCTCCTCTACGGTCCTCCCGGCTGCGGCAAGACCCTCATCAGCAGGGCCACCGCCGGAGAGATCCATGCGAAATTCCTCAGCGTCGGCTTGCATCAGATCCTCGACATGTGGATCGGAAAATCCGAGGAAAAGCTCCACGAGATTTTTGAAATGGCGCGTCGCCACGCCCCCGCCGTCCTCTTTTTTGACGAAGTGGACGCCCTCGCCGCCGACCGCAAGGACATGCGCACCTCCGCCGGGCGGACCCTCATCAACCAGTTTCTCGCCGAACTCGACAGCGAGTCGTCGAAAAATGACGGGGTCCTCGTCCTCGGCGCGACCAACGCGCCCTGGCATCTCGATTCCGCCTTTCTCCGACCGGGGCGCTTCGATCGCCTCATCTTCGTTCCGCCGCCCGACGAACCGGCCCGCGACCAGATCATCCGCATCATGGCCGAGGGCAAACCCGTCGCCGGACTCGATCCCGCCGGACTCGCCAGAAAGGTGAAGGATTTTTCCGGCGCCGACATCAAGGCCGTCTTCGATCAGGCGGTCGAGGGGGCGCTCTCCGAGGCAATGAAAAGCGGGAAAATCGTGCCGGTCACCCAGAAGCAATTGCTCAAATCCGCCGCTAAGGTGAAGCCGAGCACCCGGAAGTGGTTCGAGAGCGCCCGCAACTACGCCCTCTACGCCAACCAGAGCGGCTTCTACGACGACGTCCTCCACTACCTCGGCATCGGGAAATAGAGCGTCACCTCCCGCTCTTTCCCGTCCTCTCCATTCTATGAGTGAACTTTCGCACGGTCTGCTGTTGCAGGATCAGGGTCGCCTCGAAGAGGCCGAGGCCTGTTTTTACAGCGTCCTCGCCCGCGAGCCCGACAACGACTTCGTCTACGGACGCCTCGCCCTCTGCCAGATGAGCCAGCCGGGGAAAAAGCGGCGCGCCCTCGAAACCGTCGAAGAAGCGATCCGGCTGCGGGCGGACGAGTCCTTTTATTTTTCCGTCAAAGCGATCATCCTCGGGGAACTCCATCGCGGCAGGGAATCCCTCGAGGCCGCCGAGACCGCTGTGCGGCTCAACCCGGAAGACACCTTCGCCCTCTCCGCCAAAGCGAACGCCTACTGCGCGATGGACAGGTGGGCCGACGCCGAAGAATGGAGCCGCCGCGCCCTCGCCCTCGACGGCGACAACGCCATGGCCGCCAACATCCTCGCCCACACCCTGCGCCTGCAAGGCAAGCAGGAAGACAACGCCGAAGCCGTCGCACGGCTCCTCGCGGCCGATCCCGAGGACAGTTTCGCCCACGTCAACGCCGGCTGGAGCGCCCTCCAGGCAAAGGACCAGGCCCGCGCCGAAGGGCATTTCCGCGAGGCCCTGCGTCTCGATCCCGAGTCCGATATGGCGAGGGAGGGACTCCTCGAATCCTTTCGCGCCCGATCCTGGTTCTATCGCGCCTATCTCTCCTACTGCTTTTTCATGCAGCGCCACACCGAGGGAAAACAGTGGCTGATTTTTCTCGGTGCGTTCGCCGTCTATCAGGTCTCGCGGCAATACCTCGCCACGATCAATCCGGCCTACTCCGGAGCGCTGGTCGCGGTCTGGCTGGGACTTGTCCTCTGGGTCTGGCTCGCGCCGGGGATAGGGAATTTCCTCATCCTCCTGGACCGCTCCGCCCGGCTCGCCCTGAAACCAGCCGAACGCCACCAGGGCATCGCCGTCGGAGGCGTCTTCGCCCTCGGCGCGCTCACCACGATCCTCGGAATGGTGATCGACCATGCTCCCGTCCTCCTCGCCGGTGTCGGGATGCTCGCCACCACCATTCCCGCCTCGCTCACCTTTGGCAACGCCTCCTCGCGCGGACGCCTCGTCTTCGGGAGCGTCACCGCCTTCCTCTACCTCGCCGTGACCGCGGTGGTCGTGCTCGAATGGGTGCGCCATCCCGCCCCGATGCATCCGGTCAGCAGCACCCTCGGAACCTGCGCCCTCCTCGCCACCGTGGCCTGCACCTGGTTGGGAAATGTCCGGGCGCTGCGGCGGAACTCCGACGACTGAACCCAACGAAAAACGGCGGATACGAGATCCGCCGTTTGCCAAAAAGAGTGACCGGTGAAATGACCGGTCGGGGGAAGAGATTCGCTTACCCCTGTCTTACTCCTGCTCTTGCGAGTCCTGGGGCTTCTCGGCGCGGGCCTTCAGATTTGTCGCCGCCTTGCCGAGGCGGGCGCGGAGGTAGTTCAGCTTGGCGCGGCGCACCTTGCCGCGCTTCAGCACCTCGACCCTCGCCGTTTTGGGGGAGTGCAGATGGAAAGCCCTTTCGACGCCCTCACCGCTGGAGATCTTGCGGACCGTGAACGCCTGATTGATGCCCGATCCGTGGCGACCGATGACGAGACCCTTAAAGATCTGGATACGCTCCTTGCCGCCTTCGACCACGCGGGAATGCACGTTGACCGTGTCACCGGGACCGAAGTCCGGCACTTCGGTTTTCATTTGCTCGCGTTCGATTTTGTTAATCACATTCATGGGTCACCTGGGAAAAATCTGGCCGCAAAAGGGATGCTTTGCGGCGGGCGGGAACTTTTACTCACAAAGGAGATGAAAGCAACGGATTTCCCGAATATTTTTTGTTGCGCGGTTCCGATTCCGCGCCTAGAATCCCGCTCCCCAGCCGAGGCGGGTTACCGAACGAAAGTTCCGGGATCCCGCCGATACCGTGGAGCGGTAGTTCAGTTGGTTAGAACGCTGCCCTGTCACGGCAGAGGTCGCGGGTTCGAGTCCCGTCCGCTCCGCCACTTCGTTTCCATGTCCGGGAACAGTTCCGATCAATCAAAAGAGTCCCGCAGCTCATGACTCGAACCCGCGAAGCGGGTTGGCGCGCCCCG
>JAAYAT010000265.1 GCA_012719225.1 Verrucomicrobiaceae bacterium
CCGCCATAGCCACCGCCGCCGCCGCGCTCTTCACGAGGCTGGGCTTCGTTGACCTTGATGGTGCGTCCGCCGACATTCTGGCCGTCGAGAGTTTTGATCGCCGATTCCATTGCTCCTTTGGAATCCATCGTCACGAAGGCGAAACCGCGAGGGCGTCCGCTTTCACGATCGGTGGGAAGATGCACGTCCGTAACGGTACCATGCTCGGAGAAAAGGGACTCGAGGTCCTGCTTAGTCGTGTCGAACGACAGATTGCCAACATACATTTTCATAATCATTGCAGCGGTTCCGTGCCTGGCGCCGTCTCCATAGACTGCTCCCAATTAGCGGGTTTCAGATCACCACCGAATTCAAATGACTCACCTGGCAATACTTCAGACCTTGATTTTGCCAAGCTTTGAACCGACGAGCCAAGTAAACAGGCTTTTTCAGAAAAAGCGAGCTTTGTTTTGAAAAGTCCCGCCGTCATTCCGTATCGGTGGTTCAGGAGGTTCAGATTCTCCGCGCAAAAGTCTTTCCTGTTTTTTCCCGTTGTGGTAAAACGGATCCGCGTTCTTTACAACGACTGCGCTCACTATGACTCCTCCTCCCACGTATTCCGCTTTCCCTGTCGCCTTGGTCCTCCTCGCTTTCGCCTTTCCGGTTTGGGGACAGACTTCGGTAAAACCCATCCAGCCCTCGGGCCAAAACGCTCCGGCTGCCGCTCCCTCGGGTTCTCCCGAAAAGGCGGCCCCCAAGGCGAGTTCGACGGCTCCAGCCAAAAACGGCACCGCGGCGGCGACTCCGGCCGAACCGATGAAGTATGTCGTCAAGGTGGGGGACAACCCGTGGAAAATCGCGAAAAATCATGGGATCAGTCTGGACGAGTTGCTCCGGGCGAACAAAATCCGCGATTCCAAAAAACTAGGCATCGGCGATATCCTGCTTCTGCCGCCCGGGGTGGAATCAAAGGGCGCTCCCGAGGAGAGCACCGAAACCGCTCCCAAAATGGCGGCGTCCGCCGCCCTGCGGACTCCGTCGGCGGGAGACAATTGGGAGATCTATACGGTGAAAAGGGGCGACAATCCGTGGAAAATCGCCAAGCGGCTCAAGGTGGATCACCAGAAGGTTCTCAGCCTCAACAAGGGGCTGGATTTCACAAAACTGAAAATCGGGCAGCAGATCAAAGTCCCGAAACAGTGAGGCCCGCTACACGCGCGACGACCTTCGCGCGGCAGTGGTGAGTGTGCTACGAGATCCTGCCAGGCTCCGGGATCCGCGAATCAGGGAATGTTTCCCGTCCCGCCCCCGTCGGGCGGGCGGTGCTCCATGGTGTACCCGAAAGAGCTACAAATATTTTGAAAAATTATGTTTACATGATGTCAACAATTCTTAATGATTTTTTCTGAGATTCCCGTCCTGTGTTTTCCCGACGGCTTGCGCAGGGCATCCGCCGTCCGATACCCACCCACTCCAGCAATGCCCCATGAACACCACCACCTATTCGACCTCTTCGCATCCGCGTTCGCGCAGCAATCCGATTAAACATTTCTTTTTCTGGCTTTCGGGAGCCGGAGCCGACACTCTCGAACAGTGTCCGGGATGGGAGCAGCGCAAGTATGTCGCCTTCGGTGCGACCGTCCTGGTTCCCACTGTTTTCGCCTTCATCGCCTGTGCCTACGCGCTCTCGACCCTGACGACGAACTGGAGCATCATCGTCCCCATCGCCCTCGCCTGGGGGCTCATCATCATGACGATAGACCGGGCGCTGCTCTCGATCTACCGCTCCTACCAGAAGCTGCACCGCAAGATCAGCCAGTTCTTCCTGCGCATCGTCGTCGCGGGACTCATGGGCGTGACCATTTCCCATCCTCTCACCTTGCTCCTCTTCACCGACACCATCACCAGTGTCGTCGAGGAAGACCGCCAGAGCGAAATCGAAGAGGTCCGCGTCGCCGCCAACGCCGAGAAGGCCACCGTCGAAACCAAGGTGGACGAACTCGAAGGCCAGATCGCCGAACAGCGCGCGCATTTTGAAGAAACCTTTTCCGCCGAATTTCTCGTGGAAGATCCCAGCGTCGGCCTCGCCGATCCCCTCGCGGACCTCGACGATGAACTCCGCGCCCAGATGGACTCCCGGATTGCCGCCGACACCGCGGCCTACGTCGCCAAAATCGACGCGGTCGACAAGGAGTTCACCGGGATGCAGGAAAAATATGCGACCCTTCAAACCGAACTCGATAGCTGGCAGAAGGAATTCGAACGCGAAGTAAACGGCCAGCGCAGCGGCATCGTCGGTCTTGGGCCTCGCGCCAAGAGCATTCGCGACGACCAGCTCGCCTGGCGTCGCGAGGAGGCCAAACGCATGAGCGAGATGCTCGTTTACCTCACGACCCAGCGCAACGATCTCGCCGCTCGCGTGAAAGAGGTCGAAGAGGGCATCAAGGGCGAGTTCGTCGCCCTCGCCGCCGCCAAAGCGGAGCGCCTTAAGGAAGAGCGGGACCGCGTCGTCGCCCTCAAGCGTCAGGTCCAGCAGTCCCAGGCCGACCAGTTCGTCGACCAGCAGAACACGATCCGCTCGACCATCACCGCCCAGATCGACACCCGCCTCGCCGAACTGGAGCGTCTCCAGGGAGAGATCGCCGCGATCGCCCAACAGGAGCAGGAGCGCATCGCGGCCATCGCCGCCGAACCCCGCCGCGACATCCTCACCCAAACCCTCGCCCTCCACAGCCTTTTCGATCAGAACACCGAAGGAGGTCGTTTCGCCTTGATCGCCTACTTTGTCCTCGCCGGTCTCTTCATGCTGATCGACACGATCCCGCTGGTGGTGAAATTTTTCTCCCAACCCGGCCCCTACGACGCCCTCGTGGATCGGGAGGAAGTCCGCTACGCCCGCGAGCGTCAGGCCTGGCTGAAGAGCTACAACCAGTACATGGACGATCTCTCCGACGGGCGACTCCTCCACCTCGCCCAGAACAAACCGCTGGAGCGTGCCGTGATCGATGGGATCGACAGCTCCCGCGCGGCCAAGGCCTTCATGGAGAATCTCCTGGATCTCGAGGCCGCCTTCGAAGAGCGCATCGAGCAGGAAAAAGCCCGGCTCAGCGATGAGAAAAATACCCGCACGAAAAACCGGACGAAACGACTGGAGCGCTTCGCGGAAACGTTCTACGGCGATCTCAACAACCGCATGGAGACCTTTTTCGACCATGACGCCGCCCGCGCCGCCGCGCGAAGCGCCGCCTAGCAGCCTGTCGGACTTAACCAGCCGCCACATCGCTACCAGGCGACTTTTCCCCCAAATGCGCCCCGATTTGTGCTTTTCTCTCGCGGAGGCTGTGTTTACAATGAAGCGCTGTTTGTAACCCTAACCAGACACACACTTATGCACAAAACGATCCTCCTTGCCGCACTTTTCGGACTCCTCGCCCTGGTGATGAACACCTCGGCGCAGGACAAAGTTGATTTCGAGACCCAAGTCTATCCCCTGATCAAGGCGAGCTGCGTGCAATGCCACCGGCCCGAACACGACCACCCCGAGCGTCCCGGGCGCAAAATCCGACCCAAGGGCGGCTATGTCTTCACCAACGCCGAAGCGCTCATGGCTGCGGAAGTGGAGGACGGCCCCAAGTTCATCGTGCCCGGCAAGCCCGAGGACAGCCGCATCATCCAGGTGGTGAAGCTTCCCCTCCACGACGACTACCACTATCCGCCGGAAGGCAAGGCTCCCCAGTGGACCGCCGCGGAGATCGAGCTGGTCTCCAAGTGGATCGCCGAGGGCGCGGACTTCGGGAAATGGAAAGAGGACGACAAGCCTCTCGAGTATCCCGTCTGGGACGGCAAAGAGAAATGAGATATCATTGCTCTTGCCGAAAAGGCTGAAAAGCGAATTTCGAAAGCCGGGGTGCGAGCCCCGGCTTTTTTTGTGTACCACCGCAGCTTGGAGAGCGGGATCATTTGATCGGAGAATAGTCCGTCGGGTCGAGGAGGGTGGAGACCACCCCGTTCTCGATGACGAGTTTGCCGTCTTTTTCCGAAGCGTCGCGGACGGCGATCCAGTCGGGATCTTTGCGGAAGGCCGCGAAGCTCTCGGTTCGCGCTTCGGCGGAGTCGTGGGCGAGGAAATAGATCAGGGTGACCTCGCTGTGGTCCTGTCCCTCGTCGAGGTGAAAATAGGGCAGTTGGGTCATCCCGTGCTTGGTGAGGAGCGCGATGGTGTGGTCGCGGAAGCGGGCGTCGAGGGCGGCGAGCTTGCCGGGCCGGGCGGTGTAGTGGCGCATTTCGAAAATTCCGGGCTTCTTGTCCGAGGCGGAGGCGGCGGGCAGGGCCGGGGAATAATCGGTCGGATGAAGGAAGAGACTGTCCACGCGGGTGACGAGTTTGCCGTCCTTTTCCGAGGCGGCCTTCACCGCGATCCACTCGGGATCCTCGCGAAAAGTTTTCCAGGAGGCCTCCCGCGCGTCCCGGTCGGGATAGGCGAGCAGATAGACGAGGGTGTTTTTCTCCGCTACACCCGAATCCTCGCGGGGAATGCTGTAGAGGACATTGGTCATGCCGTGCTTTTGGAAAAGGGCCACGGTGTGGTCGCGGAAGCGGGCATGGAGGGCGGTGGCCTTGCCGGGGGCGGCGTGGTAGGTCCGCAGTTCGAAACAGGTCGGGTCCCCGGCCGCGGCCGATGACGCGAGAGCGAGGAGGAGAAGGGCGGCGGCAAAGAGGGTTCTCATGGGGATGCAAGAGGGTGGAATGGGGAGGGTTACGAAGCGGTTTCGCCGGAGGGGGACGGACGGTGGAAGATCCAACGCCCCCAACCGACGAGAAAGGAAATGCCGCCCAGCGGGGTGATCGCTCCCAGCTTTGTGATGTCGGTGAGGGCGAGGGCGTAGAGGCTGCCGGAGAAGATGAGGATCCCGGCGAGGAACCAGTAGTACCCCAGCGGTCTCCCCGGCCGGAGGGCGATGACGAAGAGCGCGAGTCCGTGAACGAGATGGTAGAGACCGGCCGTTTCCCAGTTGTCGAGTCGGCCTGTCGCCTCGAGCCGGTCCGCGAGGCCGTGCGCTCCGAAAGCCCCGAGGGCGATGCCGAGGAAGAGGACGAAAGCGGCGAGGCGGATGCGGGCGGCGGAAGACATGGCGGGGAGGGGGAGGGCAGAATCGACGTGTGCTCAGTTAACACGTCTTTGCCGACGGGTTCAAGCCAGCAGATGGCGGGGGAAGGCATGATAGATGCCGAAGCACGTTTGGCGAAGGTAGGGCGAACCGTCCTCGGTGAGCCGCCGGACCACAAGCGACGATCCTTTTCTTTCCGCCCCGGGGTCGGATACCGTCGACGCAAGGATTGCGAACTTGACCGGTCGGCTTGCTCCGGCGTATTCTCCGCCCCGATGACAAAATCTATTCCCTTGCTCTTTCTCGCCGCCGGGCTGTGCGCCGGACTTCATGCCGGAGAACCCGTTTCCCTTTTCGACGGCAAAACCTTCCAGGGCTGGACGGGACAGGACGGCAAGGAACCCGGAGCGGGATGGCGCGTGGTCGACGGCACCCTCCATCTCGACGGGGCGGGCGGCAATCTTCTTTCGGAGAAGGAGTACACCGATTTCGATCTCACTTGGGAATGGAAAATCGCCGAAGGCGGCAACAACGGTCTCAAATATTGGGTCACCAAGGTCGATGAGAAACACTGGCTCGGGATCGAATACCAGATGCTCGACGATGAGAAGCATCCCGATTCCAAAAACGGGCCGAAGCGGATCACCGCGTCTTTTTATGACATCCAGGCACCGACGGTGAAGCCTCCGGTGAAAGCGCCGGGCGAGTGGAACCAAAGCCGCGTCGTGGCGAAAGACGGCAAGCTGCAGCATTGGCTCAACGGCGTCCTCGTCGGCGAGGCCGACACCGCTTCCCCCGAGTGGAAGGCCAACCTGGCTGCGAGCAAGTTCAAGGACAAGGTCGGTTTCGCCCCGGGGACGGGACGCATCATGCTGACCGATCACAAGGACAAGACCTGGTACCGCAATATCCGCATCACCGAACTTTGATCGCCGCGTCCCGCGTTTCGTGCGGTCGCGCCGGGGCTCAGCGCGTCAGATCCCGCGGAGCGGCGTAGCGCACCGGTGCGGGGCTTTCCACGGAAAACGCCTCGCCGCGGAGCACGAGTTGGTCGCCGGGAGCGAAGCGGACGAGTTTCCCTTCGTCCGTGGTGAAGGATTCGACCCCTGTTAGGACCAGGGCGCCGGAGAGGGGATCAAAGCGGAGATTTTTCGCGTGGGCGACCCGGCGCGGAGATTCCTGGGTGACGGTGACGTCGGAGGCGAGGAGCGGGGTGACGTCGGCGGACCGGGTCCGGCCCGGCGCGGGGACGCTGACTTGCCCGGCTTCGATGCGATAGCGGGCGTGCTCGACGACCACGTTCCCCTGGTAGAGGCGGCGGTCGGTGGAGGCGAGCGACTCATCGGCGGTGATGCGGAAATCCTCCCGACGGATTCCGGGGGCGGGCAGCGCCGCGAAGGAAGGCCCCAGCGTGGTGATCAACTCGTAGTCGGGAGCGGCGGGCGTCTCGGGCAAGGCGCCGGGTGCGCCGGGCGAGGAGAGGGAGAGCGCCTCGGCATAGCGATCCGCCGCGATCCGGGGAGCGGGGGCGTCCGGCTCGGTGGCTGCCGCCGCGGGGGTGGGTTCGAGAAAACGGACCGTGAAGTGGAATTCTTCCGAGGGGCGTTCCCGCAGGCCGCTGCCGGGGATGGAGAGCGCAGCGATCACGAGAGCGACCAGCGCGGCCACCGCCGCCGCTCCAGCGAATCGCATCCGCCAGCTCATCGCCGGAGTGCGGGGGGCGGCGAGGCGGTCCGATCCGCCGCGATGGACCGTTTCGAGGAGGACGCGGTGGATCAGCTCCGCGTCGCGGCCGTCTTTGCCGAGGCGGGCGTGTTCGGACAGGGCCGCGTCGACGAAGCGTTCACCGGCGGGGAGGTGGTCGTCAGGAGAGGGGGTTGGGTTCATCATTCAAGAGGGTCGGTGGGGGGAAAGGGGGGAACCGGGCTGTTGTTCCAGACATTGTTTGAGAAGGGTGCGGGCGCGCTGCAGCCGTTTGCGCACGGCGGCGGGGGCGAGGTCGAGACGCGTGGCCGTTTCGTCCCCGCTCCAGCCCTCGTAGTAGTAGGCCTCGACGACGGAACGGAGGCTGTCCGGCAAGCGGGCGAGGCAGTGTTCCAAGGCATCGAAGAGGGAGTTGTCCTCCCGCACCCGCCTGTCCTGCCATAGGGCGAGATCGGCGTCGATGCGGGCGAGTTCGTTGTCGTTGAGATCGTAGCGTCGGTTCTTGCGCAGCCATTCCTGCCATTTGTTGCGCACGATGCCCCGCATCCAGGAGGAGAAATCCCGGGTCACGTCGAAGACCCCGCTCTTTTTGTAGGCGAGAACAAAGGCCTCTTGCACGATGTCGCGGGCGGTCGCCTCGTTGCGGGTCAGGGCGACGGCATAGACGAGGAGATCGCGGTGATGCCGTTCCACCAGCGCGGTGAAGTCACCGGGGTTTTTCGGGTCGAGATCGTCGGTCTGTGGCTGCTCGTCTATGGAATAAAGGTGCATCTCCAAGGACCTTTTGACCAGTCCGGCGCGATTTGTGACAATTTTTGTCCGCATTCCGCCCGAAAAGCAGGGCTGCGCACGGAGGCGCGAGGCGGAAGGGGAGCGGATGCGGCGTTGCAAATTTCCGCATCCCGTGGCAGCAGTTCGGGGTGAATTCCCGCACCAAATGGATGTTGCAAGCTGCCGGGCCGCTCCTCGTGGCGTTGCTCCTGGGGTTCGTCATCGTGGATTCCCGGCGGACCGGCGAGAGCGAACCGGATCGCGCCGCTACCACCACCGTCGCCGCCACGGACAGTCAGACGCCTTCGACCGCTGCGGCATCCGACTTGTCCCTCGTGGATTTTTCCGCGCTCCGCCCCGGCGACACGGTCCCCGAATGGAACACCAGCCAGGGCAATTTCCGCATCGTCTCCCGAGACGGGCGGCCCGCTCTGGAACTGTCCCACGAACCCATGGTGGAAGGACGGCTCGTCTGGAATCGCATTTTCAAGAGCCATGGCCTGATTCGTTCCCGGATGCAAGGGGAGCGAACCCGCCGGAGCGCCCCGCGTTTCGCTCTCGGGGTGGCGGGTTCCACCGCGACCTACTGGTTTCGCGCGATTCCCTCGGAGAAAGCGCTGCAATTCGTCGCCCAGGAGCAGACTCTCCAGTCGGTTCCGTGGACGTGGGACGAGGAAAAACCGATCTGGCTGGAACTGCGGGTCCTGCCCGCGCCCGAGACCAACGGCGCATCCGGCGACGCAGGATCCATTCTCGAAGGGCGCGTCTGGTCGGAAGGGGAGACGCGCCCCGAGTCACCCACCCTGGTCCATCCCATAGCCCACGATCTCGGCTTCGCCCGCGCCCTCGTGGCGGCCGCTCCCTACGCCCTGAAACCCGTCTATCTCGACCACCTCGAAGTCGAGAGTCCGTGAGAGAGCGCATTCCGCGACACCGGGCTGTGGTTCGAGATTTTTCCGGAGCATTAGATGAACTTATTGCGCATGGCGGGAAAACGATCAAATTCGGGGAAAAGAGTCCCTTTTTTGCCCGGGTTGATTAGTTTTGGTAATGTGCGTGATTAAGCCGCGAAATCATTTTGCAGGAGCGCGGACCCCCTCTATTTTGGAGGCAGCGGAAAGGATCCCAGCTCACACGTTCTCTATGAAACTCACTTCACGAATTTGCGGCCTGTTGATGGCCTTCGGTGCTTCCGGCATTGCCGCGGAAGCGGATCAGCAACAGGGAAACTGGAGTTCGTGGCGGGGGGCGCTGCAAAACGGGGTCAGCCTGGAGAGCTACGAGGGGTATCAATTCAATCCCGAACCGATCTGGACGGACGGGATCGCTTCGCAGGGCGCGCCGGTGATTTTCAACGGGCGGCTCTACACCTGGGGCTACCGCGGCGAGGGCCCCGATCTCGTCGAAGTGGTGCAGGCCCGCGAGGAGGCGACCGGCAAGGTCCTCTGGGAGCAGACCACCCACGATTTCATGTCGGACACCATCTACGACCGCTACACGATCGGTGCGGTGAGCGTGGACGAGGAGACCGAGAACATCATTTCCGCCACAGCCAACGGCATTCTGACCTGCTACAGCAAGGAGGGTGAAATCCTCTGGCGCGTTTCTCTGATCGAGCGTTTCGGTCGGCTGACCTTTCCGAACGCGCGGGCCGGCGCTCCCGCGATCGACGGCGACATCGTCATCCTCCACGCCGTCACGAGTTATTGGGGAGCGGACGGCCCGGGGCGGGATCGCTTCCTCGCCTTTGACAAAAACACCGGGGATTTCCGCTGGTCCTCCACTCCCGGGGTGGGTGCCCCTTTCCTCAAGGATTCGTCTTTCAGCTCTCCCATTTTTGAAACCCGGGATGGGAAGCGCGTCTTTTACGCGGGGACCGGCTGCGGCAACATCGTCTGCGTCAACGCCAAGGACGGCACGCCGATCTGGCGCTTCCAGCTCTGCGTCGGCGGGGTGAACGTCACGCCGTTGCTCATGGACGACATGGTCTATGCCATCCACGGAACGGAGAACATCGATTCGACCGAGTCGGGTCGGGCGGTGGCCGTGCGCATTCCCGAGGATCTCGACGCGGTCGGCGGCGAAGTGGATCCCGAGGCCGGTGGCGCTCCGCGACTCCCAGCATCGGCGGAAGCCTGGCGTCAACCCTTGGAAATGTTCACCAGTTCCGCCACCTACCACGACGGCAAGATCTATCAGGTCCTCAAAATCGGGGTCCTCGTCTGCATCGACGCCGCTTCGGGCGAGGTGTTGTGGGAGGAAAAACTGGTCAACTCGCAGCTCCACGCCTCTCTCATTTACGCGGATGGCCGGCTCTACATCCCCACCCAGCCGGGGGTGTTTTTTGTGATCAACGTCACCGGCGACAAGCCCGTAATCGAGCACCGTCTCGAGTTGGAAGGAAACAGCATCGGGTCGCCGTGCCTCTGCAATGGCCGGGTCTACGTCCATACCACCAAGAAGCTCTACGCCTTTGAAATCAAAAACACCGGGATCACCCGCGCCGCGCCGCCGGTCGATGCGATGCCCGAACCCGGTCCTCCGGCAAAACTGATGACCGTGCCTTCCGATGTTCTCCTCGTGGCGGGACAATCCAAGGACATTCGCGTCCTCGTGACCGACGCCAACGGCAATGTCATCCGCACCCTCGCGGACGACGAAAAGGTGGCGTGGGAAACCTTCGTTCCCCCCACCGCGCGGGTCAAATCGACGATGGACGCGAGCTTCTCGGGCAACACAATTTCCACCGTGGAGACCGCCAAGGATTCGGCCGGGGCCTGGAAGGTGACGTCGGGCGACCTCTCTGGAATTCTCCGGGGCCGTGTCGTGCAGAACATTCCTTTTTCTGTCGATTTCGAGGAGACCGAACTGGGAGACGACGGAGCCGCTTTCCCTCCCTTGTCCTGGATCGGTGCCCGGCTCAAATTCGACGTCCGCGAGCACGACGGGAGCAAGGTGCTGGCCAAAACCCTCGACCGCATCCTCTTCCAGCGCTCCCTCACCTTCATTGGTTCCCCCGAATCCTCCGGCTACACCGTGCAGGCGGACGTCATGACCGACGGAAACCGCCGCACCAAGTCCGTCGTCGGGCTCATCAACCAGCGCTACATCATCTCCCTGGTGGGGAATGCGAACATCATCGAGATCAACTCCAACCCGGACCGGGTCCAGCAAACCGCGCCCTTCCCCATCAGCGCCAACAAGTGGTACACGTTGAAAACCCGCGTCGACCTGGCCGAAGACGGCAGCGGGGTGGTGCGGGCCAAGGCCTGGCCCAAGGGCGAACCCGAGCCGGAGGCCTGGACCGTCGAATTCCATCACAAGGAAGCGCACCGGAACGGCAGCCCCGGCATCTTTGGTTTCTCCCCGCAAAGCATGAAGAAAGTCTACGTCGACAACTTCTCCGTCACCCCGAACGAAAACTGATCCCGACGGAACTCATCCCTCTCACTGCTCCGATATGAAAAAAGTCCTTCCCTCCACCCTCTCGCTCCTCCTCCTGGCGAGTCCGGTTCTGATCGCGGCCCCGGCGACGACGCCGGAGACGGCCAAACCCAAAGCTCTCGCCGACGGCGGCGGGGAATGGCTCACCTGGGGGCGCGATGGCACCCGCAACATGGTGTCCCCGGCCAAAGGCATCTCCTTCGACATCGAACCGGGCGAGATCGGCGAAGATGGAAAGCCGGTCGATGCCAAGGGCTTGCGCTGGGTCACCGAGATGGGCTCCCAATCCTACGGGACCGCCACGGTGAAAGACGGGCGCGTTTTCATCGGAACCAACAACGAAAAACCGCGCGATCCCTCCATCGTCGGCGACCGCAGCATCGTGATGTGTTTTGACGAACAGACCGGAGAATTCCTCTGGCAACTCGTCGTGCCGAAGCTCGACGCGGGCAAGATCAACGACTGGGAGTTTCTCGGGATTTGTTCCTCCGTTTCCCTCGAAGGGAAATATGGGTATGTCATCACCAATCGCTGTGAGATTCTCTGCATCGATGTCTACGGCATGAGTGACGGTAACGACGGTCCCTTCCAGGACGAAGCCAAATACCTCGCGGGTGGCCTGGAGAAAATCGGCATCGTCGATGCGCTGCCTCTCGCGGAGAAATCCGCCGACATCGTCTGGGGATACGACATGCGCACCGAACTCGGTATTTTCCCTCACAATATCACTTCGAGCACGGTCAGCATCACGGACAAATACGTCTGGGTCAATACCTCCAACGGGGTCGACTGGTCCCACCTCAACATTCCCAACCCGCAGGCTCCCGCCTTCATCGCACTCGACAAAGAGACCGGCAAACTCGTCGGGGAAGAGGCCTCCGGGGTGAGCGAAAAGACGATGCACTGCAACTGGTCCACCTCCGCCCACGGCGAGATCAACGGTCGGGAGACCATTGTGTTCGGTGGTGGCGACGGCATTCTCTACGGATTCAACGCAAACGAATTCGAGGTGGAGAAAGACGGCGACGACGAGTTCAATCTGATGAAGGAACTCTGGAAAGTCGATTGCTGCCCCGAAGAATATCGCTTCGACGAAGAGGGCAAACCGATCAAATACGCCACCTATCCCGGGCCGTCCGAGATCATCTCCTCTCCGGTGATCTACGAGGACAAGGTTTATGTGGCGATCGGTCAGGATCCCGAACACGGCGAAGGAGTCGGTGCGATCACCTGCATCGATCCCTCCAAGGGAACCGGTCAGGATGCCATCGTCTGGCAGTTCAAGGAAATCGGGCGCAGCATCTCCACCCCTTCGGTCGCCGACGGTCTCGTCTACATCGCGGACTACTCGGGTCGGATCTACTGCCTCGACGCCGAAACCGGTGAGAAATACTGGGAGCATGACACCCTTTCCCACATCTGGAGTTCGACCCTGGTGGTCGATGGCCGGGTCCTCGTCGGGAACGAAGACGGGGAACTCGTCATCCTCAAAGCGGGGAAGGAATATGAGGAACCCGCCATCGTCGGATTCCCCGCCCCGATCTATTCGACCTGTGTGGTGGCCAACGGAACACTCTACATCATGAGCCAGACCCACCTCTACGCCTTCGGCAATCCCTGAGCGCGGCGTCGCGGAATCCGTTTCTTTTTTCTTCCGTCGCTCCCTCACGAGGTATGAACTTCAAAATCGCGATCGCCGTTTTTTTCGTCTTTGTGATTCTCCATCACGATGTCTGGAACTGGGATGACCGCTCGCTCTGGTTCGGGTTCCTGCCGGTCGGCCTCGGCTACCACGTCGTCTATTCGATCGCGGTGGGAGTCTTCTGGTATCTCGTGAATCGTTTCGCCTGGCCCCACGCCACCGAAGCCTGGGCGGAAGGCGGGGCGGAGGAATAGTCCGTCCGCTCTGTTTCCGTCGAAATTCTTCGCCTCGTTTTTTTCGTCGCCCCGCCGACCGACCGCCATGACCACTTTTTATATTCTCGTCGGGTACCTCGCCCTGCTCATCGGACTGGGTTTGCTGAGCAGCCGTTTTTTCAAAGGGACCAGCGCCGACTTTTTCGTGGTGAGTCGCTCGGTCGGTTCTTTCCTGCTGCTCATGTCCATCTTCGGAACCACGATGACCGGTTTCGCCATCGTCGGTTCCACCGCGAAGTCCTACACCAACGGCATCGGGGTCTACGGTCTGATGGCCTCGTGGTCGGGTCTGATCCACTCGGCGGTGTTCTTCGCCGTCGGGATCAAACTCTGGGCGGTGGGGAAACGCTACGGCTACGTGACCCAGTGTGAATATTTCCGCGCTCGTTTCGAGTCGGATCGCATTGGATACATCCTCTTTCCCATTCTCGTCCTCCTCGTGATTCCCTATCTCCTCGTCGGAGTCATCGCCGCCGGGAAATTTATCCAGCCGACCACGGCGGGTCTCTTCCCGGAAGCGTTTCCGCTCCCGAACCTGCCCAACGGCGATCCGCATCCCCTCAGCGGAGGCATCCCGCCTGCTCTCGGAGGCGGTGTCATCTGCCTCATCGTCCTGTGTTACGTCTTTTTCGGCGGATTGCGCGGCGCGGTCTGGGCGAACACCTTTCAAACCATCGTCTTCATGGGAACGGGGGTCATTGCCTTTTTCATGATTTCCAAGAATCTCGGGGGACTCAAAGAGGCCAGTGAGGCCGTCGCCGCGAGCGAGTTCGGATCGGAGCGTCTCGGGCGCGAGGGCATGATAGGGAAAATGCAATTCCTCAGCTACTGTTTCATCCCTCTGTCCGTGGGAATGTTTCCCCACCTCTTCCAGCACTGGCTCACCGCCAAAAGTGCGAAGAGTTTCAAACTCACCGTGGTCGCTTTCCCGCTTTTTATCATGATCGTCTGGCTGCCCTGCGTCTTGATCGGAATCTGGGCGGCGGGGTATCTCGGCCCGCTGGATCCCGGGCAGTCGGCCAATGCCGTCCTCGGTCGCATGATCGGCCAACTCGTCCAGTCTCCCGTGCTCACCGGACTCGTCGGGGCGGGGGTTCTCGCGGCGATCATGTCCTCGCTCGATTCGCAGTTCATGTGTCTCGGAACGATGTTCACCACCGATGTGGTGATGAAAAAATACGGGAAGGATCGCTTCTCCGACCGGCAAAAAATTTGGATTGCCCGCGGCTTCATTCTCCTGATCGTGGGCGGGACCTACGGACTCGCCCTCGTCTTGCAAGACAGCACCCACGTCTTTGATCTCGGCGTCTGGTGTTTCAGCGGCTTCGCCGGATTGTTCCCCCTCGTGCTGGCTTCGGTTTACTGGAAACGTGTCACCCTGGCAGGTGCCTACGCCTGCATCCTTGCCACGGCGGTGACCTGGGGCATCCTGTTTTACCAGGACATCCTCGCGGTCAAACCCGAGGGTGCGGGGGATGAGGAACTCCTCGTCTTCGGCATGATGCCCGTCGCCACCATCACAGTCATCTCCACCGTCGCCCTCGTCCTCGTTTCGCTCCTCACGAAAAAACCTTCCGGGGCGATCATTCGTAAGTTTTTTGTGAAGTAGGTTTTTCAGGAGCTAGGAGCTAGGAGCTAGGAGTTAGGAGCTAGGAGTTAGGAGCTAGAATTAAAAATAACAGAACCGCTAAACAGCAAAATCGCTAACAGCTAAACAGCTAAAATACAATGACTGCTGACGAAGCAAAAGCACAACTCGACGAACGGGTTCGTGAAATGATGACCTGGCATTTCAGCGAGGAGACGGGTTGCCCGTTCTGGCTCGACTGGAAAAAGAGCGTCGGCTGGGACCCTCGCGAAGAGGTCAAGAGCTACGACGACATCGTGAAGTTTCCCCATTTTCAGGACGAATGGTTGCGCGACGAGAAGAACGAGCGTTTCGTCCCCAACGCCTACAAGGGGCGGCCCTTCAACGTTTTTGAAACCGGCGGCACCACCGGCCTGCCCAAACAGCGGGTCGGATGGGAGGATTACAAACACGACTACGAGCAGTTCTCCGAACAGCTCAGCGACGAGTATTTTCCCAAGGGCGGCAACTGGATCATGGTGGGACCGACCGGACCGCGTCGCCTCCGTCTCGCCGTCGAGCATCTCGCCAATTTCCGCGGCGGCAGTTGCTACCACGTCGATCTCGATCCCCGTTGGGTCAAGAAACTCATCCTGCGCAAGGAACTCGATCAGGTGGAACGCTACCAGGCCCACGTCATGGAGCAGGCGGTCGAGATTATCAAGCACCGCGACATTTCCTGCATTTTCACAACGCCGAAGCTGCTCGCCTCCATCGGAGAGCGCATCTCGATTGCGGGCCACGGGATCAAGGGCTGCTTCTGCGGCGGCACCTCGATGACACCCGAGTACGTCCGCTTCCTGCAGGAGGAAGTGCTCGAAGGCAAGGCCCTCTTTGTCCCGACGTACGGCAACACCCTCATGGGACTCGCCGTTTCCCTGCCCGAAGAGCTTAAGGAAAACGACTACAGCGTGACCTACTACGCGCCGCAGCCCCGCGCGGTCCTGCGCATCGTCGATCCCGAGAAAACCGAGATCACGAAGGACTACGGGGAATACGGTCGGGTCGAGCTGACAACCCTGTCGCACGAGTTTTTCATGCCCCGATTCCTGGAGCGCGACGAGGCGATCCGCCGCAAACCGCATCCCAAATACGCTTGGGACGGGGTGGGGGACGTGCGGCCCTTCGGCGCTCTCACTTCGAAAGTGATCGAGGGAGTGTACTAAGAGATTCGATTGCAAAATGAGCGCCCCTCACATTCCCATTCTCAGGCAAGGCCGCGTGCATCGCTCGCTCGACGTCCAGACCGTGCCCAAACTCGGCACGGACGAGGCCGCCGCGGAGATCAGTTTCGCCTGTGCGGACATGATCAAGTACGATCTCCACAAAATGGGACAGGCGCGCGAGGCGCTGAAAAAATTCTCCTGCGAGGAACTCGTCGCGATCACCAAACGCGCCGGCGAGATTTTTCTGCACGACGATCTTCCCGTCGGCACCGAAGGCGCGATGCAGTCGCCGGAGGAGTATGTCCTCGCCCTCGCCTCGACCAGCGGCCTGCCCCATGCCCTCATCCGCATGAACATGAAACGCCTCGGCGGGGTCTTCGCGGACATCGATCTCATCTTCCGCGGACTCAGTCGCGGTCTCGACTGGGCCGTGCTCGACAAAGGCTACGGCGAACAGAGTGGCGCTCCGGTGAGTTTTTCGGCGACCACCAACGAACTGGCGGTGATCCTCCCGAGCAACTCTCCGGCGGTCAACGCGCTCTGGATTCCGGCCATCGCGATGAAGGTGCCGGTCCTGCTCAAGCCCGGGCGCGAGGAACCCTGGACACCCTGGCGCATCATCCAGGCTTTTCTCAAGGCAGGTTGTCCGCCGGAGGCCTTCAGTCTCTACCCGACCCAGCACGATGGATCGGGCGCGATCATCCGGCGGGCCGGACGGGTCATGCTCTTCGGCGACGACTCGACCGTGAAGCAGTACGAAAACGACGAGCGCATCGAAGTCCACGGCACCGGCTATTCGAAATTTCTCATCGGCGAAGACGAGATCGAGAACTGGGAGAAATACATCGACACCCTTGTGGAATCCGTCTCGGCGAATTCGGGTCGGAGCTGCATCTGCACCTCGACCATCGTGGTGCCGAAATACGGCGACGAGATCGCCCGCGCCGTGGCCCGGCGTCTCGCGGAGATCAAACCGCTGGCGCAGGATGATCCCGAGGCGAAGCTCTCCGGTTTCGCCAACCCCATGTTCGCCGAATGGATCAACGAGGCGGTGGAGCAAGGGCTGCGATCGGACGGAGCCCGCGACGCCACCGCCGAATTCCGCGAGGGGGAACGATTCCAGACGCGGGACGGGATGAACTACCTGCAGCCCACCCTGATCCGGGTGGATTCCTTCGACGAGGAACTGGCCATCCGCGAGTTCCTTTTCCCCTTCGCCAGTGTGGTGGAATGCCCCCAGGCGGAGATGCTCGGAAAGATCGGATTCTCTCTGGTGGTCACCGCCGTGACGCGTGACAGGGAGTGGATCGAGCAGCTTTTCGACTGTCCTGACATTGATCGACTCAATATCGGCAACGTGCCGACGAACCGGATCAAGTGGGACCAACCGCACGAAGGCAACCTCTTTGAGTTCCTGTATACGCGCCGTTCATTCCAGATTGCGGAGATCGCGTGAGACGTTACGGTCACCCGATGCCGACCGACCCACTTTCGATTGAGTCTCTCTGCGACGGTCTCGAGAACCCGGGCGGGGTGATCGCTTTCGAACACGCCGCGGCGGGTCGCGTGGTATTCGGGGCGGGAAAAATCGAGGTCGTCGGCGCGGAAGCGGCGGCTCTCGGGGCGAAGCGCGTCCTCGTCGTGACCGATCCCGGCATTGCGAAAACGGGCGCGGTGACGCGGGCGGTCGCATCGATCGAGCGGGCCGGCCTCGCGGCGACGGTCTATGATGCCGTCCGGGAAAACCCCACGACCGAGGACGTGGACCGCTGTGTCGTGGTGGCGCGGGCGGCGGGGACGGATCTCCTCGTGGGTCTCGGCGGCGGATCGAGTCTCGACACGGCCAAGGGCTGCAACTTTCTCCTGAGCAACGGCGGGCGCATGCAGGACTACTGGGGGGTGGGCAAGGCAAATCGGCCGATGCTGCCTTTCCTCGCCATTCCGACGACCTCGGGAACGGGCAGCGAATGCCAGAGTTTCGCCCTCATCGCCGATGCGGAGACCCACGCGAAAATGGCTTGCGGGGATCCCAAGGCGGCGGCAGCGGTGGCGATTCTCGATCCCGAGCTGACCCTGACAATGCCGTTCGCGGTGACCGCCCACACCGGGATCGACGCACTCGCCCACGCCCTCGAGACGGCCGTTTGCAACAAGCGTTCGGCCGTTTCCTCCGCCTATTCAGCCGCCGCCTGGAAAATGCTCGACGAGGGCCTGGAGCAGGTCTTGCAACATCCCGACGACCTCGCCGCCCGCGCCCAGATGCTGTTGGGGGCGGCCTTCGCCGGCACCGCGATCGAGAATTCCATGCTCGGGATCGCTCATTCCTGCGCCAACCCGCTCACCGCCCGTTTCGGGATCATCCACGGACAGGCCGTCGGTACGATGCTGCCCCGGGTCATCTCTTTCAACGAACGCGACCCCGCTACGGCGGCGATCTATGCGTCGTTGGCGGGAGAGGGGAGGCTGGCGGATCGGGTCCGTTTTCACCTCGCCCGGTGCGCCATGGATTTTTCCCTCGACGACCTCGGCGTGGAGGAGGCCATGCTCCCGACCCTCGCCGTCGAAGCGGCCGCCCAGTGGACGGCGCAGTTCAATCCCGTCCCGGTGACTCCCGCCCTGCTCGAAGAAGTCTACCGGGATGCGTTTTGACGTGGGAAGGGCCGCCGCGCATGCGCCACGGAGGGGAGGGGATTCTCTCTTGATGCCCCGGCGGCAAAACGTCAGGCTGCTTCCGAATTCTCCGGTGGCCGCACCGCACCACATCCCCTTTTCACCCACTTGCTGTTCATGTCCATTCCGCGCTTCTTTCTGATTGGTTTCTCCTTTTTTCCGTTGATCCTCGGGGCGGCGGAGCCGTCGGAGAAAGAAGCGGCGGCCAAAGTTTTCCGCGCGGGAGCGGCGACGAGCGATGTGACCGCGCCGCTCGGCACCTCGATGAACGGGGGCTTCCAGGATCGCAAGGCGGCCTATGTCCACGACCCGCAACTGGCCCGCTGCCTCGCGCTCGATGACGGCGAGACGCGGGTGGTTCTCGTGACGGTGGACAGTTGTGTGATCGGTCGCGATGTCTTTGACGAAGCCAAAACTATGATCCACGAGGCCACCGACCTGCCCATGGAAAACATGCTGATGTCGGCGACCCACTCGCATTCCTGCGGCACGATGCAGGCGGTAGGACAGAGCGACCCCGATCCGCTCTACCAGCGGTTTGTGGCGCGGCGCATCGCCGACGGAGCGCGTTGTGCGATCGCCAATCTGGAGCCCGCCCGGATCGCGCACGGGGTGGGCAGTGTGCCCCAGCACGTCTTCAACCGGCGTTGGTACATGAAAGAGGGCGGCGTCCAGCCCAGCCCGCTGGGGGTGACGACGGACCGGGTGCGCACCAATCCGGGGATGAATAATCCGCTGCTGGACCGCCCGGCCGGTCCGACCGATCCGGCGGTGCCGTTCTTTTCGATCCGGGCGGTTGATGGACGCCCCATCGCGCTCTATGCCAATTACGCCCTGCACTACGTCGGCGGGACCGGGCCCGGGCACATTTCGGCGGACTACTTCGGAGCCTTCGCCGGATTGATTCGGGAGCGTCTCGAAGCGGAGCGCGTTTCGCCGCCCTTCGTCGGGATGATGTCCAACGGGGCCAGCGGCGACATCAACAATGTGGATTTTCTGGGGCGGCAGGAGAAACAGAAGCCCTACGGCCAGATCGCCCTCGTCGCCGGGGACGTCGCCAGCGAAGTCGCCCGCGTCCACGCCGGACTGACCTGGCTCGACCACGTGCCCCTGGCGGTGGCGCGGCGCGAGCTGACTCTGGGAGTGCGCCGCCCCACCGACGCCGAAGTCTCGGACGCGCGCAAGGTCATGGAAGGCTCCGCGCTTTTCCCTCGGATGGAAACCCTCGAACAAGTCTACGCCCGCGAGACCGCCCTGCTGTCGGAGTTCCCCGAGACGGTCCAGGCCCCTCTGCAGGTCATCCGGATCGGGGATCTCACGCTCGCCGCCATTCCCGCCGAAGTGTTCGTCGAGATCGGACTCGAACTGAAGGAAAAACATCCCGGAACGATGATCATCTCCCTGGCCAACGCCTATCACGGCTATCTCCCGACGCCGGAGCACCACCAACTCGGCGGCTACGAAACCTGGCGCGCCCGCTCCAGCTACCTCGAACCCGAGGCCTCCACCAAAATCGTAAAAACGATAGGTGAATTGATCAACGAACTCCCCTAACTACCACTCCCCCCCTGAAAACCTCAACCCCCGCCGCCATGCGCCCGCTTCTCCTTCTCTCCCTGATCCTCCTCGGTTCCGCGTCTATTTCTGCCGGGGATCCTCCCAAGGTGCGGGTCGGGGAAGTCCGGCGCGTATCCCACAACGGCGAGCACAACGCCTTCACCGATCTGATCC
>JAAYAT010000266.1 GCA_012719225.1 Verrucomicrobiaceae bacterium
CAGGACATAGAGCTCCTGTATTTCGTTCTCCGCGCCCACCGGAATGACCATGCGACCGCCTTCGCGGAGTTGGTCGACGAGGGCGGCGGGGATCGCGTCGGGCGCGCAGGTCACGAGGATCGCATCGAAGGGCGCTTCCTCCGGCCAGCCCTCGTAGCCGTTCCCGCAGCGGGAAAAGATATTCTCGTGGCCGAGTGCGGCGAAACTCTCCGCGGCTCGTCGCGCGAGAGCTTCGACGATTTCCACCGAGTAGACCGCCGCGACGAGCGGAGAAAGAACCGCCGCCTGGTAGCCCGATCCCGTCCCCACTTCGAGGACGCGGTCCTCCGGGCGAGGCCGGAGCTCCTGCGTCATGAACGCGACGAGAGACGGCTGGGAAATGGTCTGGCCATATCCGATCGCGAGAGGCTCGTCGCGGTAGGCTTGCGAACGCATTTCTTCCGGAACAAAACAATGGCGGGGCGTCGCCCGCATCGCCTCGATCACCCGCGGATCGCTCACCCGGGCGTCGCGAGAGGTGGTGAAGGAATCGACCAGCGCGTCGCGCCGCGCCGCGTGGGGATCGGGAGGGGAAGTCGGCATATCGCGGAAGGGTCGGATCGCTGCGACGGCGTGGATGCGTTTTGCTTTTGCGAGAGAATTGCTTGCGTTGTTCTCTCCGTTCGGCCACAAAGAATGTCGGGAATCCGGTCGGAAAAGGAATTTTTCCACCCGACTATCGGGCGGGACCGGGTTCATCGCAGTATTTTTGTTCTAAAAACCCCGAAACAATTGGACTGATGGGAACCCCGACAAAATGGCTCGAATGGCGCAAAGGAATGGCGCCCCTCTTCGTTTTCGCCTGTATGACCGCACTGCCGCCGTCCTCCGCCCCGCTCCACGCGGAAGTGAAACTGCCCGATCCGCTGGTCATCGCCCATCGCGGGGCCTCGGCCATCGCCCCCGAGAACACCGCCGCGGCGATACGCGAGGCGATCCGGCTCGGAGCCAAAGTGATCGAGTTCGACGTGCGGGCCACCCGCGACGGCGAGCTGGTCCTTTTCCACGACAAAGAACTGGATCGCGTCGCCGGACGCCCCGGCACCATAGAGGAGAGCGACTGGTCCGCCGTGCAGACCTTCGATGTCGGCAAGTGGTTCGCCGGCGGTCGGTTCACCGGCGAGAAAGTGCTGCGTTTCGACGACGCCATCCGCCTCTGCCTCGAGGGCGGGGCCATCCCCCTGATCGAACACAAGACGGGATCCGCGGAAGCCTACGCCGCGGTGATCGCGGAACTCGAGGTCGCGGACAAAGTCATCGTGCAGAGTTTCAACTGGACCTTTCTCAGCGAATTCCAGCAGGCCATGCCCGACGTCCTCATCGGCGCGCTCGGCAGCAAGGAACTCACCGCCGAACATCTCGCCGACCTGAAATCGCTCGCCCCCGACTGGGTCGGATGGAATTTCAAGGACCTCAAAAACACGGACCTGCCGACGCTCCACGACCTCGGCGCCACCGTCGTCCTCTGGACCGTCAACGACCCCGACATCGCCCGAACGAAAGTCGCCGCCGGCGTCGACGGGATCATCACCGACGTCCCCGACCTCGTCGCGGCGGCCTTGCAAGAAGGATGAGGGAAGGATGAATTATGAATTATGAAGGAGGAGGGATTGAGGCGTTCAGGAATTGAGGGAGGAGACGTGGAGGAAGATGCCAATCTTCCCGTGGGGGTGACGCGGGGGCGGCTGCGGCGTGTTTTTACCGGTCTGCTGCTTTGTCTCCTTTCCGCGGGCGGAACCTCCCTGGCCGCGGACGGCGAGCTCGGCCAGAAAGGGGAGGACCTGCGGCAAAAATACCAATCCGCTTCCTCCGAGATCCACGCGAAATTCGAAAAAGACCGCTCCGACCTCGGCGGGAAATTTGTGGGAGCGCTGCAGAAGCTGGAGGCGGAATTGCAGCAAAAGGGAGAGCTGGACGCCCTCATCGAAGTGCGGAGAGAGCGGGAATTGTTCGCCGGTTCCGGCACCCTGAGTTCGGACGGCCCTCCCGAATTGGCCCGAATCCGGACCGTCTACGAAACCTCCCGTGTCCCCATCGACACCGGCGAAAGAGCAGCGGTCCTCCGCCTCATGGAAGCCTATCTCAGGCAATTGGAAGCCCTGCAGACCGAACTCACCCACGCCGGAGAGATCGAGACCGCCATCGCTATCAAGAGTGAGGGAGAGCGGATCCAACGCGGCATCGAGGAGGCCACCCCACCGGCGTCCGCCCCGGGTCCGGCGCCGATCACCACCGACGTCCCCGCGGGCTTCGCAGCGATCCCCTCGATGACCCACGCTCCCACCGGAGACGACATTTTCCCGAGCAACCATTGGCCGGCCCAGGTCGCCCTGCCGCCGGGCAACTACAAGATCGAGAGAACCCGACAGATCGGGGAGCAGTTGCGCGAGCTCCTCCTGCCGCCGGGCTCGGCCTTTCGCGGCGCGGACGACCGGGCCCGCTGGCTCATCGGGAAAGGTGCCGTCCTCGTCGCCCGCGAAGCCAAGTTCGACGGCTTCACCCTTCTGGGCGATCTCAGCACCCGGCTCTTTTTTGAGCAATGCGAATTCAAGGACATGAACGTGGGAAAAGGAGGCGGCTGGTTCGGAGGCCGTTTCATGAGTCGCTGGCAGTTCCGCGATTGCCGGATCGCGGGCTCCTTTATTGAAAAATGGAATTCGAAGCACTTCGGTCTGCAGATGGTCAACTGCCACGTGGAGCGCGTCGAGTTCCCTTCGATCGAATACGAAAAAGACGACGAACCCTCCGAAGTCGCGGGGCAGGATTGGGCGATGGTACGGAACACCCATTTCCGCAAATGTGTCATCCCCGTCAGCGTGCTGAGCCTGCTCGACGACTGCACCTTTGAAGAGTGCCGCTTCATCGACGACCCCGTCCCCCTCGTCTTCGCCTCGAAGATCACCCGCACCCTCCACCTCGCCGACTGCCGCTGGGACATCAAAGCCCTCCCCGCCGAATTCGTCGTCGAGCGGAAGGAGATGCGGTGATGAATTAGGAAGAGGAAGGATTGAGGCGTTCAGGGATTGAGGCGTGGAGGAAGATGCCAATCTTCCCATGGGGCGCGGCTGGAAGGATGAATTTTGAATTATGAATTATGAGGAAGAGGGGTTGAGGCGTAGCTGGGGCTTGGCAGGTGGGGACGCGGAGGTAGGGCGAACCGTCCCGGTGAGCCGATTGGGCCTCCGCAGGGCTTCGACTTTCCGCCCGCGGGTCGGTGGATGGGGAACGAAGAGAAAAAGATCGTCGCTGGTGGTGCGGCGGCTCACCGGGGACGGTTCGCCCTACCTTTCGCCAAACGCATTTCGCTCTCTTTTTCTGGATCGTCTCCCTCCCTCGGGAAGATTGGCATCTTCCGCTTCCATGAGAAGGTTTGTCAAAAAAATCAAAAATTCATTTTTGTTGCTTCAAGGCCGGGGGTTGGGGTGGCTGCGGAGGAACGACGAAATCCTGCTTCCATACGCACTCTAGATGGGGGCCTTTCCGGCCCCCGGTGCACGAGGGATTCCGTGTTGGTCGCTTTCTACCGAAAGGGGACCGGGATGCTGCAATCTACGTAACGCACTCTTGAACGGTGCAGCGGAAGATCAGCAGTCATCCCGAAAAATCGAAATGGTCGTTTCCTCATAGTTTTTGGGAAAAAGGTCCGGTTTACTCCGCCTGCGCCTCCCGGTGGCAGTGGAAGGGTTCGTAGTCGCGTTGGTGCTTCCAGAGCGTCAGCAGCAGCACCGAGAGCTTGCGGGCCACGGCCACCACCGCCCGCTTCTTGGCCGCCTTGCCGCC
>JAAYAT010000267.1 GCA_012719225.1 Verrucomicrobiaceae bacterium
ACCGTTTCACAGGTCACGGCCGCCTCGTCGATCCGGCGCACCCGCGAGACCGCTCCCGAGCGGGCGCTCGCGAAAGGGGAAAAATCGTGCTCGCCGAGAAGCGACCGTACCGCCACCTCCATCGCCGCGCCGTCGAGGGGGTGGCGGCACCACATCGTGTAGCGCTGCAAGTGCGGCAGGTTCACCGGACCGACTTGAAAGTAATAGCTGTACTGTTTCGCCGCGGTGCGCCGGGCGTGAAAGGCATCGGGCACCCGGCCGAGCCGCAGGATGCGGAGACAATCCGGGAGGCGGAAGTTGAGGCCCTCGCGGAGATTTTTTTCGGGACACGCCTCCGTCTCGAGGCGGAAATGGGCGACCTGGCCGCTCGCGTGGACGCCGGCGTCGGTGCGTCCGCTCCCCGTCACGGTGACCTCTTCGCCGCAGAGATCGCGGATCGCCGCGACGATGGTCTCCTCGATCGCCGGTCGGACATTGGCGTGTTTGCCGACACTCCGCTGGGTCTGCCATCCGCAGAAGTCCGTGCCGTCGTAGGCGAGTCGTATCGCGTATTTTGCTTTCATCGGGGCCGGTGGGCGTTTCTCTCTTTTTTGCCATCGCAGCGGGAAAAAAGCAATCGCAGCCGTTGCATGCCGTCCGCGCCTCCGCGACACTTCTCCTTTCCCACCGCCCGGGCCGTCCCGGCATCGGGGCGTTTCCGCGATGAATCCCGAACCTTTTCTCCGCTCCGCCCGGTCGCATCTGCCCGACGCCCTCGATCTGCTGCGCCGCCTCGTCGAGGTGAACAGCTTCACGACCCATGCCGAAGGCGTCGATGCCGTCGGACGACTCACCGCCGAGGCCTTCGCCCCGCTCGGATTCGATGCCGAGTGGATCCCCAGCCACACGAGCGGAGCCGGGCATCACCTTTTTCTCCGCAAATCCGGCATCGGCGCGAAACCGCCCGTGCTGCTGGTGACACATTCCGACACCGTTTTTCCGGCGGAAGAGGAAATCCGCCACAAATTCCGCTGGGACGAGCGTCCGGCGGAGGGCCGCATCTACGGACCCGGCACGGTGGACAACAAAGGCGGCACCGCCCTGATCCGGATGATCCTCTCCATCCTGCGCGAGACGGCCCCCGACTGTTTTGAAAACACCTCCTGGCTGGTCGCCGCGAACGCCGCCGAGGAAGTCACCGGGGACGATTTCGCGCGCGCCGCTACCACCGCCTGCGGGGGTTCCGCCCGCGCCGTGCTCGTCTTCGAAGGCGGTCCCGTCGATGAACGGGGCTGGCATATCGTCACCTCGCGGAAAGGCCGCAGCACCTGGAAACTCACCGTCGAGGGCCGCGCCGCCCATGCCGGAAGCCAACACCGCGAGGGGATCAACGCGATCGACGCCCTCGCCCGCGCGCTCCCCGGCATCGCCGCCCTAACGAGCGCCGAAGAAGACCGCACCGTCAACATCGGCCGCGTCGACGGAGGCACCGTGGTCAACCGCGTCCCCCACGAGGCCTTCGCCGAATGGGAATGCCGGGCCACCTCTCCCGACGCGCTGCGATGGGCGGACGAGTTTTTCTCCGGTCTCTCGGGCACCGCTCCGGGCGGGGCCGTCCTCACCGCCACCCGCACCGGTTTCACTCCGCCTTGGCCCGGGGGCGAGGGAGCCGACGCCCTCTATCGTCTCTGGGAAAAGGCGGCCGCGAGGATCGGGCTCACCACCGTGTCCGTGCCGCGCGGCGGATTGAGCGATGCCAACCACCTCTCCCACCTAGGTCCCACCCTCGACGGACTCGGTCCCCGCGGTGGCAACGCCCATTGTTCCGAACGCTCGTCCGACGGCGGCAAGCGGCCCGAGTTCGTCGAGCCCGATTCCTTCGTCCCCAAGGCGGTCATGAACGCCCTCGCCTTGGTGGAGCTGGGCCAGGGTTGACGCGGATTTTGCAAACGGCTCGCTCACGGCGCGAGAAAGGGATTGTTGACTTCCACTCCGTCGTAGTTCTGACCGTGGTTGAGATCTTCGGTGTAAAGAATGTCGCAGTTGAGTTCCTGAGCGGCGGCGAGGATGGCGGCGTCCCAGTAGCTGATTTGGTAACTGTGCTTCAGATCGAATGCTTTTCGGGCGAGCGATACGGTCGTTTCGACCACTGGATATTCTGCCATGAAATGAATCATTCGGGAGATCTCGTCTCTCGTGAGTCCGAGCTCCTGTTTGCGGAGGGTGACGTGCATGAATTCCTGGAGCACCTGGACGGAAAGCCCGAAATCCTCATCGGCTATGAGTCGTTGCGCGATGTGCTTTTTCCGCTGGTCCGCAACTGCAGCGGAGACTACGTAGATATAGATGTTGGTATCGAAGAAAACCATCAGCTCTATTTTTTTAGCTCTGTTTTGTTTCCAGATGCCGGTCGTAGATTTCTTCCCGATTTAGTTTGCCAATAGGCTCGGGATTGCGTCCGCAGGACAAAGCGGCAATGAGCTTTTCGGCCCGCTCCTTTCGGGCGGTCTCCGCATCGGGAACGTCCTGCCGAGTGGCGTATTCGAGCCCCTGCACGACAAGCTCTTTGATGGTGGTCCGACGTTGGGCGGCGATGATTTTCACGCGATGCAGCAGATCGTCAGGAAGATCAATGGTGGTTTTCATAAAACAATAAATACAGCTTTATGGTTGTATTGTCAACTCTCGCCACAGCCCCAAAGGATGGCCAGGTATGCAGCCGGGAGGTCACGCGAGAATCTCCGTGATGACCCGGGCGGACTCGACTCCGGTGAGGCGCTGGTCAAAGCCCTGGTAGCGGTAGGTCAGGGTTTCGTGATCGATTCCCAGCAAAGACATCAGAGTGGCGTGAAGATCGCGCACCTCGACGGGGTTTTCGGCGACTTCGTTGCCGAGTTCGTTGGTGGAGCCGTGGCTCATCCCCCCTCGCACCCCGCCGCCCGCCAGCCATACGGTGAAGGCGTCTTTTTGATGGTCGCGACCACATTTGGCGGGAGATTCATCGCCCTGCAGCATGGGAGTGCGCCCGAACTCGGCCCCCCAGACGATGAGGGTCTCGTCGAGAAGCCCGCGCTGTTTCAGGTCCGAGAGCAGGGCGGCGACGGGTTGATCGACTTCTTTGGTCAAGCGGCCGAGGCGTTGCTTTTGATTTCCATGGGTATCCCAGTCGCCGTGGAAAAGCTCGACGAAGCGCACTCCGCGCTCGACGAGCCGCCGCGCCTGGAGGCATTGGGTGGCGAATCCGCCTTTGCCATAGCGCTCCCGGGTGGCGGCGTCCTCCTGGGAGAGATCGACGAGATCGGGCACGGATGTCTGCATCCGGAAGGCCATCTCGTATTGCTCGATGCGGGTGACGATCTCGGGATCGCCGACGGATTCGAAATAGTGTCGGTTGAGGGCGGCGATGCTGTCGAGGGTGCGGCGGCGCTCGGTGCGACTGACGTTTTCCGGGTTGTTGAGGTAGAGCACCGGATCGCCCTCCCCGCGCAGCGGCACGCCCTGGTGGACGCTGGGGAGGAAGCCCGACTTCCACAGGTTCGCCCCCGCTCCGGGAGTGTTGCCGGTGAGAAAGACGACGTAGGCGGGGAGATTCTCCGACGCGCTCCCGAGACCGTAGGTGGTCCACGATCCGAGAGAGGGATTGCCCTGGCGGTTGAGTCCGGTGTGGAAGACGAGTTGGGCGGGTCCGTGGTTGAACTCGGTCGTGCGCACGGATTTCACGAGGCAGAGATCGTCGGCGACGGTGCCGAGGTGCGGAAGCAGTTCGGAAAGGGCGAGTCCGCTCCGTCCGTTCGGGTGGAAACGATAGGGCGATCCGAGCAGCTTGGGATGTCCCCGGAGAAAGGAAAAGCGTTTGCCCGCGAAAAGAGATTCAGGCGCGGGTTGGCGGTCGTATTTTCGCAGGACGGGTTTTTCATCGAAGAGATCGAGCTGCGAGGGAGCGCCGGTCATGTGGAAAAAAATCACGCTTTTCGCCCGCGGCGCCACGGAGCGGAAGGCGGCGGGACCGGCGAGGCCCTCGCGCTGGAGGAGCGATCCGAGCGCCAGCGAACCGATTCCGGCTCCGGTGCGGGAGAGGAAGCGGCGGCGATCGAGGGCAAGTTTCGGGTCCATGTTTCTCAATGATCGGAACCGCGCGACGCGGCGGCGGGGACACTCATGGGCGGGTGATGGTTTCGTGAAGGTTGAGCAAAATCGTCGCGATCTCGCGCCAGGCGTTTTCCTCCGATCCGGAGGCGTCACGCACCCTTGCGAAGGCGGAGCGCAGCCATTCCTCTTCGGGTTCGTTTGGCGCCCTTGTCAGGACGGTGCGGAAGGCCCACTCCATCCGCGACTCGTGGGTGTCGCCCCCTTCGCGGCGGATCCGGTCCGCGAGCGCGGCGGCGATCTCGAGGTAGACCGGATCATTGAGGAGGGTGAGCGCCTGCAGGGGAGTGTTGGAGACCTCTCGCTGCACGATGCAGACGGAGCGGTCGGGGGCGTCGAAGTTGGCGAAGCTCGGGTAGTGGGCGTTGCGCCGCCAGAGCGTGTAGACTCCGCGCCGATGGGCGTCCTCGCCCCGCGAAGGCAGGTAGGATGTCTCCGAGGCACCGGCCCCCTTGCGCCAAAAACCGGCGGGTTGGTGAGGGCGCACGCTGATGCCGTAAAGGCGGGAGCTGAGGAGTCCGCTGACGGCGAGTGCCTGATCGCGGATCATCTCGGCGCTGAGACGATGTCCGGGGTGACGCCAGAGCCATCGATTGCGCGGATCGCGAACTGCGGCGGTCTCGTTCACGACGACAGACTGCCGGTAGGTCGCGGAGAGGAGGACGCGACGCAGCGCCTGTTTCATGGACCAGGCGTCTTCCTCGACAAAGGCGACGGCGAGGGCATCGAGCAACTGGGGATGGCTGGGTCTTTCACCCTGGGGGCCGAAGTCGTCCGGGGTGGTGACCAATCCCTCGCCGAAGATTTCGATCCAGAGCCGGTTGATGTAGGCGCGTGCGACGAGCGGATTGGCGGGATCGACGAGCCATTGCGCGAGTCCGAGACGGTTGCGCGGGAAGTCGTCGCGGAAGGGGTGGAGCGCAGCCGGGGTGGCGGGCGAAACTTTTTCCCCGCGAGAAAGGAAATCACCGCGCTTTGCCACGAAAGTCGCCCGCGCGGCGGGGAGTTCCTCCATCACGCGGACTTCTTTTTTGCGCTGTTCGGTGAGGCGCGCCTCCCTCGTTTCGGCCTCGGTGAAGCGTCGTTGCAATCCGGGAAGCTTCAGGTCGAGTTGCTTTGTGAGGGTGCGACACTGCTTCAGGCTCATCCCGCGATCCAGGGCGAGGATGATTTTGACTTCATCGGAGAGGGTTTCGCGGGCCTCGGGGTCTTTTTGGAAACGGGTTTCGACTGCTTGAAGAATGTCGGCGCGCAGGGTGTCGAGGACAGCTTCGTGTTCGGCCTCGGCGGCGAGTTCGGCGTCGATGTCGGCGATGTTTCGCGTCACCTCCAGGACCGGCCCGATGTGGATCATGTTCGACATGCCCATCTCCTCCCCTTCCTGCCGCGATTCCATCGGGGTGTTGTTGAAGAAGGCGAACAGTTCGTAGTATTCCCGGGTGGAGAGCGGATCGTATTTGTGGTTGTGGCATTGGGCGCAGCCGACCGTGCTGCCGAGCCAGATCGTGCCGGTGGTGTTGACGCGATCGACGATCTGCTTGTAGTGATCCTCCTCCGGATCGGTCCCGGCCTCGAGATTGAGTGGCGTGTTGCGATGAAAGGCGGTGGCGATTTTCTGGGATTCGGTCGCGTCGGGGAGAAGGTCGCCGGCGAGTTGCTCGATGGTGAATTGATCGAAGGGTTTGTCCTCGTTGAGCGCGGCGATGACCCAGTCGCGCCAGGGCCACATGTTGCGGGGGGTATCGCGCTGGTAGCCTTCGGAATCGGCGTAGCGGGCGAGATCGAGCCAGGGCACGGCCCACTTTTCGCCGTAGGCGGGAGAGGCGAGAAGCTCGTCGACGAGGCGGGTGTAGCGCGCGAAAGAGGGATCGGCGAGGAACTCCTCGCGCTGCTCGCGGGAGGGCGGCAGCCCGGTGATGTCGAGGCAGACCCGACGGAGAAGGTTGGCGGGGGCGGCTTCGGGATTGAGGGCGAGCCCGTTTTTCTCCAGTTCGGCGAGGATGAAAAAATCGATTTCGTTGGGGTGGCGGTCCGGCGGAAACGAAGCCGCGTCGGCGGGGGGAGGGATGCGTTTCGGAGCGAGGTAGGCCCAATGACGGGCCGGTCTCCAGCCGTCGTCGGGCCATTCCGCGCCCTCCTCGATCCAGCGTCGCAACAAGGCGATTTCCTCGGCGGAGAGCGGTTCCTCCCGGAGAGGCATGCGCTTTTCCGGGTCGGACTCGGTGACGACGCGAAGGAGCACGGAGGCGTCCGGATCGCCCGGGGTGAAGATCGCCTCGCCGTCATCGGTGGGGAGATGGGCGTGGTGGTGGGTTTCCAGTCCGATGCCGCCCTCGCGGGTGGCGGTGTCGTGGCAGTCGAGGCAATGCCGGGCGAAGAGCGGGGCGATCTCCCCTTCGAAATCGACGCCGCCGAGACTCCCGCCCGCGCAGAGAAGACAGGCCGCGAATCGAAGGAAAGGGGCGGGGCGACGCAGGAGCATTCCGCCGCACTATGACAGCGATCTCCCGCCGTGGCGAGTCCAGAAAAACGTCATTACGCCGGTCGTGTCATTCCGCAGTTTCCCGGCTTCCCGGTTTCCCGGGGCAACGCGGGGCGCGGCGGCCTACGCGAGGAGATCGTGGAAGACCTGGCCGTGGACGTCGGTAAGTCGGAAATCGCGTCCGGCGTATCGGTAGGTCAGCTTTTCGTGATCGAACCCGAGGAGGTGCAGAATGGTGGCGTGGAGGTCGTGGACGTGCATGGGATTCTCGACGGCCTTGAAGCCGAACTCGTCGGTCTTGCCATACTGGAGTCCGCCCTTGGTGCCGCCGCCGGCCATCCACATGGTGAAACCGTGGTGGTTGTGGTCGCGGCCCAATTTGGTGTTGGCGTCATTGGCTCCCGGCGTGGGCAATTCCACCGTCGGAGTGCGGCCGAACTCACCGCCCCAGATCACGAGAGTGTCCTCGAGGAGTCCGCGTTGTTTCAAATCGAGGAGAAGCGCGGCGATGGGCTGGTCGGCCTGTTCGCCGAGCCGTCCGTGGGCTTTGGCGATCTCGGAGTGGCTGTCCCAGGGTTGCCCGGCCCCGTGCCAGACTTGAACGAAGCGCACCCCGCGCTCGACGAGGCGTCGGGCGATGAGCATCTGGCGTCCGTGGAGGGTTTCACCGTAGAGTTCGCGAATGTGGGCGGGTTCTCTCTCCACGTTGAAGGCGTCGGTTGCCTCGATCTGCATCTTGTAGGCGAGTTCGAGGGAGTGCATGCGGGCCTCGGCGACGGGGTCGAGGGCCTCGCCCCCGGCGTCCTGTCGGTTCATTTCCTGGATCAAGTCGATCTGGCGGCGCTGCTGCTCGCCCGACATGCGAGGGTTGCGGATGTCGGGGATGAGCTTCGAAATGAGGGTGTTCTTGGTGTCGATGTGAGTGCCCTGGTAGGCACCGGGGAGGAAGGCGGAGCGCCAGTTCTGGGTTTCGACGATAGGGACGCCGCCGGGGCAGAGGGAGACGAAGCCGGGCAGGTTTTCATTTTCGGTACCGAGGCCGTAGGTGACCCAACTGCCGACGCTGGGACGCACTATGTTGACGCGCTCGGCTCCGGTGTTCATCAACATGAGGGAGGGCTCGTGATTGGGCACGTTCGCATACATCGAGTTGACGACGCAGAGGTCGTCGGCCAGCTCGGCGACGCGGGGGAAAAGATCGCTGGCCCACAGGCCGCACTGGCCGTGCTGGGAGAATTGGAAAGGCGACTGCATCAGGGTCCCGGTCTTGCGTTCGGTCCGGAGCCCTTCGCCGGGCATTTCCTTGCCGTTGTATTTCGCAAGGGCCGGTTTGTAGTCGAAGGAATCGACCTGAGAGGGGCCGCCGTTGGCGAAAATGTGAATGACGCGTTTGGCGCGCGCCGGGAAATGGGTCTTGCCGGGGGCGAGCGGATTGAGCGAGCGGTCACCAGCCTGCAAGGCGGAGAGCAGAGGACTCAGGCCGAGGGCACCCATGCCCATGCCGGTGCGTTGGAGAAACTGACGTCTGGTGGTGCATCCGTTCATGATCGTCGGGGGTGAATGGGTCGAGGAAGGGCGTGGGAATCCGGCGAGGATTCAGTCGATAAAGAGGAAACGATTGGTGTTGAGGAGCGCCTGGGCGTAGGCACCCCACGCCGAGGCGGGATTGGCGGGACCGGAGTAGGACTCGACCAGCTCCCAGTTCGGCCACTTGCGATCGAGGTCGCTCAGCTCGGGATTCCACCGAACCGAGTCGTAGCTGGGATTTTTCTCGTGCGGATCCACGATGAAGTAAATGGTCTCGCCGGAGGCCACCTTCAGCTCGGGGATCTTCACTTCGAGTTTGTCTTTGGCGGGATCGAGCATCCGGTCGAAGACGAGACCGCCGCCGCTCGTCGCGACTTTGACGCGCACTCCGTTGCCCTTGCCGACGTTGGAGCGCTCCACCACCCCGTTCAGGGCGAGCCGGAGATCGGCGGGAGCCCGCCACTCGTAGATGAGGCTCTCGTTCGCGGTGTTGCCGGGATGGCCGCGCCCGTCCTTGTTCACATAGAGATAGCTCAGCGGACTGTTTTTCAGGGGACGTTCCTTGCCCACCTGCCAGGTCTCCTTGACCCAGTGTTCGAAGGGATGGAAAACGACCTTGCCGGTGGCTTCGTCGACATTTCCCCAGCCGTAGCTCCACGGGGTGTTGGTCTGGTGGACGCCCCGGCGCTTGCTCTCCGCCTCGAAAGCCGTGAGGAAACTATCGGCGAGCTGGCGGTCCGAATCCGTGGGTTCCTTGGCAAAGACGGCCCGGTGGAGCGCGGCGATGCGGTCGTCCGCGGCGGCCGTCTCTTTCGCAAGAATTTCACCCTGGTTTTGCACGAAGGGGTTGTTCAGGGTGAAAAGCGCCTGCATCGGGATCGTCGTCGCAGGACGCTTGCCGGTGGTCTCCTGCGGATTCGAAAAGTCGAAATTCCGGAAGGTGGGGTCCAGGTTCTGCCGGTCGATGAAGGCGTAGACCGAACGGCGCGTGGAAAAGGGCGGCTCGAAAATCTTCACCGGACGGCCGAACATCTCGCCGTCGAGATTGCCGGCCACGTCGAGCATCCCGTCACGCATTTGCTCCAGCTCGAGGCGTTTCCTCGCGAACTTCCAGAGGAGCCGGTTCTCGGCATCGGCGACCATGTTCTCCGCCGCGTGCGGGTTGTCCGCCCGTTGCTGCCAGGTCTCGGAGGTGAGAATGAGGTGGTGCAGTTTTTTGAGCGACCAGTCGTTTTCGATGAACCAGTGGGCGAGCCAATCGAGCAGTTCGGGATGGTCGGGGTGTTCCCCCTGGATCCCGAAGTCGTCGATGCTGCGGACGATGCCTTCCCCGAAATGCCACATCCAGACCCGGTTGACGATATTGCGCGCGGTGAACGGGTTGCCCGGTCGGACGATTTCTTTGGCCATTTCGAGCCGCCCGCTGCCTTCCGTAAACTCCGTCGCAACACCGCCCTCGGAGGCGATCGCGAGAAACTGGCGCGGAGCGATGTCGCCGCGACGTCTGGGATTGCCGCGGATGAAAACGTGCTGGTTGATGGGCTTTTCGCGATCTCTCAGAATGATGGCCTTGTCAGCCTCCATTCCCGAGTCAGCGATGAACTTGTCGACCTTGCCCTCCAACCGGATCAGCTTGCGTCTGTCGACACGATTGATTTTGGTCTTCAATTTGTCCGGCTGACCGGCAAGCTCGGGGTGTTCCTTGGCGAGCTTTTCGAATTGGGGCGCGAGGAAGTCGTCCACCTCTTTTTGCAGCACCGCGAGTTCGGCGAGATACTTATCGTATTCGGGGCCGGATTTCGGTTCGCCGATCACGGGGGTGTCCTGCGTCATCGAATTCAAAAAGACCCCGTAGAGGCTGTAGTATTCCTTCGTCGAGATGGGATCGAACTTGTGATCGTGGCACTTGGCGCAGGCCACGGTGAGGGCCATGGTCCCGCGGAAGGTCGTGTCGAGGCGGTCGTCGAGAATCTCATCCTGACTGCCGTTCTTGCTGAGGGAAAGGAATCCCAAGGCGGCGAGGTGCTTTTTGTCGGGCGTCGCGGGATCGACGATCTGCTCGGCGGCGAGTTGGTAGAGGAGAAACTGATCGTAGGGGAGATCCGCGTTCAGAGAGCGGATGAGCCAGTCGCGGTAGGTGTAGCTGTAGATGAAACGGCGCTCCCGCCCGGCCCCCTCGTAGCCTTTCGTGTCGGCGTAGCGCGCCACATCCATCCAGAGCCGCGCCCAGCGCTCGCCATACTGAGGCGTCGCGAGGAGTTCCTCGACGAGGGCGGGCCAGATTTCCTCGTGCTTTTTCGGATTGGCGAGGAAGGCCGCGACATCCTCGTAGTCCGGCGGCAGGCCGGTCAGGTCGAAGTGGAGGCGGCGGTAGAGGGTGTGACGGTCGGCTCGCTCGGCGGGGACCACCCCGGCCTCGGCCCGGGCCTTGCGAAGAAAATAATCAACAGGGTGTCCCGCATCTGCCGGGAGGGTTTCGGCTTCGACCGGCTGGAAAGACCAGTGCCGCAGGGGATCCTTCGTTTCGTCCGACTCTTCGTAGGCCGGCCAGGGAAGGCCCATCCCGATCCAGGTGGTGAGGGTGGCGACGGCTTCTTCGGAGAGCTTGTCGCCTTTCTCGGGCATAGCGGGGATGCCTTTTTCGCCGGAGTGCCGCACCGCCTTGATGAGGACGCTCTCGCCCGGTTTTTCCAAATCGACGACCTTGCGGTAGTCGCTCCCCGAGAGCCAGCCCTCGCGATGATTCAATTCGAGACCGACCTTGGCCGCCGTCCCGCTGTGGCAGTCGAAACAGCTCCCGGCGAGGAGTGGGCGGACTTTATTTTCAAAAAACTCGATCTGTTCGGCGCTGAAGGCCGCGTTTTCCGACGGAGCCGCGGAGTTTTCCCCGGACGCGGGGGTACAGGCGAGCCACCCCGACGCGGTGAGCGCGGAGAGCAGGAGGGAAAAACCGATGGGAGTACGACGCATCGCCTTCCATTTTCCTCCATCCCCGGGAACCATGCAACGAGCGTCTTCGCGGGGGGATGGGGCGCGAATCTTAGCCTTCATCCTCGGTCCTTCCTTCCAAACGCCCGGCTTTCGGCGGTTCCCGTGGGAAGAAGCGGACAACCCGGTTGACAAGCGCAGGAAAACCCCCCGTAAATCCTGTAAAAAACTTGTCGTCAACCGGGTTGCCGCTTTGGTTTCAACCCTTGTGTCATGCGGTCGGGGACGACATGGCGAATATTTTGAAAGCACTACCCGTGCCAACCGACCGCGAACCTTATTCTAAAATGAACCTTTCTGACAATCTGCACCGCGTCCTCGCCTCGATCGAATCCGCCACTCACCGGGCTGGCCGACCGCCCGGATCGGTCCGCCTCGTCGCAGTGACCAAGACCTGGCCCGCCGACGTGGTGCGGGAGATCGTCGCAGCGGGCCAACTCGCCCTCGGGGAGAACAAGGTGCAGGAACTCCTCGGCAAAGCCCCCGAACTCCCCGCCGAGGTGGAGTGGCACCTCATCGGCCATCTCCAGCAGAACAAAATCCGCAAGGTGCTGCCGCATTGCACCCTGATCCACAGCGTCGACTCCCTCCCCCTCGCCACCCGGATCAGCCGGATCGCCGGGGAACTCGGTCTGACCGCGTCCCTTCTCCTCCAGGTCAACGTCGCCAACGACGACGCCAAGTTCGGCTTCCCTGCGGAGGCCCTGCGGTCGGTCTTCGGAGAGATCGCCACGTTGCCGCATCTCCGGATCGGCGGACTCATGACGGTGCCGCCCTACGATGACGATCCCGAAAAAGTCCGCCCCCATTTCAGAAAATTGCGCCAACTCCGCGACGAACTTGCCACCGTCTACCACTGCGAACTGCCCGAGCTTTCCATGGGAATGAGCCACGACTTCGCCATCGCGATCGAAGAAGGCGCCACCCTCGTGCGAATCGGATCCGCCCTCTTCGGGTCGCGCTGAAAAATTCCGCCCGGCGTCTTTCGGGGGATTTTTCCTCCTTTACTACTCGACTCCCCTGCTCCTACTCTTCCGCATGGCCACCCCATCCCACTCTTCGCGATCCGCCGTTCCGCTCCTCAGCATCATGATGTTCCTCCAGTTTTTCACCTGGGGGGCTTGGTTCGCCACGCTGGGGCAGGCGCTGGGATCGAACGGTCTCGCCGAGTCCATCGGCAGCGCCTACAACGCCGCGCCGCTCGGCGCGATCATCGCCCCGCTTTTCCTCGGGGTCATCGCGGATCGATTTTTCCCCTCGCAGATTGTCTTCGCGGTCCTGTTCCTCCTCGGCGGAGTGTTTCTCTTTCTCGCGGCGCAAGCCGGAGCGGCGGGAGATGGCGGACGGCTCGTGAGCTACTGCATCGCCCACATGCTCTGCTACATGCCCACCCTCGGACTCGGCAACACCATCACTTTCGCCAACCTCGAACGGCTCCAATTCCCGAAGGTGCGGGTCTGGGGGACGATAGGCTGGATCGTCGCCGGCCTCGCCGTCGGATTCCTCGGCTGGACCTCCAGCCTGCAGATTTTCCAGCTCGCCGCCGCCAGTTCCATTCTCCTCGGTCTCTTCGCCTTCTTTCTGCCCCACACCCCGCCTCCGGCCAAAGGCGAGCCCATCCGACTGCGGACGCTGCTCATGGTCGATGCGTGGAAACTGCTGGCCAAACCCGGCTTTCTCGTCTTCATCCTCTGTTCCGGGCTGATCTGCATCCCGCTCGCCTACTACTACGCCTACACCTCGAACTTCCTCGCCAACACCGGCTTCGAGCAGGCCGCCTCGACGATGACGATAGGGCAGATGTCCGAGATCGTCTTCATGCTTCTGATCCCGTTTTTCTTCCGTCGTCTCGGCGTGAAATGGATGATCCTCATCGGGATGGGGGCCTGGGTGCTGCGGTATGTGCTCTTCGCCTACGGTGCCTCCGATCAGACCACCTGGATGATTTTCGGCGGCATCGCCCTCCACGGGATCTGCTACGATTTCTTTTTCGTGACCGGTTTCATGTACGCCGACAAGGTCGCGCCCCGCGCGGTGAGCGGTCAGGTCCAGGGCTTGCTGGTGTTCGTGACACAGGGGCTGGGGATGTTCTTCGGCTACAAGGTGGCCGCGGCGAAATTCACCGGAGTGCCCGGCTACGGACCGCTCAACGAAGCGATCGAGACCGCCCGGCCCGCCGCCGAGCTGGGTTTCGGGGAAAAAATGGCGAAGCTCTTCTCCGTCGATCTGCCCGCCTCGATCGACCCCGCTGTCCTCGGCACCGCGATAGAGCAATGGAAGGCCTTCTGGCTCTTTCCCGCCCTCCTCGCCGCGATCATCGCAGTGCTCTTCTTCGCCACTTTCTGGGACAAGACCCGGGTGACGGAGGACGAGTGAAAAACGAAAGAACCACGAACCGATATTTTGGATGCGCCCGCTTTTTTTCTCTCTCTGTTGTCTCCTCGCGGCGACAGGCCTGTTTGCCGAAGACAAGCCCGTGCCACCCTTGCCCGAGAAGGAAAACTTCCATCTTTTTCTCCTCGTGGGGCAATCGAACATGGCCGGTCGAGGAAAGGTGACTCCGGCGGATCGAGAGCCCGATCCCCGCGTTCTCATGTTCAACAAGGAAGGCCGCTGGACGCCGGCGGTGGATCCGATGCACTTCGACAAACCGGCCGCGGTCGGGGTGGGGCTCGGGCGCACTTTCGGGCGGGAGATCGCCAAGGCCCGTCCCGGCGTCACCATCGGACTCATTCCCTGTGCCATCGGCGGTTCGCCCATCGAGACCTGGGAACCGGGGGCCTTTGACAAGGCTACCAAAACCCATCCCTGGGACGACGCCATGCGGCGCGCCCGGGCGGCTCTGCCGTCGGGCGTCCTCAAAGGCATCCTCTGGCACCAGGGGGAATCCGACGCCAACGCCGAGCGCGCGCCCCTGTATTCCCGGCGGCTCCACCAGCTCATCGCCCGCTTCCGCACCGAGCTGGCCGCTCCCGAGGTCCCCTTTCTCGCCGGACAAATGGGACTGTTCCCCGGGAAACCCTGGAGCCCGGAGAAAAAAATCGTCGACCGCGTCCATCGGGATCTCCCGGAACAGATCGCGCACACCGCCTTCGTGTCGGCGGAAGGACTCACCGACAAGGGCGATCAAGTGCATTTCGACGCCGAATCCTACCGGGAACTGGGACGACGCTACGCCGCCGCCTATCTGGAGATGGAACCCTGACGACGCAACGGCAAGAGAAAACCGGGGTGACGGAGGACGAGTGATGGGTGCGGGGGGCCGCTCCTTCGTGCGACCACCGCTCGATGGCCTGTTCGGGCAACAGAACGCGCGACTTCACCACGCGAGAATCCTCCTTTGCACCGGGTACCAACTGATGTATTTTGGCGACAATGAACGTGGATGAGCTTGCACCTGAAGTCCTGAAGCTTCCCATCCGAGACCGCGCACTCCTTGCTGCATTTCTTTGGGAGAGCTTGGATGATCCCTATTCCCTCACGTCGGACTTGGATGACGCGGAAGCTTTAGCAGAAGCCAGAAACGAAGAGATCGCATCGGGAGCGGTTGCACCTCTTTCCCATTCCGAATTGATGGCTCGCCTTCGGGCATGAGGCTTCCAAAACACCGCGGTTCCCGCCGCTTTCCTGGTGCGCGGGAGGATGCGCCAGGAGGATCGTCCCGGATAGGCTTCGTCGGGGCTTGGAAAAGCCCCGCTCCTTTTGCTGGCGCACGAACCGCGTTTGGCCCCAAGGAGGGGCGCTTTTCTAGCGCCCTTCAGAGGTAACTATTCAGCCCGAAAAATCGTTTCTCGGCAAGAAAAAAGCACTTGTACTATGGTAATTATAGGCTTAGGTGTTCTTCGTGCCTCCCGAACGCCCTACTCGTGAACAACTCATCGCTCTTGCCAAGAGCGATCCC
>JAAYAT010000268.1 GCA_012719225.1 Verrucomicrobiaceae bacterium
CGCCATCGACGGCGGCTACGGCAAGATCAAGGGAACCACCTTCCGCCTCTCCAACATGGGCGACGAGACCGACGAGACGATCCAAAATCTCCTCGACGCCCTCGACGATTCCCTGACAAAGCTGTAACGCTGACAGCGGCTCTCTCCGCCGATGACAACGCGCTTCCTTTTTCCACGGAATCCCGGACGCGTCGCGGTGAAAATCTGCGGTGTCACCCGCGTCGACGAGGCCCACGCCATCGTCGACGCGGGCGTCGACGCCCTGGGCATCAACTTCTGGCCGAACTCGAAGCGCTACCTCCCCCTCGACCAGGCGACGCCCTGGCTCCGCGAACTCGCCGACACGGTGCCCCGCGTCGCCGTCACGGTGAACGCCCCCGACACCACCCTGCGCGCCATCCGCGACAGCGGCGTGATCGACTGGATCCAGCTTCACGGCGACGAGACACCTGACAGGGTTGCCTCGCTGAGGCAAGAGGGTCTCCCCGTGTTCAAGGCGCTGGGCGTGCGCGACCGGACCGCGCTGGAGGCGGCGGCGGACTACGATTCGCCGACCCTCCTCCTCGACGCCTACGCTCCCGGCACCTACGGCGGCGGCGGCGAGACGATGGATTGGACCCTCGGAGCCGACGCGGTGCGGCGGTGGCCCGACCGGCAGATCCTGCTGGCGGGCGGTCTCACCCCGGAGAACGTGGCCGCGGCGATCCGGCAGGTCCGTCCCGCCGCCGTGGACGTCGCGAGCGGAGTGGAGAGTCGGCCGGGCCGGAAAGACCTCGCCAGAACGCGCGATTTCATCGCCGCTGCCCGGGCCGCCTGAGCGATTATCCCTCCAGGGTTCCCTCGACCACTCCGAGCTTCGACTCGGCCCGGAGCTTCGCGAAGAGGGCGCTGCCGTCGCTCTCCCCTCGCAGAAGCGACTCGTAGGTGCGGATCGTCTCGACGGCCTCGGTTTTTCCCTCGGCGAGGAACTCGACCCGGAAGCGGCGCAGACCGACCTCGCGTAGAGCCGCGAAAAAACGGGCCCCGCTCTGGGCGCGTCCGTTGAAGAGAGTGTTGCGGCAGCCGACATCGGCGCTGAGACGATGCCACTGCCCGACGCGGTCCCGGAGATGCACCTCGTGTTTGTCGCAGGGGCGTCCGCAGTTCGTGAAGTCGGTCCCCTCGGAGAGAAAGGCGCAGAAGACGCAGTGCTCCATGTGAAACATCGGCATGTGCTGATGCAGGGTGATCTCGAACCACGCGGGCGGTGCGCCGCCGAGCAGATCGAGAACCTGGGCGATGTTGAGATCGTAGGAGACGGTGAGATTTTCAAAACCCTCCCGCATGAGAAGGCCGGCGCTGACCGGGTTCGCGACATTGAGGGAAAAATCTCCTATCATGACCAGATCGGAATGCCCTCGAAAATGCGCGATGCCGCCGAGATTGCGCACGAGCACTCCGTCGGGCCGGGCCTTTTCGATGACCCGGAACAGCCCGCTCTCGCCCGCTTTCTGAATCCGCGGAGTGGCCAGAACCACGCGCGTGCCGGGCGCCGTCTCCCGCACCCGGGCGACGAGATCGCGATAGCGCCGCACGTCCTCCAGATCGACGTAAATCGTCTCCAGGTCACAGTCGAGGGCGGCCTCGACCTGGTCTTCGCTGCGGCAGAGCACACGGAGTTCGGCCGCTCCTTCCGGTTCGCGGTCCGACGGAGCGGGGAGCAGTTCCGACACGCTCACGCCGGTGCTGCGCCGTTTTTTGTATCCCTCCCCAACCGCCTCATCGAGCCGCTCGACGAGGGCGCGACGCATCCGGTTGAGCTCACTCACCGGAACCATCACGTCGCCTGACAGATGCACATCCAGCGAAGCGAGCGCGTAGATCGTGCCACCGAGCCGGGCGAATTGCTGTTCGAGAAATTCGGGGCGGAGCGGACGCTTCGCGGCGAGCTCGAGCGGAATCGTCGAAGTGACTTCGATACCGCTCTCGCGATCCCGCAATTTCAGAGGAACACCCGCCGTGCCGCTCACGATCCAACTGACTTGCCTCGTCCGGATCGGAAGATGCTCGCGTTGGTAGCTGCTCCGGAGGGCGGCGTTGAGAACGGGATCGTCGGTTTTCCAGAGGCGATGTCCTTCCCGGATCTTCGAGAAGTCGATCTTGCCGCGCTGGAAATGCAGGCGCGGTCCTTTCACCTCGTAGACCCGCCCGCCCTGCTCGCGGTCGGTGTTGCCGCCGGTGTCGAAGACGATGCCGTCTCCGTTTTTCACCTTGGCCGCGCCCTCGCACTCGATCCAGCCACTCCCGACTTTGCCGACGCGTCCCAGATAGGCCCCGCGCTTTTTGCCGAAGCGGGCGTGGACGAGTTCCTGATTGTTGATGCCATTGAGCCAACCGGTGGAAAGGCCGCGGGAAAAAACCATCTCGAGGGCGTAGCGGTCCTCCTCCGATGCGGCGCGTTCCTCTCCGGACTCAGCGGCGTCGATGGCCTTGCGGTAGGCGCGGGTCACCGCCGCGACATACTCGGGCGTCTTGAGGCGGCCCTCGATTTTAAAACTCGTCACCCCGAGGCGGATCAGCTCGGGAATCTGGTCGATCCCGGCGAGATCCTGCGGGGAGAGGAGGTAGCGGCGGTCCCCCATTTCGCGCAGCTCGCCGTCGACGATCAGTTCGTAGGGCATGCGACAGGCCTGGGCGCATTCGCCGCGATTGGCGCTGCGCTGGCCGAGGGATTCGCTGGTGAGACATTGGCCCGAGTAGGCGACGCAGAGCGCCCCGTGGACGAAGGTCTCCAGTTCGACGGCACCGGGTTCCCCGGCGTGGAAAAGCCGGATCTCGCGCAGCGAATTTTCCCTCGCGATGACCGCGCGGTCGAGCTGGAGCAGCCCGTGGGCGAAGGCGAGCGCCTCGGGCGAGGTGATCGTCATCTGGGTGGAGGCGTGGAGATGCAGGTCGGGCACCATCGCCCGCGCCATCGCCGCGAGTCCGAGATCCTGCACGATGATGGCATCGACACCGCTGGCGCTGAGATGGCGCAGTTGCTCCGCCGCGTCCTCCAACTCGGAGGGAAAAATGAGAGTGTTGAACGCGACGAATCCCCGCAGCCCGTGCCGGTGGAGGAAATACATCAGCTCGGGGAGATCCCCCGGCGTGAAGTTGTCGGCCCGGATCCGGGCGTTGAACCGGGGCATGCCGAAATAAATCGCGTCGGCCCCGTTCGCCACAGCGGCGCGGGCGCACTCCCAATTGCCGGCGGGAGCGAGGAGTTCGGTGGAGGATCTCGGCATCGCCGAAGATAACACGAATTGAACTTTCCAGCGCAGGCGAAAAGTGGAAAACGGACCGGAATGAGAGCCGGAAAAGGCGGCCCGGTAACGCTCCGATGCAGGAGCCTCCCGATTCCGCTCTCGCGTATGGCCTGATAGAGTCACTTGAAAAGTTCCCGTATCGTTTGAAAGTGAGGCATCGAAACGCCCCGCCCCGTCCGGATGGACCCGAAAAGGGTTCCTTTTTACGCGCTTCGAGTTTATCCAGCGAGACAATCCCTTTCCCCTATGGCCAGTTCTTATCATCTTCCCCGAGTGAATCCCTGCTTTGTCAGCCACAACCTGGCTTTGGGCGGGGCCCAGACGGCGGTCTTGCGTTACATCAGCGCCCTGCCCGAGTGGGTTCGCGAGCGCACCACCCTGTATTCGCAGTCGGATGACATGCCCCTGCTCGACGCGGCGGAGAAAAGCGGTTTTTCCTGCGGCAAGGTGACGCGCGAGGCACCGAACGATCCCTCCTCGTGGTTTTTGAGCTACGGCGATCTCTCCGGCCTGCCGCAGCGTCCCACTTCCCTGGTGCTGCATTCGTGGGATGACGCCGGTTGGCGCTTTATCAACCGTGCCTACGACGATCTCCACGGCATGACCGTCGCGGGGGTCTCGCAAAAAGTCCTCGACCGCTACGCCGGCTGGGCCAAGGAAAAAGGCCATCGCGTCCTCGGGGTGATGACGCCCCCGGTTTCTGAATTCGCCGCCGTCAAAGGCGACTACGACGCCCGCGGCCGACTCGTGGTCGGCTGGATGGGGCGTCCCCTCGAATCCAAGGGCATCATGACCTTGCCCTACCTGCTCGCGGCGGAACCCCGCATGGTCATCCGCGCCTGGACCGGTGCCGAGACCGCCGGACTCGAATACACCCAGCGCACCCAGGCCGAAGCTCTCGCCAAGGTCAAGGCGCTCGCGGAAAAGCTCGGGGTCGCCGACCGTCTCGACCTTCGTCCGCTCGATTTCAATCCCTTCCACTACCGCCACCGGCTGGAAGGCTGCCACGTGCTCCTCGGCAACAGCGAAAAAGAAGGCTATCTCCTCACCGCCGCCGAAGCGCTCAGTTGCGGGGTTCCCGTGGTGGTAACCAAGACCTGCGGCATCGCCGATCTGGTGAAAAACGGCTACAACGGCTACCTGATCGACTGGAACGCCAATCCGAAAAAACTCGCCCGGGACGCCCACCGCGCCATTCTCAAGGCCGCGACCCTCTCCGGAGTCGACTGCCTCGCCTCCGCCGCCAACCTTTCCCTCGGGGCCAACTACGCCACGGCGCACCGCCATCTCCTCGCCGAGATGACCGGCACATCCCTGCACCATCCCGAGGCCCGCGTCACCGTGGGGCTCCGCATTCACAAGGGCACCGACCTCGCCAAGCTCGACGACGCCGTCTCCAGCCTGGCCTCGCAGACCTACCGGAAATTCACCGTCAAGCTCCTCGTCGACGGTCCCTGGTCCTTCGCCGAGCCGCTCGCCAAACGTTACGGTCTGCCGCTCATCTGCACCGGACTCGAGCCCGACATCGAGCATTGCAGTTGGCTCCACCGCCAGGCCGTGGCCGCGTGCGAGACCGAATTCTACAAGCCGCTCGACTACGACGACCAGCTCATGCCGACCTACCTGGAGCGGGCCGTTCACATGATGGATCTGAAAAAGGTCGACGTCTACGGCTGTCTCCTCCTCAGCCACGAGAACGGCGAGATCACCCCGCGCCTGCACTGGCCCAACAAGGGCGTCGAGACGATGTTCACGGGGAATTCCGATCACAACATGCTGCCGCATTCCTCCGTCCTGATTCGCGCGGAGATCGCCCGCAAGGCCGGCAACTACCAGGAGCGCGCCGTCGGCCTCGGGGCGGACGACTATCATCTCTGGTATCGCGTCCACCTCGCCGGAGGCAAATTTTTCCGCGACGACGAAGTTCGCAACGTGGTCTACCGCATCCACGAAGGGAACTCGCTGGCGATCCGCCGGGCTCGTTTCGGTGACACGGAGAAAAAGCAGAAGCTCTCTCTGCTCCGCAAAGCCGCCGCCGCCGCGGGGATCACGGTGATGGCCACTCCTCTCTTCGGGGCCGCCGGATGCGCCGAAAACCCGGCTCCTCCGACACCGGAAGGCAAAGACAAGTCCGCCGAAAAAGAGAGCGCGCCAGACACCCAGGCCAAGGCCGCCGCTCCGGCGACGGGGAAAAAGAAAACCGATCCTCCGCATTCGTGAGGAATTCCCCGCTTGTCTCAAACATTCTTTCGCAGCTCCCTTTTCGGGCCGTTTCCGGAACGATTTCCCGAGGCACTCACGCGCTTGCGGAGTTCTTTTGGAAAAAGTGTCTGGAAATCCCCGGCAAAGTGGCTTACGGAGGTTAGGTAAATCAGGTTCTCACCAGCCCGACCGGGCATTACTCGTTTGTTAGGTATTTATTTTCTCTGGATAGCTGGCTTAGGCGCGATGCTCGCTTCACGGGGGTGGACCTGTGATGAAAGCACTAAGACATATGAAGTTATTCGTTGGAAATCTATCGTACGACGTCTCGGAAGACGAACTTCGCGAGGCCTTTTCCGAATTCGAGCCGCTGCTCGAATTCTACCGCCCCCACGACAGGGAGACGGGCAAACCTCGCGGGTTCGCCTTTGTCACCCTCGTGGACCGGGAAAAAGGAGAAGCGGCCATCGCGGCGCTCAACAACAAGCGGCTGGGTGGTCGTGAGTTGAAGGTCAACGAGGCGGAAGAACGCCGCAACCGACCCCCGAACCGCAGCCA
>JAAYAT010000269.1 GCA_012719225.1 Verrucomicrobiaceae bacterium
AAGTAAGTTGGTGAAGAGGGATTACTGCTAGGAATTTCCTTTTCGTAGGCACGCCGTGTTATTTTGTCGCTAATCGAAGATGGGATAGTAGGTATTAAAAGCCGCTTCGCCGAACTCGGCGGGATCGTTGAAGCGGCGGTTGCGGTCGAGTTGGTCGATCCGGGCCATCTCGGTCTCGCTGAGGGCGAAGTCGTGGAGAGCGATGTTCTCCCGGAGACGGGCGACATTCCCGCTCTTGGGAATGACCGCAGTCCCGCGCTGGATCGCCCAGCGCAGCACGACCTGGGCGGCGGTTTTGCCGAGATCACCGGCGATGGTGAGGACTTCGGGATCCTCGAGGACGGATTCATTCCCCCCGGCCATCCCCAGCGCTACGTAGGAACTCGCCCCGAAGGGAGAGAAGGCGGTCACGGTGATATTTTCCTCCTGACAAAAACGCAGAAGTTTCTGTTGGGTAAGGTAGGGGTGCATCTCGACCTGGAGCACCGAGGGTTGGATGCTCGCATAAGATTGGAGATCGCGGAGGAGTGAGGTGCCGAAGTTCGACACTCCGATTCGTTTGACGAGACCCGCCTCGACGAGCCCCTCCATCGCACCCCAGGTGTCGGCGAGAGGAACGCGGACCGGTTTCATCGCCGGACGCTCCGCCGCCGGATCGAACACCCAACCGGGCGGGTAGCGCTCCGCGAATGGGACGAAGGCCAGCGTCACGGGAAAGTGTATGAGGTAGAGGTCGAGCTCCTCCAGCCCGAGATCGGCGAGATCCCGCTCGCAGGCGGCGCGGACGTGATCGGGATGGTGGTAGGTGTTCCACAGCTTCGAGGTGATCCAGAGATCGTCACGGGAACAGACTCCGGAGGAAAAAACGCGTTTCAGCCCTTCTCCGACCGCAGTTTCATTGCCGTAGTCGCAAGCGCAGTCGAAGTGGCGGTAGCCCAGATCGACGGCGGCGGGGATGAGGTCGGGGAGGACCGCATCGGGAATTTTCCAGGTCCCGAGACCGACCGAGGGGACGAGACCGCCGTCGGCCGTGGTGAAATATTCGAGGGAATCGCTCATGCCGGAACAGAAATAGCGAGTATCGCCCCGCGACGCAAGCCCGGGGATTTCCTTTCTCGCCCGCCTCATGCCGGTTGACGGGATGGCGGCGTCCGTATTACGATGCCACGGAATTCTTCGCACCCACAGAACATGAAACATCTCCCGCTCGCCCTGCTCCTCGCCGCCGCCTTCGCGTTCCTCACCCCCGCCTTCGCCGAAGCCCCGGCGCTGAAGGCCGCCGAAGCGGCCGCGATCGCCCAGGCGGATCTCGCCTCGCGCGGTCTCGAAGAGACGATCCACATCGTGGAGGTCAATTACAAAAAGGGAACCCTGCTGACCGGTCCCGAATACTGGGAGGTGCTCTGGAACAAGGAATTCACCGCCCAGACCGAAGGCCGCAACGAGATCGGCCTGCGCATCGCGATGGACGGCACCTACAAACGGGCGGTCCGGTGAGTCGCCCCGCCTCTTCCTACCGCCTACCGCGCGAGAACCTCGATGGTCTCGCGAGTGAGATGGAGAAAGCGTCCGTGGAGTTGTTCCCGTTCGAACTCCTGTAGCACGCCGTCGGCTTTGTAGTAGCCTTCGAAGCGCTCCAGTTCGTCCGCTTTGACCTGAATCCGCGCGATCGCACCGGGCGTGAGGAATCCGCATTCGCAGCCCCACGCGAGGAGTTCGTCGACCCACGCCTGGTAGCCGTTCACCACCGGGGTGCGCAAGCCGGGCGAGACCTCGGAGAGCAGCAGGGCGTTCTCCCGGAGCTCGGCCCGGAAATGCTCCAGATTGGCGATCACCTCGATGGGAAACCGTTCATCGCGGACTTTCTTCCCGGTCCACAGGTGCATGCGGTCGATGAGCTGGCGATGGATGTAGAGCAGTTCGCGCCCGTAGTTTTCGGTGATGCGATCCTCGACCAGCGCGGAGAGAATCTCGCTGTAGTTGACCGAAAAAACGGCGGCGACCTGCGGCTCCAGCCCCTCGCCCCGCATCCGAAGTTCGTGTAGATAGAGCTTCTCCTGGATGGCGCTCAGTTTGCGCAATTCCCGCTCCCGCGAAAACGAGAGCAGCGGCACCCGACGGATCAGATCGTTGAGCGTGTTGCTGTTCGTCGCCGCCGTCACCGCCATCACGCGCTCTATCGTCTCCGCCCGCAGAAGCATGGGACACATCAGGCTCGCGATCACAAAGAGGGGAAGAAAGGTTCTCATGGCGTCTTATTCTGAGCATCATGAGACTCATTTATCATAATTGCAATTCTTTTTGTATTTACTTAAACTCGTTTGACTAATAATGTTTATGGGTATTCTGTATGCGAAGGAGGCGCTGTTCTGGCGCGTTTGTGCCGTGGGAGCCTCTACGCACCACCCCAGCTGACGATGAAACCCTTTTCCTTCCTCCTGCTTGCTCTCGCCCTCTGCCTTTTCTCCTCGCCCGACATCGCGGAGGCGGGACCTTTCAAAAAGTCCGCAGAGAAACTCGATCTCCGGATCCGGCGCGCCTCGGATCGCTTCGTCGCGTTGCAGTCTGAGCCGGGCAAACGCATCCCCGCCGATCTCCTCGCGCGGGCGCACGGCATCATCATCCTGCACAAGGTCAAGGCCGGACTCGGCATCGGCGGCGAGGCCGGAAACGGTGTCGCGTTGGTGCGGAACAAAACCACCGGTGCCTGGAGCGCTCCGGCCTTCATCGCGTCGGCCGAGGGCAGCTACGGTCTCCAGATCGGCGCGCAGGAGTCGGTCATCATCTACCTCCTGATGAACGAATCCGCCCTCAAGCCGCTCCTCGGCGGTTCCCTCGATGTCGGGGTCGATGTCGCCGCCACCGCCGGACCGAACGACGCCGGCGGAAAAATCGACACCACCACGATACAGGCCCCCATCCTCGTCTACTCCAGCGCCGAGGGTCTCTTCGCCGGAGCCGCTTTCAAAGGGGGTGGCATTCTCCCGGCGAAGAAAAACAACGAGATCTACTACGGCCGCGACATGAACGACATTCTCTTCGATTCCGCGGTGCGACCGACCGCGACGGGGCAGCATCTCATCGGCGTGCTTCGGACCTACTCGGCCCGGAATCCCTACTGATTGTCTGTTCTTACCATTTCATGACCCGCCCGAGGAACGCGCGCAGCGCCTCGGTCCGGGGGGCTTCAAACAAGGCACTCCCCCGCCCCGACTCGACGACCCGGCCGTCGGCCAAAAAAATGGCTTCGTCGGCGCAGGCGCGGGCGAAGCCCATTTCGTGCGTCGAGAGGATGATGCGCTGACCCGCCTCGCAGAGCTCGGCAACGATGTCGAGGACTTCGGCCTTTTTCTCGGGATCGAGCGCCGAGGTCGGCTCGTCGAGGAGGAGGAGGTCCGGTTCGTGCGCCATGGCCCGGGCGAGGGCGATGCGCTGCTGTTGCCCGCCCGACAGTTCGCCCGGCATCTTGGTGACGTGATCCTCCATGCCGAAACGCGCCACCACCTCGCGGGCGCGGGCCGTGGCCTCGTCACGCGATCGTCCATGCACCCGCACGAGCGGGAGGACGATGTTTTCCAAGGCGCTGAGATGCGGGAAGAGATTGAAGGACTGGAAGAGGAATCCGTTGCGGCGGCGGATCTCCAGGCGACCCTCTTCGGTCACGGGCAGAACCCTCCCGTTCCTCGTGATGCTGCCCGAGCTGGGGGCCTCGAGACTGCCGAGAAGCCGGAGCAGGGTGGATTTTCCCCCACCCGAGGGACCGATCAGTACCACCACCCGCACTTCGTCGGGGAGGGTCAGGGAGATTCCGTCCACCGCGCGGGTTTCTCCGTAGTGCTTTGTTAGTTCGGTGGTCTCAATGCTCATAGCGGAAGCGGTTCTCGAGGTGACGGCTCAGCAGCGAGATGGGAAAGGTGAGGAGAAAGTAGCCGAGGACAAGCGGCAGATAGGCCTCGAAGGTCGCGTAGGTGTTCGAATTCGCCTCCCGCGCCTGCATCGTGAACTCGTGCATGCTGATGACGAAAAGCAGCGACGAATCCTTGATGAGATTGGCGAACTGTCCCGCCGACGCCGGGAGCACCCGCCGCACCGCCTGGGGGATGACGACGTGGCGGTAGGTCTGCGCGGGGGTCAGGCCGATCGCCTTGGCCGAGAGCCACTGCGAACGGGGAATGGACTCCACTCCGGCGCGAAAAATCTCGGAGAGGTAGGCCCCCGAAAAACAGGACAGGATCACCAGACCCACGCCGAAGCGGCTGTCCCATCCGACCGCGTTGGCGATGAGGTAGTAGCCGATGAGGATCTGTGTGAGCAGTGGAGTGCCGCGAATCACTTCCACGAAGACACGGCAGAGCAGCGAGGGAATGGCGTGGCCCGAGAGCTGTCCCGCCGTGAGCAACACACCGAGGAGAACGCTGCCGACGAGCGAGGCGGAGGAGATCTGCAAGGTCACCCACCAGCCCGAGAGGAGATTCCAGCGGTAGGGCGCGATCGCCTCCCAGCGGTAGTCGTGGGTCGCGACGACCCAGATCACGAAACAGAAGGTCGCGGTGAGAACGACCGAGACAAGGAGGCTGACCGCGTTTTTCACCGCTCCTCCGGGTCAGACCGTTTCCGCGGTGAGGCGATGGGTGGGCGTCGGCATCCCTGGACGGAAATGCTCGAGATGAGTGACGCGGAAGCAAAGACTCCGCTCGATCGCGAGGGTCTCCTCGAGCGCCCCCCGCGCGGCTTCCTCGAGGGTCGCGGGATCCACTTCGGCGCGGATGTTGAGCAGCAGTTCCCCGTCTTCGAGCAGCTCGTAGAGGCGGTGGGAAAGCTCGGGCATCGCGTCGCCGCGCACCAGATTGATCGCGGCGATCTCGTAGGGATCGCCCAGCGGGGTGAGTGTCATCTTGAGATGGGCCACTTCCGCCCCGGCGCTTTCGAGCCGGGTCCGCAGGGTCGCGGCGAGAGACTGCAACATTTCGTTGCCGTCGAATTCATCGACCCCGCCGCCCTCGCACCGGATCTCCACGGTGGCGTTGAGCCAGCCGAGCAGCGCCTCGCCCTCGCCGTAGCGGTCGTAGTCGATCTCGAGGAAGCGGCCCGTGTTCATCTCGGCGGCGAGGACCGCATCGAACCAGGCCTCGCATCCGGTGCCCTCACGGGCCGAAATTTCGAAAATTTTCGCCTCGGGGAACTCGCCTGCCAGCGCGGCGACGAGCGCGGCCCGTTGCGCTTCCTCCAGGAGATCGAGCTTGTTCACCACGATGAACTCCGCCTCCTCGAGTTGCTTGCGATAGATGTAGAGGACGTTTTCGGAGAACTTGCGCCCTTCCGTCAGACCGAGAATCTGCCCCGCCCGGATCGGATCGACGAGGACGCTGAGCGGTGCCACCCGGTAGTCGCCGCCGTAGATTTTCTGGAGCGGAAGGGAGACCGTGGCGACGAGATCGGTGCAGCTCCCGACCGGTTCTGCGAGAAAGACATCGGGGCGGTTTGCGTCCGTCAGGGAGGTCGCCGCGTCGATCAGGGAATTGAAACGGCAGCAGAAACAGCCCCCCGAAATTTCCTCGACCGGGAAACGATTGGAGCGCCCGATCGCCGAGTCGACGAGACCGGCCCCCTGGTCGTTGGTGATCAATCCGACCCGTCTGCCGCGTTCGTCGAGATAGCGGGCGAAGCGCTGGATCAAGGTGGTTTTTCCCGCGCCGAGGAATCCTCCGATCATGATGTAATGGGCTGACATGATGCAACCTGAACGCGTAAAAGCGAAGTTTCAAGAGCGCAGTCCTGACTGCGACCGGCGACACCGACCCGCACCGGGATCCTCAAATCTCGATGACGCGCTCGCGTTCGTTCATCGCGCCGCAGCGCGGGCACTCGGCGAGGTCGTGATCGGTGAGGTCTTCGAAGACATGATCGCAGATCCCGCAGATGACGAAATGCTTGCGGCGCTGGTTTTCGCGGCCTTTTCGGAAAATCTCCGCAGCCACCCACGCGAAGAAGAGCGCACAGAGGATGCCGACGAGATAGACGGCGATCATTCCATCGAGGGTGACGTGAAACATGGCGGGGGAAATTCCGAAAGGTACCGTGTACCGTCGTGGGGAAAAGATCAACCCTCGCCGCCGATCTCGATCCAACCCACCTCCACGGCGGGGGCGGGGACGAAGCGCAGGGTCGACTCGATCACCGTGGCCAGTTCCGCCTTTTCCGACTCCTCCAGTTCGGCCCGCACACCGGTGACCCGGACGCTCCCGTCGGGCGCGATCTCCAGGTCGATGCGCAGGAGCGGCAGGGAGGCCGCGGTGCTGAGGTAGTCGTCCATGATGGACCAGGGGGCGGTGGGACGATCGACGAGAGAGGGGGCGAATTTCACCCGGATGCTCCGCACGGGGCCGCCCGAGGTCGCACTGCCCGTCTCGGGCGGGAGCGGTTCGATCACACCCGGGAGCGCCGCCGGATGCGGGGGTGCCTTCAGCTCCAACTCAGTGCGTTGGAAGGCCGGGGTGAAGCGGACCGGATGATCCTCCAACCGCACCCGCACCTCGCTTTGCGAAGAGGGCGGCAGCAGGAAGATGGTGCGGTCGGAGATGCGCTGCAGAACCGAGCGCACCGCCGGATCCGAGGCATCGAGGATGGTGATCGTATCGGGCCGGGGCTCGATCCGGACGGGAGACGGGTAGACCACTTTGAAAAGATAAAAGCCCGCTCCGTGGACCAGGACGGAAAAGAGGAGGAAGGCGGTGAGGTAGATCCAGCCCCGCTTTTCCCGGGTCCAGAGGAACACCTTGCCCCTTTCTTCCCCCTCGTTTTCGTCCATTGCCTTTGCCGCAGCCATCGCTCAGGGGGATTCCAGTTTGGTGGCGAAAGAGACCTCGAAACCGGCGTTGAGCACCAGCTTGGCGATTTCCATGATCGCTCCGTAGTCGACCGTCTCGTCGCCGAGAATGACCACCTGATCCGAGCGCTTGATCGCCTCCTCCAAGCGCGGTGCGAGTCGGGCGAGATCGACGCGTTCGTCGTTGAAATAAAACTCGGCCGTTTCGCTGGGAATCAGGGTGATGATGTGGGCGTCCTCCGCCGAGGGCAGCGACGAGGCCGAGCTGGGCAGATTGACCGCGACACCGGATTTCAGCACGAGATTGGAGCCGAAGAGAAAAAAGATCAGCAGCAGGAGAATCACGTCCACCAGCGGTGCCGTGTAGAGCATCCCGACCCGGTCGCTCAGCGTTGATTCCAGCTTCACGGTAGTCTCCTTTCCCCTCGAAAATTTACTGCCGGACCTCCTCCGCCCCCTCGCTCCCGCTCACGCCGACGGGCTGGTCGGGTCGGATCGAAATGATGTCGGAAGGATGGTTCCGCAGGTCGCAGATCGTGTTCACGATTTCGATACCGGCGCTCTCCATGTCGTGCATGAGACTCTTCGCATAGGCCCGCAGGTGGGAGTAAAAAACAAAGGCGGGGATCGCGACCATGAGACCCGCCGCGGAGGTGATGAGGGCCTCGTAGACGCCTTGGGAAATCTCCGCCACGGTGGCAAACCCCCCGACCGCGTTGATCTGGACGAAGGTATCGACGAGACCGAGGACGGAGCCGAGCAGACCGATGAGCGGGGCGATGTAGGCGACCGTGAGGAGCACCGCGAGGTGTTTTTCGAGCTTCGGCACCTCCAGTTGGCCGCTTTCCTGCACGATCTCGCGCAGTTCCGTGCGGGGCGAGGAATAGCGCCGGATCGCGGAGTGAATGACGCGGGCGGCCGGGCCGGGTGTGGCAGCGCATTCCGAGAGGGCCTCGGCGTAGGCCTTGTTTTTGATCAGGTTGCGCAGGCCGAAGAGGAGATCACCGACGTCGATACGAGCGCGGTGGAAGTGAAAGAGACGTTCGAGAAAGATCGCGATGGCGATGACCGAACACCCCAACAGAAGCCACATGAGAGGTCCGCCCTTTGTAATCAAATCCATAGGTGAGAGTCGATATTTTCGGCCCCGGCTACGGGGAACAAGTGTGTAACACAGGATATCCGGCCCGCCAAGTGATTAGTGGATCGCGGCACCGCCCTTCAAAAGTAGAACGGACCAGAGCTGCGAACCTCAGACTCTTCTTCCTCTTCATCGATCATTTCCTTGATTTCTCCGGCGAAATCCTCCGCCTCGTCCGCGGAATCGGGCCCTTTTTCCGCTTCCTCGCCGGGATCCTCCAAAAAGTCCGTGAAAGCCTCCTCCGCCTCGGGCATTTCCGCGTCGGACTCGGCGGATTCCGCCGCGCTTTCGCTTTCGACGACTGCGGGCGCGTCGAATTCAAAAACGGGAGGCAGTGGCTCTGCGGCCTCGGCTTCTTCGCTGGCGCGGGCCGCGTTGTCTTCCTCCTCTTCCTGCAATTGAAAGAAATCCGGGAGACTCGCCGGAACGTCGGCTTCGTCCGTCGCCGCATCACCGGCTTCCGGTTCGTCGTCGGCCTCCCCGGCGTCCTCGATTTCCGGATCATCCTCGACTTCCGGTTCGTCCTCGATTTCTGGATCGTCGGCTTCCAGTTCGAGTTCGAAAACGGAACCCGACGGGGGCAAAAAGGGCGGGGATTCTTCCTCTTCGCCCACTCCCTCCACTTCCTTTTCCCCGTCGAAGGGAAAATCGACGGCATCCTCGTCCGGCGGGACGATTTTTTCGCGTTCCGCCACGACCTTTTCGCGTTCCGCCGGCAGGGGCACGGACGGTTCGATCACGATCTCGGGTTCGCCGAAATCGAGCGGTTCGAGGATTCCCCGCGGCTCGGAGATCGGCCTCTTGGCGGAGGACACCGGGTCTTCGGGTGCGAGTTCGGGTTCAGATTCGGAAAGAGATTCCGCTCCCGATTCGATCTCTTGCTCTTGTTCTTGTTCCCGCTCCGGTTTCGCCTCGGAATCGAGGAGATCTCGGGCGGCCCGCTGCCGCGCCGCTTCGCGCACGGAACCGAGGCCCGTCCCGACCGCTGCGGGCAGCGGCACCTCGGCCGGCCGGATGTCGTGGAGCAGTCCCGCGAGTTCCCCCTCGATGTGCCGGGCTTTGTTCCGCACCAATCCGGCGGGTCGGGTCGCCTCGGAGACCCCGACGAGAATGAAGCGGTTCACGATTTCACGCAGATAAACGAGGCGGTCGCCGCCGAGATGGAGACTCTCCAGCGCACCGGTCTCGCCAAGACGGGAGACGAGGGCGCGCATCGCCCCGCTCGCCCCGGCGACGAGGGCCGAGATGACTTCGACGGTGACTTCCTCCTCCGCCGAGATTCCGGCGACGAGGGCCCCGCTGCGATCCACGATCAAGGCGGTCTCCAGACCGGAATCCTCCGCGAATTCCCGCAGCAGGTCATCGGCGCGGGAGGCGACCTCGTGACTGATCTCCAGGGGGAGGGCCGCCGCGTATTCCTCGCTCTCCGGGCTGTTGCTGTCTCTACTATCCATGGTCGTGACGAAAGGGACGATGGTGACGATTTCCTCGTCGGCATCCGGTGTCCGATGGGAGCGCCGACTTCAATTGACGCCTTCGAAAACCAGTTTCTCGTCCCTGTTTTCCACCTTCATTGTATGCCGCACCGGTGCCCTGAGGGAAGCATGAAATTTCCTGAGGACCTCACCGGTCAAATGGTCGAGCGTGGCGAAAACCTGGTATCCGCTCGTGGCGCAGGCGAGAAAGGACGGGCCGCGCACCGCGAAAGCCTCGTCGAAATCCTCGGGGCGGGTCACCCCGGGGCGGTCGCGCTTGTTGTATTGGAACACCACCGGGATGCGGTCGGGCGGGACGTTGTTCCGCAGCAGGGAATCGCGGTAGCCGTGGTAGGCGCTGAGGTTCTCCCCGTAAGGTTCCTGGGTCGAATCCGCCACGAAAACGATGCCATCCGCTCCGGCGAGTACGGTGCGACGGGTCTCCGCGAGGGACTCCTGGCCGGGGGCGGTATAGAGTTGGAACCGGGTCCGGTACCCGGCAACCTCGACGGCATGGACCGAGAGAAAATCGAAACAGATCGTGCGGTTCTGCTCGGTCGCGATGGAGACGAGTTCGCCCCGCGCGTAGGGATCGAGCCGACGGTGGATGTAGCTCAGGTTGGTTGTTTTCCCGCCACCGGCCGGACCGCAATACACGATCTTGAATTGAATCTCCCGCGTGTCGTGTCGAACCAGTGCCATGTGGATTATTCCTCCAGTTTGATGAGGCTCCTCGCCGAGAGGATGAGTTTTTCCCGCACTCCCGGCTCGAACGAAGCCGTCTCGTGAGTGACCATCACGCAACACTCCCCTTCGAGGAAAAGGCTCACGATGCCGCGGTCGGTGTGCAGGGTGAAAGTGCGCGCCTCGGGCAGTCCGGTCAGTTTGGCGAGATTCCGCAGGGTCGCGACCATCTCGCGGGCCTCGCCGCCGATCCGACCGCTGTCCGTCTTCGACGCCTGAACGAGTTTGCCCGGCGTCGAAAGGGTGCAATTGACGATCCCCGGCAGCCCCACGATGCGGCGCGCCACCATGGAGAGGGTGAAGGTCTCGCTCGTGGAAAAAATCGCCCGCAGCTCGAGGTCGCGCGGTTCGCCGTCGGCTCCAGTCGAAATCGGTGCGGTCTCCCGCGTCGGCACGGGATGCGCTTCCTCTTGCCGGAACGTCCGGGCGGGCGTCGCTTCCGGTGGCGCGGTCGGCTCCGGTTCCGAAGCGGAAACCGGTTCCGGGACGGGCTCCGGATCCGGTGTGGAAACCGGCTCGGGCTCCGGTGCGGGAGCGGGATCCGGGGCACTCTCGGCGACGGGGGTCGGCGACGACTCCGTGAGATCGAGAGGCTCGAAAGCGGGCGTTCCGGAAAAGGCGGGGATGGGGGAGAGCGGTGGAGTCGCGGCCATTCCAAAACCCGAGAAAGCCTGCGCCGGTGCCTGCGTCTCGGGCGGTTCGGGATTCGACGCAAAATCCTCTTGTGGTGCTGCCGGAGACGTATCCGCAGGAGTCGCGGCGGCTGACGGATGCGGCTCGGGGTCCGCTTCGAAGGTGAAAAATCCGGTGGAGGCGGGCGGGGCGGGTTCCATGGGAGCGGAGGTCGGAGAGGGGGCCGGTGGGGCGGCCGGAGAAAACCCGGCGGACGGAGTCTCCGCGCCGGACCCGCTGCCCTGTTTCAGGAGATTGCCGATGCTCTCGAAGCTCGGAGGCGAAAAGGGTTCGTGATCCGGCGTGGCGTCGTCACTCGCCGGCGATCCGCCGCCCTGGAACATGGCGCCCCACACGCCCTGGTGCTCGTCGCCCGAGCCACCTTCCGCGGGGTCAGCACCGCTTGGCCCGCCGGACGGTTCCGGTGCCTCGCTCTTCGGCTCCGGGATGTCCCGGTCCGCCTTGGCCTGCTTCGAAAAGAGAGTCGTGAAGGGGTCTTCTTTTTCGAACGGGTGACTTCCCTTGTCGTCCGCCTCGTTCTGCAGCCCGCTCCCCTTGCCTCCGAAGAGGGCGGAAGAAGAGAGCGACCCGAAGCCGGCGGACTTTCCTCCGGCGAAAGCTTTGTCCCCGCTCTCCGGTTTCGCGGTCGGTCCCTCGAACCCGGTGGACAGTTCGGCTTGCTTCGGCGGGGCCGCGTCGACCGGAGAATTTCCCTGACCCGAGGGTTGTGCGGGAAAATCCTCGGCGGAAAAAGGGTTCATCGCCCCCGGCGAACTCTTCGGGGGTGAGAGCGTGTCGGACCCGCTTTTCCGCTCCGCCGCCGGAGAGGTCGGTGACCAGAAGGGGTTGCCCGAGGCGGCCGACTCGCCGCTGAATCCGGGGAAGGCTTTTCCCGCCGCCGGTGAAAAGCCCGACGCGCCGCTCGTGGCACCGGTATCTCCCATCGCGCCGATTTTGGGCGGGAGAGTCACCACCGAATCGTTCAGCGGAGTGATCTCGGCGGCGAAAAGTTCCGGGCAAAGCTGGTAAATGGTCGAGAGCTTCACGTCGCGGCTGCCGTCCGCGGGCAGCGGAATGCGCAACTCGCGCGTCATCGGGATGCCGCTCTGCGCCGAGATCGCCGGTGGTATGAAGGCGATGAGTTCGCTGATCAGGAAATCCTGCCCGGGCGGTTCCGGCGCTGGTTTGGCCTCCGCTCCTCCGCGGGTCGCGTTTCCTCCGGCCGATTCTCCCGACATCTCCGAACCACCGGGAACGCCGCCGATATCGTCTTCATCCGGAGTGAATATGTTGCGAAATGAGAACGACATGGCACCTGCGTGATTCTGAAAAATTTCCGCTCGAAAACCTCAAAGAAATGGTTTCTCACGAGTTTATAATTTTTGTAGTGGCTCCAGATTATAATGCCAAAACTAATTAATCAAGATATTTTTATAATCTCGATAACTTAATTTCGCTCCCGGTAGACGGTCGGACGGATTCGTCTCGTCACAGCAGCCACCAGAGCATCAGGACGAGGAGCCCGTTGTTGATGGCGTGGGCGACCATGGGCGCGATGAGCGAGTCGCGCCATTCGCGCAGCAGCGAAAAGCCGATTCCGATCCCCGCGAGGGCCGGAATGGCGAAAAATCCCTGGGGATGCAGCGCGGCGAAAATCACGCTGGTGAACAGGGCCGCCGCGAAAAACCGGAAACGTCCCCGAAAGTACCGTTGGAGCGCTCCGCGGAAAAAAATCTCTTCAAAGAGCGGCGCGAATCCCGCCGCGAGCCCCAGACAGGCGAGCTTCGTCCAGAAGGTGCCGTGATACATCCAGCCCACGATGGGATGGGCTTCGGGTCCGACCGGTGCGCCCCCTCCGCCCGACGCCGACCCGGGTCCGTCCCCGCCGCCGGGTGTCAGGAGACCACCGCCGTCTTGAAAATACCCCGCGACGAGCGTCAGCAGCAGAGTCAGGGAAATCCCGATCGAAGCGATCGCGAGGACTCCGAGATATCCGACCATTCCGGCCCCGATCTCCCTGCCCCACCCTTTTCCCCGGTGGAGTCCGATCGCCGAGCGAAAATCCGCCCACCGCATCCCCCGCAACCGGGGCCAGCACAGCGGAACCACCACCGCGACAGCATAACCGAGCGGCGAGAGCGAGCCGGCGAGATACGCGCCGAGCAGGGCACCGGCGGTCATGATTCCCAGATAGAGGGCGAAACATTCGAGCAGCACTCCGCCCGCGCCCCCTCCCGCGACGAAGGCGTTGGCGCTCTTCCCTTCGCGGAGACGACGGAGGTGCAGGAAAAGGAGAACACCCCCGGCACAAATACCAAAAGCGCCAGCGGCGAAGATCAGCCCCATCGTTCCCAAGACGACAAAGGCCCGCATCCGAATCGCCTCGTCCTCCGGCGGGTCGGTGAGACCGGGAGCACGCGCCAGATCGGCGAACCAGCCGAGGTGAGCGCGCAGCTCCTCGCGCAGGTCCTCATCGACACCCTCGGTAACCGCTCTTTTTGTGGCGATGGCGAGATCCTCGGGGACCTGCTCGGAAAAACGTTCCAGGTACGACGGAATCTCCGGCGAATCCGGCCGCACGAAACATTCCAGAAGAGCGAGCGCGGCGACCGAGTGGTCGTCCCGGGCGAGCGAAGAGAGATCGTCGAGCGCCTCCATCGCCGCCTCGGGGTCCAGTTGGAACGTCGCGATGACGACCTGGCCCTGCATTTTCAAAACGGCAAGATCGCCCGCACGATGGACCGGCGCCTCGCTCCCGCCCGCGTCTCCCTGTCCCGGCTCCTCGGCCAGCCAATGGAAGGGAAACAGCGCGAAAAGGATCAGTGGCCAGCACCACCACGCCGCCCGCCGCGGCGGATCGGACGGCGGAAAAGAATCGGGCAAAGACATCATCGTCGGGCGAACAGGGTCAAGTCGGTAGGTCTACCCTGTTGTGTCCAGCCCGCGCGGGAGACGATGGGACCGATGGGAAAATCGCCTCACTTGGCGCTCACGTCGTAGCAGACGAGATACTCCTGATCGCGCAGATAGAGCTTGCCGTCGAGAACGAGCGGATGCGTCCAGACCTTCCCCTTGGGATGACGGTTGGGACTCTGGGGATCGAGCTGGAAGCGACCCTTTTGCTTGTATTCCGTCGGATTCACTTCGACGAGTGTGAGGGTGCCGTCGTTTTCATTGAGCGCGTAGATGTGGCCATCGGCGACATGGACGGAACCCTTGAGGGTGAACTGGCCTTTTTCGTTCCAGACGAGTTCGCCGGTCTCCCAATCCTGACAGATCAGCCCTTTGGCGTCGGAGAACCCGTAGAGGTGTTCGCCCACCTTGATGACACCGCCGTGGTGGTTGACCATCGTTTTGTTTTCCCACACGTCGGTCGGCTGGTTGTCGCTCCCGATGCGGACGAGCTTGCAACCGACCCCGTAGCCGGAGGAAACATAAATTTCATTTCCCGAGACGATGGGCGTGGGGATCACGGCGGTCCTGCCGTCCCAGGGAGAGGTCCAGATGACTTTGCCGTCCTCGGCGTTCACCCCGACGAGTTCCTTCTCGAAGAGTTTGATGTACTGCCGGATGCCGTTGATCTCGGCGGGGACGACGGTGGCGTATTCGGCCTTGCCGGGCTTCAGTTCCGTGGCGGCCCAGATCAGATCACCGGTCTTTTTGTCGAGAGCGACCATGCCGGCCTCTTCGCCGCCGGGCGCGAGGACGAGCTTGTCGCCGTCGATGAGGGGCGACTCGGAGAAACCCCAGCCGCCCATTTTGCCCTGGAAATCCTCGACGAGATGTTTTTTCCAAACGAGTTCGCCCGAATCGGCCTCGAGGCAGAAGACCCCGCCCTTGGGATCGATCCCGTAGACGCGGCCATCGGAATAGGTCGGGGTGCTGCGCGGGCCGTTCCCCCAACCGGAGGAGTAGCCTTCCTTGTCATCCTTGGAAACGGCGCTCGCCCAGATCTCCTTGCCGGTGGCGACATCGACGGCCACGAGGGTGACATCGTCCCCCCTTGTGCCCATAGTGTAGAGGCGTCCGTCGACGATGCTGAACCCCGAATAGCCCATGCCGGCCGCGTCGTAGACCCAGAGTTGCTTTGGCCCCGCTTCGGGCCATTCCGTGAGAAGATTGCGGTCGGGCGAGATGCCGTCCCCGCGCGGGCCCCGGAAGGCGGGCCACCCGGCATCGGCACCGGCGGTGGTGATGGCCACGGTGGAAGTCGCGGCGGTGGCGGCGGTCTCCCGTTTTTCCACCGAGGCGAGGTAGGCCTGGTCTTCGAGACTGAGGGAGAGCACTTCGACGAGACCGGTGCGCCCGTCGGCGAGTTTGAGATGCGCTTTGCCATCCTCCACCTTGATGAGGTCCGCCTCGATGACTTTACCGGTCGAAGCCTGCTTCCACGTCCGCGCGACCAGGGGCATGGTCATCAAAAGCAGGACACCAACGAGAGGGAGGGAACGTTTCATGACCGGGAAAATCGCAGAACGCGGGGGAAAACGCAAGTCACGTCATCCAAAGTCCCGCATTATCCGGGGCTACCGGCTCGTTTCGCCCGCTCCGCCGGTTCCCCTCGCTTTCCCCGACGGAGGTTCCGCCCGATCCGCCGAGGCCTCGCGCTTTTTCCAGACCTTCACATAATCGACGAGGAAATCGGCGGGGAAAACGGTCTCCGGCGTGGGGGCACCCGCCCAAGCGCCGCCGACGGCCAGGTTCACGAGCAGGAACATGGGCTGGTCCGGCACGTGCTCGGTGACGCGGTAGCGCTCCACCCCGTCGATGTACCAGCGGATCTCTCCTTTTTCCCACTCGATGGCGAAAGTGTGGAAGCCATCGGCAAAGTCGGTTCCTTGGTATTCGCCGGTGACGGAGAGAGAAGCGCCGCCGGGATTCGCCGGATCGGGCCGGTGCAGGGAGAGGTAAGCCTTGTCGGTCTCGTGCCCGAGGATTTCGAGAATGTCGATCTCGGGCGGCCAGGCAGGTGGGTCGGGCAGCAGCCAGAAGGCGGGCCAGAGTCCCCTGCCCCGCGGAACCTGACAGCGGATCTCGAAGCGTCCGTAGGTCTGGGCGAACTTGCCCGAAGTGGACATCATGCCCGAGCGGTAGTCGCGTTTGGCACCGTCGTAAAAGGCGGGCTCGTCCTCGCAGCGTATCGTGAGGATACCTCCCTCGGTGTGGAAGGCCTTGACGATGTAGGCCTGGAGTTCGTCGTTGCGCACCACCCCCCAAGGATCCTTGGGAGTCCACCTGGAGTAATCAAGTTTTTCCCCGTCGAACTCGTCGACGAAGGTCAGCTCCCAGATTTTGGAATCGACCGGATCCTGACCCACCAATAAAACGGGAAGACTCGTCAGGAGGAACAGGGCGATCCGTGGGGAAAATCGATGCATTCTGCCGTTACCATACGGCAAAAGAGAATCCCGAAAATACAAAAGTGCGGCAGAGCCCTCTCACGACGGCAAGGAAACGGAGAGGGGGCGCCGGGCCGGGGAGCCACCCCACCGCGGAATCGGAAAATCCCCAGCCCGCCAAAAAACATCTCCCCCGCGTTGATCGGACTCGACAGCAGGTGCCTGAAAACTTATAATCCCGCCGTGCAAGAGTACGCCTACATTCACGACGAGGATGACATTCCACCCCCCATGCTGGAGGTCCCCTTCCTCGAAGCCTTTTCCAAAGAGCATCTCGATCAAGTGCTCCACGCCTCCGCCTTCATCGAATGCGATCCGGGCGACGTCATCATCGCCGAGGGGGACGAAGCCTCCCGCATTTTTATCCTGCTCTCCGGCGAAGTCGCGGTGGTCAAAGGCGGCGAACAGCTCGTGACGATGGACCAGACCGGCGACATCTTCGGGGAACTCGCCGCCCTTGAAGACGAGGTGCGCTCCGCCTCCGTCGTCGCGGTCAAGGATGTCTTCTGCCTCGCGGTGGACCAAAAATTTCTCCAGCACATCCTTCCGAAAGAGGACAACGCCCCCTTTTACGCCTGCCTCTACGAGTTCATCGCGAAGCTGACGACCAAACGCCTCAAGGCGACGTCGCAGTATCTCGCGAAGGTGGATCAGGAGTTGCGGGATCTGCGGGCGAAGGCGCGTTCTTAGCGGTTAGCTTTTTTGCTGTTTAACGCGGGGCTGGGGGGGCTTCGGCTTTCGGGCAGGGGTTGGACGGTTGGACGGGAAGGGCGAAAACGATCATCGCAGGTGGTCCGACGGCTCACCGGGACGGTTCGCCCTACCTTTTCGCAAAAGGTGCTGCGGAATCCGATGGGATCTTCGCAGAGGTGCTTCGGCATTCGGCCTTGGCTTCGGGGCAGAGGTGGGGCGAACCGTCCCCGGTGAACCGACTGGGCATTCAGACTCCTTCGGTTCGCATCCCGCTAAACCGCTAAACAGCAAAAAAGCTAACCGCTAAACCGCTAAACCGCTAAACATCACCCGGCTTTCGCGGCGGCGAGGGCGTCCTGCGCCTGGGTGGTCGGATTGGCTTTGAGGTCGCGCCAGATGATTTTTCCGTCCTTGATGAGGAAGCTCTGGCGCGAGGCGAAGCCCCGGGCGTTGGCCGGGACGCCGAAGGCGGCGATCACCTCACCGGCTTTGTCGGCGAGAAGGGTGAAGGGAAGCTTGTATTTTTCGGCGAAGGCGAGTTGGTCTTCCGGGGTGTCGGCGGACACGCCGAAGACCTTGATGCCCGCCTTGGTGACGTCCTCAAAGGCGTCACGCAGGTTGCAGGCCTGTTTGGTGCAACCGGGAGTGTCGGCCTTGGGATAAAAATAGACGAGGCTGATGCCTTCGGCGAGTTCTTTGCCCAGATCGACGGGGTTGCCTTTCTGATCTACGGTTTTCACGGCCGGAGCATCGGCACCGACTTCGAGCGGGGCGGCGGTGGAGAGGGCGGGCGAAAGGAGACCGAAGGTCACGAGCGCGAGGAAGCAAGGGAGTGTTTTCATGGTCTCCCAATGAAACGGTTTCGACCGCAAAACGCAAGTCCGCGGATCAGACCCGCGGAGATCGCTTTTATCCGGCGGGCACGGCCTTTTTGGATTCCTTTCGCTCGACCTGGCCGTCGCTGAAGAGGAACTTGAGGTCGTCCATCTCGAGATTGCGGGTGAACCCTTCCTCCCCGAGGACACTGGTCATCATCGCGTTTTTCTGCTGTTGCAGGATGCGGATTTTTTCCTCGACGCTGTCGCGCATGAGGAGACGATAGGCGTTGACCTTGCTCTCCTGTCCGATCCGGTGGCAGCGGTCGATGGCCTGGTTTTCCACGGCGGGGTTCCACCAGGGATCGTAGAGGATCACGTAGCTGGCCGAGGTGAGGTTGAGCCCGCTGCCGCCCGCCTTGAGGGAGAGGAGGAACACTTTCGGGTCTTTTGTCTCCTGGAAATCGCTGATGACTTCGTGCCGGTTTTTGGTCTGGCCGGTGAGGTAACTGTAGGGGCGTTCGCGATCTTCCAGCTCCTCGCGGATGATGTCGAGCATGGAGACGAACTGGCTGAAGACGAGGACCTTGTGGCCTTCTTCGTGAAGTTGGTCGAGCAGGTAGAAAAGGGCGTTGAGCTTGGCACTGTCTTCGTAGCGGTGCTTGGCGTCGATCAGCCCGGGGTGGCAGCAGATCTGGCGCAGCCGCATGAGGCCCTGCAGAATGACAAAGCTGTTCTTGCGCAGGCTCTCGTCGTTTTCGATACCGAGCAGCACTTTCTGGATGCGCTCGAGTTCGGCGCGGTAGAGTTGCTGCTGCACGGACTCCATTTCGCTGAAGACGTCCTCCTCGATTTTGGGCGGGAGATCGAGGGCGACCTCCCCCTTGGTGCGCCGCAGGAGGAAGGGGCGGAGCCGCGCGGTGAGGCGGGCCTGGGATTGGCCGTCCTTGCGCTTGTCGAAGTTTTCCCGGAAATATTTGCGGTCGCCGAGGATCCCGGGCATGGCGAATCCCATCAGGCTCCAGACGTCGAGGAGACGGTTCTCGATGGGTGTCCCGGTGAGGACCAGCCGGTTCTGGCCCTCCAGGGCGCGAGCGGATTTGGCCGCCTTGGAGTCGGGGTTTTTGATCTGCTGCCCTTCGTCGAGAATGATCCCGAGCCATTGGATTTCCTTCAATTCGTCGGCACAGGTGCGCAACTGGCTGTAGTTGATCACGAGCAGATCGACATCGCGGCCGAGGCGGTCCACTTCGAGCTCGCTCTTGTTGCGGAGGACCTGGACGCGAATGGAGGGTGCCGCTTTTTTGACCTCATCACCCCAGACATCGAGGACGGATTTCGGACAGACGACGAGACTGGGCGGGGCGTCGTCGCCGCTTTGTTCCCGCAGCCAGAGCAGCCAGGTGAGCGACTGGATCGTCTTCCCAAGTCCCATGTCGTCGGCGAGAATGCCGCCGAATTGGTTGGTCGAGAGATAGGAGAGGAAGTGGAAACCCTCGATCTGGTAGGGACGCAGATGGACGTTGAGTCCGGGCGGAATCTCGGGACGCACCTGGAGCTTGAGGCTCTTGGCCCGCTCCGTGATGCGTTTCCAAGCCTTGGCATCGAAGACTTCGCGGGCGGCCGGTTCGGCGAGTTGGAGGGCGTGGAGGCGGTGGACTTCTCCGGTGAGGTCGAAGGGGTCCAGCCCGATCTTGGAAACCGCGATCTGCTGCTCTTCGCTGAGATTCATTTTCAGGCGCAGCCAGCCGCCCCGCTCCATCCGGACGAACTGGCCGCGGGCTTGGACGAGGGCGCGGATTTCCTCCTGACTGAGGTCCATGCCGTCCACCTTGACGACGACTTTGAGGTCGAACCAGTCGATCTCTTCATCGACCACCTCGAAGGAGACCTGGGCTTCGATCGGGTCCGCTTCGAGGGTGGCGAGATCCTTGTCGGCGCGGATTTCGATTTCGTCGGGCAGGCTCTCGAGCCATTCGGCGTATTTTTCGGGGAAATTTTTGGTCACACGAGCGCGGTAGCAACCGAGATTGCCATCGAAGGTCGGCTGCATCGGGGCGATGAACCGGCCGACGCGCCGCTGCATGGCGCGGTCGTAGCGATAGAGCACGTCGGAGTCTCCTTTCCGCTGGGTGACCACTTCCCAGCCCTCGCGCCCGAGAACCTCCTCGCGGGTACCGTCGCGGTTGGTCGCCGTGATTTTCATGATCATGTGCTCGCTCGTCGCACCGGTCGCACTGGAGGAAATGCTGAGGTCGAAACAGATCTGCAGCGTTTCCTCGCGAATCTTGGCGGTGAGTTCGGGCGGAAGGGAAGAGTCGAGCCGGTAGAGGAAGGCGACCCCGGATTCGCTCTCGATGACGCTGCGCGGAATGACGACGCGCGGCTCGATCAGGGTCTCGGATTTGATCCAGTGCTCCGGTCCGCGGAAGGTCCATTCATCGCTCATGTAGAGCGACTCGTCGCCGGGGAGGAGCCGCACCGTGTGGGAGACATCGCGACCCTCGCCGGTGAGGAGCTGCATCTCGTAGTCCTCGCCCCCCATGCTGTCGGGGCGGCAGGTCCAACGCAGCGGCTTTTCCGCGATGCGGTAGGGAATCTCGTCGAGGTTGACGATGAGCCCCTCCAGTTCGGGCTGGTGGAAAAGGCGGTTGAGAAAGCGGCAGTTCTCGATCTTGTCGAGGATGAGTCCGCCATCGGTGGATTCGCCCTTGGCGGCGGCGTGGAGGAACTGGCTCCAGAGAATCTCGGAAGGACCGGCCATGCGGAGACCGCCGTTGGTGTAGCGCTCTTCGAGCCGGGTGAACTGCTCCTCGTCGGCGATGCGCTCGAAGGCACCGGTCTCCTCGGTGCGGACCATGAGCCGGGCCTCGCGGGTGCTGATGCGCAGGCGGAACTCGACCAGCTCGACCGACTCTTCGGCGGGGCGTTTTTCAAAAACTTCGACCTGGTAGCGCCATTCGCTCTCTTCGCGACGCTTTTCCCAGGCGGCCATGTGCTCGCGGGTCCACTCGCGATCGGTGATCACTTCGAGGAACTCGGGGAAGTCGAAGTTCCCTTTCTCAAAGGCGTGGGCGACGTAGTTCCAGAACTCGAGAATGTCGGTCGGGGGAGTCGGCCAGAGGGTCAACGGATCGAAGCTGTCGACGGGCCAGCGGGGATGGAGGCGCACGAGGTCCGAGTCGAAAATCTCGCGCTCGATTTCAAAGCGCCGGTAGCGCCGCTCGATCTTGCCGAGGTACTCGTCCTCTTCGCCGGTGAGACCGCGACCGAGCTTGTCCTCGATCACCTCGGTGAGGGTTTTCTCCCCGACCTCGTTGGGGGCCTCCGGGAGATCGCCTTTGCGGGCGACCTTTTCCAACATGGTCGCGTAGAGAGCGGCCCGACCTGATTCGCTTTTCTCATCCGCCTCGCCGGTCCACTCGTTCCCCTGGAGCTGGATGCGGGTGCGGCAGGACCAATCCTCATCCTCGATGCGGCCCTGAATGAGGAGATGGTTGCCGAAAATCTGCGTGACGGCCCCTTCGTCGTGAAGGCGCTGGCCTTCGTTTTTTTCGTCTTGGGAAAATGAATTGAGAAAGTCGAGCGTCGCGCGATCTACGTTCATATAGGAAATGGATAAGGAAAAGGGAGGTGAAAAGCACGGCAGACCGGAGGGGTGGCGACCTGGCCGGAGGGAGGGAAAATCGTGCCGGCCGGGAAGACGATCAGCCGGGAACGGGGGCCGGTAACTTGGCCCAGTCTTGAGCGGGCGTCAACCGTTGCGGAGCCATGGGTCGTTTCGAGGGGCGGGTGAAGACGTGGGGGAGGACATTTTTCCCGTCGGGAAAAGAAAAAGCCTCCCATGGTGCGTGCCAGAGGAGGCTTTTGCCGCGATGGCGGGTTTTCGCGGGAGGACGTCCCCCCGCGATGGCCCGCCGACCGGATGCGCGGGAGGGAATCAGAGGCGGCGGTAGTGCTGCAGCATCACCTGGTCGTTGAGCTTGAGGTGCGTTTCCACCTGGGAGAGGGCGACCGGCGCGGCCTCGAAATGATATTGCACGTAGTAGCCGTGCTTCTGCTTGGCGTGGTTCGGGAAAGCGAACTCCTTGCGGCCGAGGCGCTCGATCTTGTCGAGCTTGGCGCCGTTCGACTCCAGTTCCTTGGAGATTTTCCCCACCATTTCATCAATGCCTTCGTCCTGTCCCTGGAGTTTGAGGACGTAGATCCCTTCGTATTTGCGTTTCATGAGAGCTGTCGTTCGTATGCGATTCAACGATATTTTCCGGTTCGCGGTATGGTTTCAACTAAGCCCGCCGGTTGTATTGGTTCATGGCTGATGCCAAACCCGCGGAAAGCGCACAATTTACCCCATCTGCGGCAATCGCTAGAACTTTTTCCATTTCGCGCCATTCCTCGGGGGAAAAGCGGCCCAAAACGTGGTCGGTGAGGAGTTCGTCCGGTGCCGCCGCCCCGATCCCGATGCGCAGGCGGGGGAACTCCTCGGTGCCGAGATACTCCAGCAAGGACCGAATCCCGTTGTGCCCCCCGGCCGATCCGCTGGCGCGGAAACGGAGGCTGCCGGGCGGGAGGGAGACATCGTCGTAGGCGATGAGAATCTGGTCGGGGCGGAGGTCGTGGGCGCGCATCAGACGGGCGACCGCGTTGCCGCTCAAGTTCATGAAAGTGAGTGGCTTGGCCAAAATCAGCCCCCGGCCCTCGCGGGCGGTTTTCGAGCGGAATTTGTGTTCCTTGGTCCACTTCAGACCGCGCTCCGCCGCCAGTCGATCGACCAACTCGAACCCGATGTTGTGGCGGGTCTTTTCATATTCCGGCCCCGGGTTGCCGAGCCCGACGACGAGGCGGATGCCGTCCGGCGGAGCGGGCTCGTCCGGATCGGGGCGCGAAAGAAATCGATCAAACAAATTCACGGGGCAAATAAGGCGAACCTTCGCGGAAGTGCAACGCGCATCCCAGGTATGACATGCAAATCGGTGGCGAGGGCGGAACTTGTGGTTTAGCCTTGCCGCCCGCCGAAATTGATGAGTGAAATCGGACAAGTCGAAACCCAATTCCAAACCATCGCCACGCCAGAGGACCCGTTTGTCTTCCGCTGCGGTGCCAGCCTCGCCCATGCCGAACTCGCCTACGAGACCTACGGGGAGCTGAACGAAACCCGCTCCAATGCGATCCTGCTTTTCCACGCCTTTTCCGGGAGCCAACATGCCGCCGGTTACAATCCGGAGGTAAAGGGCAACGCCTTCTGGACTCCGGAGTGTGAAAACGGCTGGTGGAATCCTTTTATCGGACCGGGCAAAGCCCTCGACACCGACCGGTATTTCATCATTTGCGCCAACTACCTCGGCGGCTGCTACGGATCGACCGGCCCGGCCAGCGTCGACCCGGCCACGGGACAGCGCTACGGCTCCACCTTTCCGAACATCACGGTGAACGACATTGTCCGCAGCCAGGCGCTCCTCCTCGACGCGCTCGGGATCGTGCGGCTCCTCGCGGTGGTGGGACCATCGACCGGCGGACTCAGTTGCGTGACCTTCGCGACCCTCTATCCGGAGCGGGTCCGATTGGTCGTACCCCTCGCGACCGGAGTGAAGACCACCGTCCTCAACCGCATCATCCTGCTCGAACAGATCCTTGCGATCGAGAACGATCCCCGCTTCCAGTCCGGCGAATACTACGAGAGCGGTGCTCCCGAGACCGGGCTCGCCCTCGCCCGCATGATCAGCCACAAGACCTTCGTCCACCTCGACGCGATCGAGCGCCGCGCCAGCAAGGACGTGGTCCAGTCGGGCGACCGCTTCTCCTGGTATCAGGCCCACGACCACGTCGAGAGCTACATGCTCCACCAGGGCAAAAAATTCACGGACCGCTTCGACGCCAATACCTACCTGCGCATCTGCGAGATGTGGAGCCGCTACGATCCCGTGGTCGAAGCCGGGGCGGAAGACCTCGCGACCCTCTTCGGACGCTCCGCCGCGGCCGGTCATCACTACCTCGTCTTCAGCATCGACGAGGACTATTGCTTTTATCCCGAAGAACAGGCCGCCCTCGTGGAGAACCTTCGCGACGCCGGGGTCCCCCATCTCTTCTTCACGGTCCACTCGGAGAAAGGACACGACTCCTTCCTCCTCGAACCCGACCTCTACACCCCTCACATCCAGGTGATGTTGCGGAACGCCTGCGAGGATCCCGCGGAGTAAGCGCGACCCGGGGGGCCGGAAAAAAACCGGTGACGCCGGAGTCGCCGGTTGATAAAATCGAGGGCTTGTCCTACGCTCGCAGCCATGGTCCGACACAACGTTTATTTCTGGCTCGACCCCTCCCTTACGGACGAGCAAAAAGCCTCCTTCGAAGACGGTCTGCGCGCCCTCTTCACCATCGACGTCGTCGCGAACGGCCGCTTCGGAAAAGCCGCCGCGACGCCGGTGCGGCCCGTCACCCGGAACACCTTCGACTACGCCCTCGTCCTCGAGTTCGACTCCGTCGCGCAGCACGACGCCTACCAAACGCATCCCGATCACGACGTGTTTGTGAAGAGTTTCAGCGCGTGGTTCAAAGAGGTCCGGGTCTTCGACACGCAATTGTGACGAGTCGCGTTTTTTCGCTTAGACATTTTTCCCGAGACCCGCACATTACCGGAACCACGACATGTATTTGGAAATCCTCAACTCAGCGAAAGACCACCTGGACTACGAATTCCACGGGGATCCTTCGGACACTTCGCTCCTCGTGATCATCGGTCACGGGGTGACGGGCAACAAGGACAGGCCCTGGGCGATCGGGCTGGCCGAAGGCCTCGAGAAAGCGGGATTCAACGCCCTGCGTTTTTCCTTCTCGGGCAACGGGAAATCGGGTGGAAAATTCGAGGACAGCACCATCACCAAAGAGCTCAAAGACCTCAAGGCCGTCGTCGACGCCGCCGAGGAAGAGGGCTACCACCGCATCTGCTACGTCGGGCACAGCATGGGCGCGGTCGTCGGCGTGCTCGCCGCCGTGAAAGACGAACGCATCGAATTGCTCGTCTCCCTCGCCGGCATGGGCGACACCAAGAATTTCGTCGAGCGTGAATTCGCCGACCAGAAACCCGGCAAAGGCTGCATGTGGGAGGACGAAGCCTGCCCTCTCTCACAGGCCTTTGTCGACGACATGAACAAGATCGACAACGTCTTCGCCAAGACCGAAAAGGTCGAGGTTCCCTGGCTCATCCTCCACGGGGACGCCGACGATGTCGTTCCCGTCGACGAAGGGCGGAGAATGTACGCCAGCGCCTACGAACCGAAGGAACTGGTCATCCTCCCCGGAGTCGATCACGTCTTCAGCGGCGACGGACTCGCCCCGATGACGGAGGCCGTTATCGCCTGGCTCCGGGAGCACCACAGCTGAGATGAGCCCCCGAGGCGACGCCGGTATCGACCTCCTCGGACTGGGGATGTCGGTGCTGGACTCGATCCACCTCGTCGACGCCTTTCCCTCCGGCGCGGGCGTCTCCCGCATCCTCGCCTCCTCCATGATGGGAGGCGGCCCGGTCCCCACCGCCCTCTGCACCGCCTCCCGCCTCGGAGCGCGCACGGCCATCGCCGACCGCATCGGCGATGACTGGCGGGGCGATCGGGTCCACGCCGAGTACGAACGTTTCGGGGTCGCCACCTCCTTTCTCCGGCGCGAGCCGGGCAAGAGCACCACCCTAGGCGCCGTGCTGGTGCGCGCCGGGGACGGCGAGAGACACCTCCTCTTCGACGAAGGCGACTTCACTCCCCTGCCCTCTTCCGAATTGCCGCGCGACATCCTCGCCACCGTCCCCATCCTGCATCTGAACGGACGCCATTGGCCCGCCTGTCTCGACGCCGCCCGTCTCGTCCGCGAGGGAGCCGGACGGGTCTCCTTCGACGGCGGCGCCCGGCGTTTCCAGCGGCGTCACCTCGAACTGCTGCCCCTCGTCGACATCCTCATCGTCGCGGCGGACTACGCCCTCCATCTCGCGGAAAGCCCGTCCCGCGAAGACCAGTTCGCGGCCCTCGCCCGCTGGGACGCAGAGATCGTGGGGATCACCGACGGCGCCGCCGGGAGCTGGTTCCGCCTCCGGGACGGCGGGCGCTTTCACCAACCCGCCTTCCCCGTGGACAAAGTGATCGACACGACCGGCTGCGGCGATGTCTTCCACGGCGCGTTCCTCTTTTCCTTCCGGCGAGGAGATTCCCCCCGCGGAGCCGCCCGGTTCGCCAGCGCCGCCGCCGCGATCAACGCCACCGCCCTCGGCGGGCGGGGCCACCTCCCCACCCTCGCGGAAGTGACCGAACTCCTTCATCTTCCCGTGGCGCGGTCGGAGGATCGGGTATAGATTCCCCGCTTGGAACGGGCCGGAGATGATCGCTGTTTCCTTCGGGAGGCAGAGGAAAGTCCGGACACCGCACGGCAGCATGCCCGGTGAAAGCCGGGGCACTTCGTCGTAATGGCGGGTGACGGAAAGTGTCGCAGAAAATATACCGCCCTTCGGAGCTCCCCGGAGCGAAGAAGGGTAAGGGTGAAATGGCGAGGTAAGAGCTCACCGCCCCGAGGGCAACCGAGGGGGCACGACAAACCCCATGCGGTGCAAGACAGAACAGGACAAACGGGCAGCCGGTCCGGTTTGGCGGTTTCGGCCGCGATATGAGTCCGGGTAATAGTCGCACCTCGCTTCGGCGGGGAGAGGGCTTTTCCTCTTCGGAGGAGGGGTCCGCTAGAGAAATGATCGTCCACCCCGCTCGACCACGGGCGGAGTGAACAGAATCCGGCTTACGGAGGCCCGTTCCAACTTTTTCTTTTTTGCCGTGTTTCCCGCAGCGCCGGAGTGACCGACCGTCCCGGACGAAGCCGCCCGGCGGGTCACGGGATCCGTTAAGCTTTCCAAACTATGTTTTGGCAAAGCGAGGTGGTTTGCGTTACCCTCCGGCGATGTTCTGGCTTCGCACGATTGTGTTTTCGTCGCCGCTATTGCTGGTGCTCGGGGGTTCTTGGCTTTTTGACGAGGTCGGAGCGTTGCAGTTGTCGCACGAGAGCGAGGCGTTCGTCTGCGCCATCGACGAACCGGTCGGATACCTCAATCCGCTCGCACCGTCGACCGGAGTGACGGGCGAGATCACCGATCTGATCTTCGATCCGCTCCTCATTCGCGACGAGGACCTGAACCTGCGCCCCCACCTCATCGAGAGCTGGACCTCGCGGACGGTGGTCACGGTACGGTGTTCGAGCGAGGAGGCGGCGGGGGAATCCGAGGCAAAGCTCCGCTCGGGGGAATACCTGCCCGAGGGGATGAAGATGCTCGCGCTGGATCGCACCGGATCGGTCCTCACCGTGGTCTGCCAGGGCATGGAAACAGGCCTGGAGGAAAAACTCATCGCGGAGTTCGACCCCGCGAATCTCGGTGATTATTTGCTTGTCAGTCTGAAGGTGGATCATTCGGTCCGCGATTCTTTCGAGGCGTTTTTGAAAGGTTCGGTGGAAAAGACCCAGATTCGCATGATCGAATACGTGGGGGATCGCGAGTTGAACCTCTTTGTGCGGGGCGATACGGATTTGTTCCTTCGGGAACTGGAGCTGTACTATGAGGCCAATCCCGCTCTCGAACCACACATCGAGGTGATGGGCGAGCGATCCTACACGACGGCACGCGAAATGCTCATCGACCTGAAGGAGCGAGTCCGCTGGCACGACGGCGCATCGTTCGACAGCGCCGATGTGATTTTTTCCTACGAGGAGCTGACCCGTCCCGATTCTCCCCTGCCGCTCGCATCGAGCTTCGCCTTTGTCGAAAGTGTCAGGGCGCTCACGCCGCTGCGAATCAAGGTGGAATGCCGCGAGGTGCCGGCGACGATGATGGAGAGCTGGGAGAAACTGCCCGTGCTTCCGTCCCATCTTCTCACCCGCCTCAGCGGACCGGGGGCGCTGGACGCCTTTTTTGCCAATCCGGTCGGGACCGGACCCTATCAACTCGCCACGAGACGGCGGGACGGGGGGGTCGAGTTGATCGCCAATGAGGGTTATTTTCGCGGTGCTCCGCTGGAGAAACGCATCGGCTACCGCCACTACCGTTCCCTCGAGTCCATCCTCCTCGCGCTGCGTTCGGACCGGGTCGAAGTGATTGTTCCCGACGAGCGTTTCACCGACTGGTCGAACCGCAATTCCGGGGCGGTGAGTGCTCTGCAAGGGGAACCGCGCATCCAGCATTTCGTCGCGTGGAATCTGGAGCGGACGCCCTTCGACCGGAATCCGGTGCGGCTCGCGCTGGCCAAGGCGGTGGATTCCGGGGAATTGCTGCGGAATACCCCGACGGAGTTCCAGCAGCCGGTCACGAGTCTTTTTTATCCCGGAATCCCCTACTGCGACAGCCCCATGGAGCTGCCGCTGCACGATCCCCGCGGGGCGGAAAACCTTCTCGATGCCGAGGGATACAAGCGGGCGGAGGGCAATGGCCTGCGGAAGGATGGGAACGGCGATGAACTCCAGTTTACTCTCGCGGTGAACGAGGCGAATCCCGAGCATTGTCGCCTCGCCGCCGCCCTCGCCGAGCAGTGGCTCCAGGTGGGTGTCAGGGTCGAGGTGGAAGAAGTGGAATGGGGGGAGCTTCTCACGGAACGTCTCCTCACGCGGGATTTTGACGCGGTGTTCCTGAGCTGGGAAGTTCCCTATGAACGCGACCGCTACCGGGTCTGGCATTCCTCGGAGGCAGGACCGGGAGAGGGAAATGTCTCCGGGTTGCGCGATCCGGTCGTCGACGAGATTCTCGAAAAACTGCGCCGCGAAGAGGATCCGGATGAGGTGAAGATCTGCACCGCCCGGTTGCAGGAGGCCATCGCCAGACTCCAGCCCTGTTTTTTCGTCTGTGAAACGGGGCGCATCCTCACGGTCCGCAGCGGAGGGGTCGAGGTCTTCCGGCCCGAGAAGGCGGGAGGAAAGGGGGAGCGACGACCGCTCGCGATGGAAGAATCGAGGTGGGAAAGAAACCGTCCCTGGTGGGTGCGAGGCGCGACGGGGACTCGCTCCGAAACCGGTCCCGCCTCCCTGTCTGAGCCTGAATAAAAAAAGAAAATGCTGCGCATCGTCCTCCAGCGACTTCTCGTCTCGGTGCTCCGCTTTGCAACGGCGGCTCTCGCTCTCCTCGTGCTGACAGAGTTCGCCTTTGGTGTATTGGGAGGGTCGGATCGCCATGTCTGGGAGGCGACCTCCTACGGGCCGGTGCCGCCGGAGCTGTCGCCTCGACCGGTGAGTTGGGCGGGCCTGTTTGAGGAACGTGTCAGGAGGAGTCTGCCGGTGCTCTTGCTCTGCGTCCCGGCGATTTTTCTGATCGGCTACAGTTGGGGGGTGTTGGGGGCGCGGCTGCGGCGGTTCCACGGGGCCCGGGTGCTCGCAGCACCGTTCGCTCTCTTGGCCTGCGTCCCGGGGTTCTGGTTCGTCGTCCTCGTCGCGATCCATTCGTATTTCCATTGGGGACGGCCCGGTTTCGCCAACGATCTAGTGGTGGAACGCGGGCCCGACCTGCTCACCTGGTGGCACGCGGCCATCGTCGCGCTCCCGGCGCTGGTGGCCGGAGCGGGTTGGCAGATTCGGGCGGTCTCCGATATGCTGGAAAAGGAAATGACCGGTGGCTACGTGCGCGGGCTGTTCCTCGTCGGCTACAGCGAGGAGGACATCTTTTATCGAAACGCTTTCCGGCGCGCTCTCCCGCAACTTTTCGCGGTGAGCAGCGGCACGCTGTCCAGTGTGGCGGGCAGCCTCGTCTGTGTGGAATACGCCTTCCGCTATCCGGGGATAGGCTCGCTCCTCATCGAGTCAGCCAAGGGGGGGAGCTACGGCGGCATCTTCCTGAGCGCTCTGGCTCTCGCCGCTCTGATTTCAGGTGGCGTGCTGCTCAGCGAGATCGCGGCCGCCCTCATTCGACCGGAGGGAGCAGACGGATGAATCGACGCAATTCCAAACTGGCGCGTGGACTGGTCGATGCGTTTTTACGACTCTGGCACATGCGGAACCTGCTGCTGCTCGTGATTCCCTACTTCCTTCTCCTGGGATGGCTCTTTGTCGGCGGCAGCCGCATGGATACCCGTCCGGCGGCAGTCTATGAAGTGCCGCGCCAACCGGCCTGGGAGAAGCCCGACGCCGAGCACTGGTTCGGCACCACCGGGAACGGGGCCGATCTTTTCGAACTCAGCCGCCTCGCCATGGCGAATTCCGTGGCGGCCGCGGTGGTCTCGGTTTCGGGCGGGATCGCCCTCGCCCTGCTCGTTGCGATGCTGTTCGTCTTTGATCCGGGGACAAGGCGCTTCGCCCTGCTCCAGGCAGCCCGGCGAACGGGTTTCCTGCTGCCGTCGATGGTCGTGCTGGTGATTCTCACGGGAGGCGGCGGAGGGAGTTTCGGGGTGGTGATTTTCGGGTTTGTCCTCGTGATCGCCTTTCACCTTTGTCCCGTTCTCGCAGACTGGTTTCAGGAGGGGGAAAAGGGCTTCGATGTGATGGCCGGATACATCCTCGGACTCTCGCGAAGGGAGATCGTGAGGAACCGCGTTCTGCCCGGCGTCCTCCATCGCCTCATCGGGGTGTTTGCCGTTTGCGTGCCCGTCGTGGTGCTGGCGGAGATGACACTGTCGTTTCTGGGTCTGACAGGCGACCGGCTCAATTGCGGTGCGATGATCGCCTCCGGACAGGGACTCCTCATCGAGGCTCCCTGGATGTCGATCTATCCGGGCGTCATGGCCACTGTTGTGGTGCTCGTCCTCACCCTGCTCGGCTGGGGCGTTTCCGCGAGCCTGCGGACCCGTCTGTCGGCGTCTTCTTTAAAACACCATGGAAACCGGAGTGAACCCTTTGCTTGAGATAAAAGAGGTCACGGTGGAGCGCCCCGCCGGCCCCGGAGAGCAACGCATCGGTCTGCGACGCGTTTCCCTGGTGCTTTCCTCCGGAGAAATCGTTGTTCTGGCAGGCGAAAGCGGGAGCGGGAAATCCCTCCTCGCTCGGCTCATCGCGGGAGTGGCGGGACCAAAGGTAAAGCGCCTCGCCGGGACGATCGAGATGGCGGGACGCGATCTCTTCGGCCTGACTCCCCGCGAGTGGCGAAAGATGCGGTGCGGTCCGATTGCGGTGGTGGCGGCAGATCCTGCGGTTCAGTTCCCGCCGGATGGCACGGTGCGCCAGTGGCTCCGCGATGGCATCCGTAGGGGGGGCCGCGCCGCCGAGTTGCGAGAGGAAAAGGAGTGGAGCGATTATTTTTATCGAGTCGGTCTGATGGAGCCGGAGCGCATCCTCCCGCAGTCGCCGGGAGACCTTTCTCCCTTGACCGTGAAACGTCTCCTCGTGATGAGGGCGATGATGGTGGGGGCGCGGCTTCTCCTTTGCGACGAACCCACCGCAGGCCTCGACGGCATCGCCGCGAATCGCTTCCTCGAACTGCTCGGCCGACTGCGCGAGGAAACCGGCATGGGTCTCCTGCTCAGCACGGGGAGTCTGCGCGGAGTGGAAAATTACGCCGATCAGGTCGTCCTCTTGTACGACGGGGCCATCCTCGAATCCGGATCGCCCGACCATCTCCTCCGCGAACCACGCTTCGCCTACACCCGCGAGTTCCGCGCTTGTGATTCCCGTCTCGGGGATCTCTCCTGCGATCTGCCGGTGATCAGCCGGAGAGCGGTGCGGGACGCCGAAGAGGCGATTCACGAAAAGACCTCATCCCGCGGCGCGGAGACGACCGGATAATCGGTCGGCGCGTGGCAAAACCCCACCGGCTCCCCGACAAATCCGCGAAAAAGGCGGCAGCGGACCGGCGCGTCGGAGCGCTCGGTTGCTTTTTTCCTGCTTCTATCTTGGACTTCGCGCCGTATTGGCCTATCGGAAAGTGGCAACGCAGCAGAAAAATGATTACGGAAGATTTGGTTCGGGAAACGCTGAAGAAGGTCAATTACCCCGGCTTCAGCAGAGACATCCTTTCCTTCGGATTGGTCAAACGAATCGACCTCCGGGGCAACGACGTCACCGTTTTCATCAGCCTCGCGACCCGCGACCCCGCCGTGCCGCGGAGCCTCCACGAAGGAATCGAAGCGGCCCTCCAATCTCTCGACGGCGTGGGTGAGGTCTCGATCGAGTTCGACATCAAAGATCCCCCCGATCCCGTCACCGGAGGAAATCCCGCAGCCGGTCAGTCGAGCATCCCGGGGGTGAAACACATCATCGCCGTGGCGAGCGGCAAGGGAGGCGTCGGCAAATCGACCGTCTCGACGAACCTCGCCATCGCCCTCAGCAAAACCGGGGCGAGCGTCGGCCTCTGCGACTGCGACCTCTATGGCCCCAGCGTCGCGCTCATGCTCGGAGCGAGCGACCAGCAGCCCATGGCGACCGAGCGGAACGAGATCGTTCCCATCGAAGCCCACGGCATCAAGGCGATCTCGATGGGGTTTCTCCTGGGCGAGGATTCTCCGTTGATCGTGCGCGGCCCTCTCGCGACCCGTTACACCCAGCAGTTCCTCCGCCAATGTCTCTGGGGGGAACTTGACTACCTCGTCCTCGATCTGCCTCCCGGAACCGGCGACATCCAGCTCACCATCGTCCAGACGGTCGCGGTGGACGGCACCGTCATCGTCACAACCCCGCAGGAGGTCGCCCTCATCGACGCCCGCAAGGCCGCTTCCATGTTCCGCAAAGTCAACGTGCCCATCTTCGGAATCGTGGAGAACATGGCCTGGTTCGAATGTGAGCACGGGGGCAAATACCCCATCTTCGGCAGCGGCGGCGGTGCCGAGGAAGCGGCCCGTCTCGGGGTGCCTCTTCTCGGACAGATTCCCCTCGACATCGCGACGCGCGAGCGGGCCGACCAAGGGCAGCCCATCGCGACCCTCGATCCGTCGGAGAACGGGATCTCGGCGGCCTTCGCCGACCTCGCGGGCAAACTGAGCGGAGCCCTGCATCGGTGACGTTGATGTGGTGGTCGCGGTATGCACCCCAGCCTGGTCTTGAGAGGGAGCCATCAGAAGACAAAAAGGGATTTTTGGCTTATTCCTATCAGAATTGGTCCTTTTGGATCGGCGATGAGAAGAATTTCTGCCGCTTCCACTTGCATCCGCGCGGCGACAGCCAACCCAGCGAGCCGTAACGGCGTTGGAGGCGCCGCCTGCCCCGCGATTTTCCTAGGAGCCTGTCGGACTTAGAACATTCGTGCGAGGGAAGCGGGATTCGAGTCAAAATTTTCATAAGTTCGAGGAGTTTGTGGGAACACAAATGACGAGAACGAAGGGAAATTTGGGCCGGAGCCCCGTTTTCCACAGCCGGAGAGGATAAGTCCGACGGGCTCCCAGCGTCCCACGTCCCGCGAATGGCGTGATTCTGTCCGTGAAAAATCCTTGCGCTCTTTTTCTAATGCGAGTAAGTCTCATTATCGCGCGAAATACCACTGAGAGTGTCTCCTTGACCGCCTTGGGTAATGACGCCTCAGTTCTGGAATGAAAGGTAATCAAGAAATCATCGACGCCCTCAATGCCGGTCTCACGATCGAGCTCACCGCCATCAACCAATACTTCATCTGCTCCAAGATGTGCAGAGACTGGGGTTTGCATAAGCTGGCGGACCACTTCTACGAGGAGTCCATCGAGGAAATGAAACATGCGGAAGAAGTCATCGACCGCATCCTCTACCTCGACGGCGTTCCCGAGATCGCCCGCTACGACAAGATCCTCGTGGGCGAAAATCCGCAGCAACAGATCAAGGACAGCCACAGCCTCGAAACCCGCGGAGTCGCCACCTACAACGAGGGTGTGCGCCTCTGCATCGAGTTGAAAGACGCCGGCAGCCGCGACCTCATGGAACGCATGGTGGTCGAGTCGGAGGAGAGCATCGACTGGGCCGAGACCCAACTCGATCTCATCAACCGCGTCGGTCTGGAGCGCTATCTGGCCCAGCAATTCGGCGAGGCCGCGGCCGACTAACGATCCCACCCCTCCATGCAGACCGATACCTCACCCATCGTCCCGACCTGTCGCTTCGCTCCCGCGCAGCCAGCCGGTGACTTCCTTTGCCATTGCGCGAAGGTGACGGAGGGCGAGGTCCGGTCGGCGATGGCCTTCGGAATGGTCAAGACGCTGGAGGATGTGATGTCCGTGACGGGAGCGGGGACCGGCTGCCGGGCCTGCCATTGCCGGATCCAGCGCGTCCTCCAGGGGCTCCCCGCGAAATGCGGCGGACGTTTCGATCTCTGCGGCCAGTGCGGCTGCATCGGGGCGATCTGCCACTGCGAAGCCGCCTGAGAGGGCGATTTGATGTTGTCGTTCCCACCTACCCCTCGATCATCGCCGCGACGTGGCCGCCGATGGCGAGGGAGGCGGTGGCGGCGGGGCTGGGGGCGTTGAGGAGATGCAGGGCGTGGTCCCGCGCGAGGAGGTGGAAATCCTGCACCAGCTCGCCCTGCGGGGTCATGGCCTGCGCCCGCACCCCCGCGCCGCCGGGGGCGAGATGCTCGGGTCGCACCTCGGGAACGAGGCGCTGGAGGGAGCGACAAAAGCGCTCGCGGCTGAAGGACCGCACCAACTCGGCCATGGCCATGCCGGGATGGCGGCGCAGGAAACGCCAGAGGCCGGGATAGCCGAGGGCGTCGGCGAGGTCGCGCAGGTCGATGTCGCGCGCGCGGTAGCCTTCGCGGGCGAAGGCCAGGACCGCGTTCGGCCCGGCTTCCACGCCGCCACCTATCATGCGGGTGAAATGGACGCCGAGGAAGGGAAAGGCCGGATCCGGCACCGGATAGATGAGGTGGCGGCAGAGGTGACGCGCTTCCGGGGCAAGCTCGTAGTACTCGCCGCGAAAAGGCACGATGCGCACTTCGCGACCTGCTCCGGCCAGCTCGCCGACCCGGTCGCAGTGCAGTCCGGCGGTGTTGACGAGCCATTGGCCGCGGTATTCGCCCCGGGGGGTGGCGGCGACCCATTCCCCGTCGCCGCCGCCGTGACGGCTCAGGCGCAGGACTTTGGCACCGGTTTCGATCACCCCACCGCGATTCCGGATTTCGGCGGCCATGGCGTCGCAGACCGCGCGGTAGTCCACGATGCCCTCCTCCGGCACCTGTGCCGCCGCGAGGCCGGCTGCGTGGGGTTCGATGCGCTTCATTTCCTCGGGTCCGACACGGCGGAGACCGGTCAATCCGTTGGCCGCGCCGCGCCGCAGCAGTTCGTCGAGACGTGGCAGTTCCTCTTCGCTCGTGGCCACCACCAGCTTGCCGCAGATTTCGTGCGGGACCTCGTGCCGACGGCAGAAGGCCACCATCTCCCGGATGCCCTCCACCGCCATCCGCGCCTTGAGCGAACCGGGCCGGTAGTAGAGTCCGCAGTGCAACACGCCGGAGTTGTGGGTGCTCTGATGCCGCCCCACTTCGGGCTCCTTTTCCAAGACGGTGAGTCGCGCCCGTGGGAAGCGCTCCCCCAGTTTCAAGGCCGTGGCCAATCCGACGATGCCGCCGCCGATGACGAGACAAGAGTTCATATAGAGAAATGCGTCATCGGGCAAACGCGTCGCGCAGTTCCACCAGGCCGATCCAGCCAAAGAGCAGGATGACCACGACGAGCGCCAGATTGTGCAGGATGCCGTTGGGCAGGGCGCGGTTCCAGTCGCGGCGGTTGTTCAAGTAGAGCAGCAGGGCCGCGAGGAAGGGCATGAAGAAGGCACCGATCACCGCGAAGACCACCACCACGGCCACCGGCCTGCCGAAGATCAGCAGCACCAGCGGCGGCCCGGCGAGATAGATCAGGTAGCTGCGGTAGGCGCGGGTTTTTTTCAAATCCAGCGGTGCGGATCCGTCCGATGCCGCCTCGGGCGATGGCAGGTTCGCTTCCGTCGCACCTCGATCCCTCGGACGCCAAGCCGTCACGAAATCGGCGAACAAATAGGGCACGCCCTGCCAGACCGCGAGCATCGCGGCGAAGACCGCGCACCAGAATCCGGCGAGGAAGGTCCAGCGACCCGCCGGTCCCAAGACGGTCTCCAAGCGCGCCGCCACCTCCAGTGCCATGCCCGGACCCTGGGCGACCACCGCGTTGCAGCCCGACGCCACCACGGTCAGGGCCAGGGCGAAGACGAGGGTCACCAAGTAGGCCAGCAGCAGGTCGACGCGCATGGCGCTTTTGCAGCCGGGACCGCTCCAGTGGTTCTCGCGGATCCAATAGCCGTAGCAAAGCATGGTCATGCTGCCGCCGATGCCGCCGAAGATAGCCAGCACCGACGGCCCCGAACCGGGCGGCAGCGCGGGCCAGACGAGATGCCGAAGCAGTTCCGGCAGGGACGGGGCCAGTAACACGGCGCAGACCAGCACCGCCGTGACCATGGCACCGACGAGGATTTTCATGATCCGCTCGAAAAGGCCGAAGCCGCCCAGCAGCACCAGCGTCGCCGCGACCACCGAGTGGACCACTCCCCAGGCCCACACCGGGATCCGCGGGACCAGGCTGTGCCCCGCGAGACCGCAGGCGTTGGAAAGCGAACCGCCCACAAAGAAGGTCCACAGCAGCAGATAGAGGAAAAAATAAGCGCTCACCCAGCGCGGCAAACGCTGTGCGCAGGCCTCGATCACGGTGCTGTCGGTGGCGAGTTGCCAGCGCGCCAGCCCTTCGTTGAGGGCGTATTTCAGCAGGACGCAGGCCAACAGGGCCCAGGCCAGCGCGGTTCCGAAGCGCGCCCCCGTGACCGTGGCGGTGATGACGTCCCCCGCGCCGATGCCCGCCGCCGCGACCACCAGGCCGGGCCCGAGGGTTTTCAGGAAGGAATCTCGCGGCATAAACTGACTGGCTCTTGTGAATTTCCTGTTCGGCCCCGCTGCCCGCTCGTTTCCCCCGGTCGGGGTCGGAGAGGGGGAATCGCTCATCGTGCGGGGCCAAGGTGGTGGCATTGTGCGGCGCTTGCAAGGGGTATCGTGGCGGGCCGGAAGCGTCCCGGCGGTCTCGATGCGAGTCCGAGTTGACTGAGGCCCATTGCACCGTTACTGTGCAGCACAGCCCATGAAAAACATCACGCTCAAGATCGACGAGGAAACCTACCGGAAAGCTCGGGTCCGGGCGGCGGAGACAGGCACGTCCGTCAGCGCGGTGGTCCGCAAATACCTGTCCCACTTCGCCTCGGGCGAGGAGAATGACGCGCACGCCAGGCGCGTGGAATCCCTGCGGCAACTTTACGCCCGGGCCGATGCCCGCGCGACTCCCCGCAAGCGTCCGGTCAAGCCCCTGAGCCGCGATGAAATCTACTCCGAACGCCTTCGTTGACACCAACGTTCTCGTCTACGCCGCGGACGAACACAGCCCGACCGACCGGAAAACCGTGATCGCACGGGAGTTGCTGCTGAGACCGAATCTGCATCTGTCGGTCCAAGTGTTGAGCGAGTTCGTCGCCTCGGCGAGGCACCCGCAAAAATTGAATCTCGCTCCCGAGACGGAGCGCGAGTGGCTCGCCCAGTGGCTGCGGCTGCCCGTCACGACTCTCACCGCGGAGCTTTTCCTGATCGCGCTGGAAATTCACCTCCGCTACCAGATCTCCCACTGGGACTCGCTGATCGTTGCCGCCGCCAACAAGAGCGACTGTGCAGTGCTCTACTCCGAGGATCTCAACGACGGCCAAGATTACGATGGAGTCCGGGTGGTCAATCCGTTTGGTTGCGACTAAAAAGGGAGCCCACGACATGCGAGCTCAGTGACCGATCGCCCGGGTGTCCGGCAGGCGCGGGTCGGCGGCGCCCCAGCGCAGCCCGGTGCGCGGGTCGATGTAGATGGTCTCCGCCTCGCCCTGGGAGCCGCTTTTTTCCACCGGAGTGTGCCCCATCTCGGTCAGCAAGGCCACGGTGTCGCGGGAGAGGCCGTAGCGCTCGTAGGAGAGTGTGTCCGGCTGCCAGTGATGGGTGACGCGCGAGGCGTCGACCGCGTGCGCCACCGGCATCTCGAAGTCGATGACATTGGTCACCACTTGCAGCACGGTGTTGATGATAGTGGGTCCGCCGGGACTGCCGGTGACGAGCAGGAGCTTGCCCTCTTGGAAAACGAGCGTCGGCGTCATTGACGAGAGCGGACGCTTGCCCGGCGCGATTTCGTTGGCCGGTCCCTGCATCAACCCGGACTGGTTCGGCTCCCCCACCTTGGCGGCGAGATCGTCCATCACGTTGTTCATCAGCAATCCGGCTCCGGGAATGGTGACCGCGCTGCCGTAGCCGTTGCGGATGGTGTAGGTGTTCGCCACCGCGTTGCCCGCGGCGTCCACGACGGAGTAGTGCGTGGTCTCCTCGGATTCGCGCGGACCAAGGCCGGGCCGCACCTGTTCGTCGGGCGTGGCGCGCGCCGGATCGAAGTCCGCCATGCGCCCCGCCAGATAGTCCCGGTCCAGCATACGCGCCACGGGATTTTCCACGAAGCCGGGATCGCCCAGATACTCGATGCGGTCGCAGAAGGCACGGCGCATGACCTCGTGGAAGAGATGGAGCTTGGCCGCGGAATTTTGTCCCAGCTCGGCCAGGTCGAAGGGCTCCAACATGGCCAGCATCTGAAACAGGGTCACGCCTCCCGAGGAGGGCGGCGGCGGGCACACCAGGAGGTGGCCGCGATAGGTCTGGCGCAAAGGCTCGCGCTCGATGGCGCGGTAGCCGCGCAGATCCTCCCGCGTGAGGGTGCCCCCGTGCTCCGCCATCGCGCGGTCGATGAGGCGTGCCGTCTCACCTTCGTAGAATTCACGTGCGCCCTCCTTCTGAATCCGTGCCAGCGTCGCCGCCAGCTCCGGCTGCGGCCAGAGCTCGCCCGCCTTCCAGCCCTCGCCGTTCTTGAGATAAATGCGCTTCGACTCGGCGAAGCGCTCCAGCCGCGCCGCCGCGCGACTGATGGAGGCGACCGCGCCGGGCGTGAGCACATGGCCCTCCGCCAACCGCCGCGCGGGTTCGATCACCTCCGCCCAGGTGACGCGACCCGATCCGTATTTTTCAAACGCGAGCGCGAAGCCGGCGACCGTTCCCGGCACGCCGCTGGCCCGCCAGCCGAGGCGCGCCGATCCCTCTTCGGTCATCACCTGGCCCTTCTCGTCCAGAAACATGTCGCGGGTCGCCCCGCCCGGCGCCGCCTCGCGGTAGTCGATCACCGTTTGTCGGTCTCCCTCGGCCAGGTGGATCAGCATGAATCCGCCGCCGGCGATGTTGCCCGCGGCCGGGTAGACAGCCGCCAGCGCGAACCCCGTGGCGATGGCGGCATCGATCGCGTTGCCGCCTTTTTCGAGGATCTCCACGCCCGCCGCCGAGCCCAGTTCATGGACGCTGACGACCATGCCCTTTTCCGCAGGGACCGCGTGTCGGTTTGCCCAAGCCGGTTGCGGACAGGCGAAAGCGGCGAGGGCAAGGAGGTGGGAGAGAACGCGGCTTGGTTTCATGGCGAAATCAACGCTGGTGGACTCCTATGAAACTTCCCCTTGGATCGTGGTCAAGGCGAAACCGCCGAAGCAC
>JAAYAT010000270.1 GCA_012719225.1 Verrucomicrobiaceae bacterium
CTTGGCCGTGCCCCGCTTTTCGTAGAGCACTTCGGTGAGGAGAACCCCCGCGTTCCCGACCATGAAACGGCCCGGCTCGAGGATGATGCGCAGGTCCAGCGGCTTGAGCAGCGGCACCAGACGGGCGGCGTATTCCTCGATCGTGAGCGGTTTTTGTTCGTGCTCCGCCCACCAGTCGGGGCCGCCGCTGGCGAGGCTCTCCTCGTAGACGATGCCGATGCCGCCGCCGATGGAGAAAAATTCGATCCCGTAGAGCGACTTCAGTTCTTCGACGAGCGGGAGCACTTTTTCCACCGCCTCGGTGAAGGGATCGACCGAGGTGAGCTGCGAACCGATGTGCATCTGGATGCCGCGGATTTTCACGTGGGGCAGGGCGGCGGCGCGGGCGTAGGCTTCCCGGATCGAGGCGAAATCGATCCCGAACTTGTTTTCGCTCTTGCCGGTGGAGATGTATTTGTGGGTTTTCGCATCGACGTTGGGATTGACGCGCAGGGCGATGGGCGCGGTTTTCCCGAGTTCCCCCGCGACCTCGCTGATGAAGGCGGCCTCCGCTTCGCTCTCGACGTTGAAGGAATAAATCCCCGCCTCGAGCCCCCTCACGATCTCGGCGCGGGTTTTGCCAACCCCGGCGAAGGTGCATTTGCCGGGATCGCCGCCCGCTTTGCCGATGCGGAACAGTTCGCCTCCCGAGACGATGTCAAAGCCCGCGCCCTCCTCGGCGAGCAGACGGAGCACCGCGAGATTCGAGTTCGCCTTCGTCGCGTAGCAGACGAGACAGTCGAGCTCCGCGGCCATCGCGCCGGAGAGGCGGCGGTAGTGATCGAGGATCGTGGCGGCGCTGTAGACGTAGAGAGGGGTGCCGTGTTCGGCGGCGAGGGACTCGAGGTCCACGCCCTCACAATGGAGCGAGCCGTTCGCGTAGTGAAAAGAATGCATGGGCGCGAAGGTAAAGGGAAAATGCCGGAGGGCAAGCGCTTCGCGGAGGCCTGGTCCGGCCGACTATTCCGTCGAAATCCGCGTCTCGTTTTTCCGGGCCGCGGCGAGGGTGTGCCAGGCCAGCGTCGCGCATTTGACGCGGGCGGGGAATTTCCGGACGCCGAGCAGGGCGGCCAGTTCTCCGAGTTCGAAGGGATCGACGTCGGGTTCCTCTTTGGCGGTGAGCATTTCCACCACCTCGTCGATCTTGGTGTCGAGTTCGTCGCCGCCGAGGCCCTCGATCGCCACGGTCATGATCGAGGCCGAGGCCCGCGAGATGGCGCAGCCCTCGCCGGTGAAGGTCACCGCCTCGACGAGGGGACCGTCCTGCCGGACGAAAATCTTGAGCCGGTCGCCGCAGAGGGGATTGTAGCCCTCGGCCTCGTGGCTGTGCGGGATCAGCTCGCCCTCGTTGCGCGGACGCTTGTTGTGACTCAGGATGATTTCCTGGTAGAGATCTTCGAGATTGTCCATCGTGGGGAAAAGGTAGCGGCGATACCGGGAACAGGACTCGAACCTGCACACCTTACGGCACTTGATCCTAAGTCAAGCGTGTCTACCAATTTCACCATCCCGGCGTATCGCGTGGGATACGGTGCCATCGCCACGCGAGATGACAAGCGGCGAGCGATCCGGACACGAATTTCCATCCCTCAAAAAATATCGCGTGAGGATGGATTTGTGCTGCGTTTCCATAACTTGGTGAATACGCTTATTCCGCCAGCGATGCCAACGGCTGAACGGTGATGGTTTCCGCCAGCGGATAGGATTTGTTGCCCGGATAAATCACCCGGAGCTCATCGAGCCTGAGATCGTTCATGGCGATCTGCATGGAGGTCGTCAGCGTGGGAGCGTCCTGGCGTTTGCATTCCACGCCGATGCGCCTGCCGTTCTTGAACAGCAAGAGGTCCAGCTCGGCACCTCCATGCGTCGCCCAGAAATAAACCTGGTCGGGTTCGAAATGGCGGATGGACTCCTCGATGGCATAGCCTTCCCACGAGGCTCCCAGCTTCGGGTGGGTGAACAGATCGGCTTCGTTTCGGATGCCGGTGAGGAGATGGAACACACCGCTGTCGCGGAAATAGATCTTGGGGGCTTTGACCTGCCTTTTGCCAAGGTTCTCGTGCCAAGGCTGGAGCTGGCGGATCATGAAGGTGCTGGTCAGGATGTCCAGATAGCGTTTGCTGGTGACCGCCGCCACGTTCATCGACCCGGCGATTTCCGAGCTGTTCCATACCTGCCCGTGATAATGGGCCAGCATGGTCCAGAAACGGTTCATGGTGACCGAGGAAACCCCGACGCCAAAGCTGGGGAGGTCGCGCTCCAAGAAAGTGGCGACGAAATTTTTGCGCCAGATCAGACTGTCTTTCTCCGATTCCGCCAGATAGGAAAGTGGAAAGCCGCCATGCAGCCAGTGTCTGGACAAATGTGCCACCCCGACTTCGGCGAGGCTGAAACTGGTCAACTCGATGGTCTCCATCCGACCGGCCAGCGACTCGGAGGACTGTCTCAGAAGGCTTGGCGAGGCGCTGCCGAGAATCAGGAATTTTGCCGGGTTGGGTTTGCGGTCAGCCAGCACCCGGAGGACAGGGAACAATTCCGGTCTGCGCTGGATTTCGTCGATCACCACCAAACCCGCGAGCGGCTCCAGAGCGGTCTTGGGTTCGTCGAGCCGGGCGAGGCTTACCGGGTCTTCGAGGTCGAAGTAGTTTGCGGATTCCGGCGAGAGGAATTCTTGGGCGAGGGTGGTCTTGCCGCATTGACGCGGTCCGATCAGGGCCACGATCCGGCTTCGGCGGAGGGCGTATGAGATGGAGTTCCGAATGCGTGACCGCTCGATCATGCACCCATTTTACCATGAAAATCGAACATCTGAAGTTGCATTTTCAAGGTGATTGCGATCGAGCCATCGTTTGCGTGAGGAATGAACTAAATTTCTATCCCTCAAAAAATGTCGAATAATGATGGATAAAAGAGTATTCTATCGCTCATGCGCTGGAACTGGGAAGAGCCGGATTGGCCCGATTTCATCTACGAGGCCTCCCGTTTCCGGGAGTCCGAGGAGCGTTTTCTGCATGGCTCGGGGTTGCTCGCCGGGGTGTTCCTGCATCTCGACGAGGAGGACGGAGAGAAGATCCGGGTCGGTCTGCTCAGCGACGAGGCCTTGGAGACGTCCAGGATCGAGGGCGAGATCCTCGACCGGGAAAGCCTCCAATCTTCCGTGCGCCACCATTTCGGGCTGCCTACGGAATCCCGGAGGGTGTCTCCGGCGGAGCGGGGAGTCGCGGCATTGATGGTGGATGTGTGCCTGAATTTCGCGGACGACCTGACCGATGCGCGGCTGGGGCATTGGCATGGGGTTCTCATGCAGGGCCAAACCGGTCTCCGGGAAGTCGGTCGCTACCGCAGCCAAGGCGATCCGATGCGGATCGTATCGGGACCCATCCATGCGCCGAACGTTCACTTTGAAGCTCCTCCGGCGACGCGGGTGCCCGGCGAGATGAGGCGCTTTCTCGAATGGTTCAACGGGAGCGGGAGGCGGATTCCCGCGCTGACGAGAAGTGCGCTGGCTCATTTGCATTTTGAGTCCATCCACCCTTTTGAGGACGGGAACGGGCGGATCGGCAGGGCGATCGCGGAACTGTCCCTGTCGCAATCCATCGGTAAGCCGGTGCTGCTTGCCTTGTCCCAAACGATCCGGAGGCATCAGCGGGTCTATTACGAGCAACTGGCTTCGGGCAGCCGTGCGCTGGACGTGGAGGAATGGATCGCCTTTTTTTCCGAAATCGTTCTCGAAGCACAGGATCGGGCGGGGAGACAAATCGAGTTCCTTCTGCAGAAAGCCCGTTTCTTCGACCGCTACCGGGGTAGTCTGAACGCGCGGCAGGAAAAGGTGTTGCTGCGGATGTTCGAGGCGGGGATCGACGGCTTCACCGGAGGCTTGAGCGCGGGCAATTACATCCGAATCGCAAAGACCTCTTCGTCAACCGCGACGCGGGATTTGCAGGACTTGGTGGCCCGGGGGGCCTTGCGCAAGACCGGGGATCGCAAATACGCGCGCTACCATCTCACCTGAGCCAAATGTTCCCTGAGCGGAACGTTTCGACGGATTGAAATCGGGGGGATCGGGTTTATTACTTCGACCTCATGCCCCAGCCCGTTGACCTCAGCCGACAATTTCTTTCCGACACCGGCGGATGGAAGGAGATGAAAGAAGCCCGGGCGATCCACGCGGCGGGGCGGGTCTCGGAGGCGGGCTACCGGGACGGCGTTCTCCAGGCGCTCGTGCGCGAGGGAAACAAGTCGCTGAAGGTGCGGCTGGAGATCCGCTCGCGAACAGACGTGGAAAATCACTGCCCCTGCTTCCGGGCGCGGCGCGACGGGATCATCTGCGCCCACGCGCTCGCGGCGGGGCTGGAGGTGCTCGAACCGACCGCGCCGAGAGGGGAGGCGTCGGACCGTCTCGGAGCGGTCGGGCGAACTCCGGATCCGGTCGCGAAACCGGGGCCGGACTGGCCCGCGCTCACCGAAATGGCGGAGGAGGCGGCGATCCCGGCGCGCTTGTTTCTCGTGATCGCTCCGAATCTCGCGGCGGCCTGGGAGAAAGGCCGCCTCAGCGTGGGGGTCGAGATCGGGTGGGACGGGGAAAGGCGGCTCCTCAAGTCGGTCCCCGCCGCAACGACCCTTTTTCTCGACACCGGCGACGCCTTCCTCTACCGGGCGCTCCAGGAGATCTCACCGGCGGAAGTGCCGGGGATGCTGCTGCTCACGACAGAGGCCTTTTCCCGACTCCTCGCGGTGGTGCCGGGACATCCGGGGATCACTCTGGGAAAAACCGAGCCGCTTCATATTTCCCCGCGTCCGCTCCGTCCCGCCTTGCGGCGGCAAAAGGGTCTGCGATTCCGGGTCGAGTGGGAGCGGGGACAGGTTCCTCTCCCGGCTGCTTCGGGTGGCTGGGTGTTGGTCGAAAAAAACCGACTCCACCCGGTGGGACACGGACTCGGCCCGGAAATGCAAGCGCTCCTGGGCGAAGGGCTGAGTCTGGCTCCGGCGGATTTCCCGGCCGCTTTTCGTGTCTGGCAGGATCACTTCGATACGAGCGGGATCCACCTGACACGTCCTCAAGCGGAGGTGCGGCTGGAGCTGGAGGGTTCGCTCAATCATCTCGATGCCGACCTCTCCTTTGTCTACGGAGACGAAGTCGTCGCGGCGGCGGAGGAAAGGGTGCCGGTGCGGGAAAAAGGCGAGGTTCTCGAACTTTCGGACCTGGCGACGGAAAATGCGGCGATCGCGGAGATCGAGGCGGCGGGATTCGTCCGGCGCGGATCGGGCGGGCGATTTGTTTTGAAGGACAAGGCGGCGATCCTGCGATTCCTCGCCCACGGATACCCCGCTTTTCAGCGTCGCTGGAAGACCCGCACGGGGGAGCGTTTCGACCACGCGCTCGGGCAGGTCGAGCCCGTCACCACGACGATGCATTTCCGACCCGGCGGGGAGGACTGGTTTGCGATGGAGATCGACTTCGGAACTCCTTCGGGCGAATCCATTTCCCGACAGGAGATCCAGCGGCTCCTGCAAATGGGGCAGGCGGGCAAGCCGCTCGCCGGAGGAAAAATCGCGGTCCTCGACACCGCCCTCGCGGACAGCCTCGGGGAGATCCTCCACGATTGCGACCCGGAGCAGACCCAGCCGGGAACCTACCGCATCGACCAGACCCAGGCCGGGTATCTGCGCGAGACGGTGAGCGATCTCGGCTTCGCCGCAGACGGTTCCCCGCCCTGGCAGAACGCGGGCGAAGCGATCGAATTCTACGAACTGTCCCCCGAACTCAAGGCCACCCTGCGCCCCTACCAGCGCGTCGGGGTCGAGTGGATGCAGGACCTCGCCTCGCAGGGCATGGGCGGCATTCTCGCCGATGACATGGGCCTCGGGAAAACTTTGCAAACCCTGGCCTTCCTCTATTCGGTGGGAGGTTCCGCGTTGGTCGTGTGCCCATCCTCACTTGTCCACAACTGGGTCGCCGAGGCGGAAAAATTCGTCCCCGAACTCAAGGCGGTCGCGATCGAAGGTCCGGACCGGGAAAAGGTTCTCGCGGAACACGGCGATGCCGACATTCTCGTGACCAGCTACGCCCTCTTGCGCCGCGACGAAGCCTCCTACCGGGACCGGACATTCGATGTCGTGATTCTCGACGAAGCGCAGCAGATCAAGAATCCCGAGGCGCAAATCAGCCGGATCGCGCATCGCCTCGAGGCCCCCTATCGCTTCGCCCTGACAGGAACCCCCATCGAGAACTCGGCGGAGGATCTCTGGTCCATCGCCCGCTTCGCCCTGCCCGGGTATCTCGGGAGCCGCGCCACCTTCACGGA
>JAAYAT010000271.1 GCA_012719225.1 Verrucomicrobiaceae bacterium
CGAGGCCGATGGCTTTTTCACGACCGCGCCGGTGAAACGGTTCGCACCGAACGGCTACGGTCTCTACGACATGGCCGGCAACGTCTGGGAGATCGTGGCGGACCTCTACCACCCCCAGGCCTATCAACTGCCCTCCGCCACCGTCCCGAACCCGGTCGGGCCTTCGCCGAAGGACGCGAGGCAAGCGGGAGCAGAGGTGAGCGCCTTTGTCACCAAGGGCGGGTCCTTTCTCTGTTCCGACCTCTGGTGCAAAGGCTACCAACCGGGTTCCCGGGGCCAGATCGACGCGGAATCCCCTGCGAACCACACCGGGTTTCGCTGTGTGAAAGATATGGATGGAGGAACGGAATAACGCGGCATTCCCCGGCCCTTCGCGCACGCGGACCCGTCCGAGTCTCTCCGGCACAGCAATCGGTTTGCGATTGTCGATCCCACGGATACAGTATCGTGAATCCGCCGATGCCCTCGAGGCCGAAGCGATCCCGACCGACGCACTCCTCTCGGGGAAACAATTGAACGAATCACCGCCAAACCCATCCGATACATCATGAAACCGACTCTTCTCCTCGCCCTCGCCGCCTTTGCCTCCGCCCTTTTCCTCGCGCCGCTCCAGGCCGAAGAGAAAGCCGCCTACCAGGTGAAGGTGCCCGCGATGAAATGCACCGGCTGCGCCTGGTCCGTCACCCAGGAGCTGAAAAAGCTCGACCACGTCTCCGACGTCTATGTCGACGCCAAGACCAAAATCGCGATCCTCGCGACCGATTCCGAAGAAGCCCCCGGCGAAGAGGCCGTCGCCGCCGCCGTGAAAACCGCTGGCTACGAAGCCTCGGACTACACCAAACTGAAAGGGACCTTCGCCGAAGCCAAAGCCAAACTGACCGGCGAAAAGAAAGGCTGAGGTTGCTTTTTCCCCGAAAAAGAGCACGCTACCGTCTCCCAAAACCCGGGCGGGTGTCGTTCAATGGTAGGACGCGAGCTTCCCAAGCTTGAGACCGGAGTTCGATTCTCCGTACCCGCACCAAGGCCTTTTCCGAGCCGGAAGCCTTAGAAGACGAGGGGATCCCCTCCGCGAATTTCGCGATCGCGTTCTTGACTTGCATGGTGATCCGGCCTGAGATCCCCGCATCCCTTTCGTCACCATGCAGACCCAACTCAAGATCAAACTCGCCACCTTCATGTTCCTCCAGTATTTCATCTGGGGGTCGTGGTACGTCAGCATGGGGGCCTATCTCTCCACCCTGCAGTTCACCGGAGGCCAGATCGGCCTCGCCTACGGGGCCTTCGCCATCGGGGCGATGATCTCGCCCTTCCTCGTCGGTCTCATCGCCGACCGCTATTTCGCCACCGAAAAAATCCTCGCGGTGCTGGGAATCGTCGGCGGCGCGGTGCTCTGCGCCCTGCCGCAGTTCGGCACCTTCGGCGGCTTTTACCCCGCGCTCATCTTCTATTGCGCGCTCTACGTTCCCACTCTCGCCCTCGGCAACTCCCTCTCGCTGCATCACCTCGCCAACCCGAAGGCCGACTTCCCCCGCGTCAAGATGCTCTCGGCGGTGGGCTGGATCGCCGGTCTGGTGGCCTTGAACGCCCTCGACGGCGCCGAGTCCTCCGTGCAATTCTACCTCGCCGGCGGCGCCTCCATCGTCTTCGGCCTCTTCTCCCTGTTCCTCCCGCACACTCCGCCGATGAAGACCGGAGCCGATGTCAGCCTCGGCGAGATTCTCGGTCTCGACGCCCTCGCCCTGCTCAAAAAGCCCTCCTTCGCGATTTTCATCCTCTGCATGTTCCTGATCTGCATCCCGCTCTATTTCTACTTCGTCAATCTCGGCATCTACCTGACGGAATTGAAATGGGAAAACATGCTCGTGAAGACCTCCTTCGCCCAGATCTCGGATGTCGTCTTTTTCCTGCTCCTGCCCTTTTTCCTGAAGCATTTCGGCTACAAGAAAACCATCTTCGTGGGAATCGCCTGTTGGGTCGCCCGTTATTTCGCGCTCTCCGGCAGCGTCGATGCGGGAACCTACGCCACCGCCCTCATCTTCACCGCGATCTTCCTCCACGGTGCCTGCTACGATTTCCTCTTCATCGCCGGACAGCTCTACGTCGATGACGAAGCGAACGAGCGCACCCGCGGCGCGGCCCAGGGATTCATCGCATTCATCCTCTGGGGCGTGGGGGCCTTTGTCGGGACCCTCCTCGCCGGCAAGGTGCTCGCAATGCACGAGTTGGAGACGCCGGTGAACGGACTCGCCCACGACTGGGCCGCGATCTGGCAGACTCCGGCCTGGGGCGCGGCGGCCGTGCTGGTTATTTTCCTCCTCTTCTTCAAGGACCCGGGGAAAGGAAAAGATCGCGAGGGAGCAGCGACCTGAATCCCTCAATCCCTCGGGAACATTGGCATGTTCCTACGGCTTCGCTGCCAAAATTTCCCTGGTCGGTCCGCGGAATTTCGTAGATAGAATTTGCCAAAATTCCCTCGCTGGTCCTGCGAGCGCGGAGGCTTTGCCGGGGGAACATTGGCATGTTTCTCTACTCGCAATCACACCCGCTTCCCCCCCGTCACACCCGCGCCTCGACCTCGCGCATGTAGCGCAGGCTTTCTTCGCAGATGGTCTCGATGCCGGGTTCGTAGCGGAAGACCTCGACGGAAACCCAGCCCTCGTAGGCGATTTCCTTGAGGGCGCCGAAGATGGGATCGAAGACCACTTCGCCCATGCCCGGACCGAGCAGGTTGGGGTCGTTGGCGTGGAAATGGGCGATCCAGTCGCGGCTTTCGCGGATGACCTGTTCGATGGGGATGGCTTCGCTGGACATGGCCTTCACATCGAGGTGGAGTCGACAGTTCGGCGAGTCGATTTTTTCGGCGAGTTCGATCCCGAGGGCGGCGGTATTGAGAAAGTCGCCTTCGCTGGGGGCGAGTGGTTCGAGGGCGAGGGTCACCCCGCAGTCCTCCAGCACGGGCATGGCCTGCCGGATGGTGTCGGCGGCGAAGTCCATCGCCTCCGCGTGCGAGACGCCGGGGAGGAGGTTGCGCTGCTGGGGTGAACCGAGCACCATGATGCTGCCGTCGAGATCCCGGCACAGTCGCGCCAGGTCGGCGAGGTAGTCACCGGTCCGCCGTCTCACCGCTTCGTCGGGAGTGGTGAGGTAAAATCCCTCGGTCTTGGCGAGGAGCCAGTGCAGGCCGACGCATTCCAGCCCGGCGTCCTTGATCTGTCCTTTCAATTCGGAGCGTTGTTCCGAACTGAATTCCGCGATGGGACCGCCTAGGGTGAAGGGGGCGATCTCGATGCCGGTGTAGCCAACCGAGCGGGCGTAAGTGAAGGCCTTTTCAAAAGGCCAGTCTTGGAAGGTTTCGTTGCAGATGGCGTATTTCATGGAAAGAGAAGGAGGAAAAAGGGGATTTGGAAAGACGGGAGGACTCGCGGGAGCCTCAGCGCCTGCGGCGCTTCGGTGCCGGGGGACGTTTTTTCCGGAGCGGAGTCGGATTCTCCTCCAGCAGGGCGGTGTAGTTGTAGTCAAAGCCCGCAAGCTTGCGGCGCTCGATTTTTTGCTCGATGAAGTGCTCGACGGAACGGGCGTTTTCCAGTTCGTCGGCGGTGAGGATGGTGAAGGCGTCGCCCTCCTGCTGAGCGCGCCCGGTCCGGCCGATGCGGTGGACGTAGTCTTCGGGGTTTTCGGGGACGCGGTAGTTGATGACGTGGGTGACGCCCGAGATATCGAGACCGCGGGCGGCAATGTCGGTCGCCACGATGATGTTGAAGGTGGCGTCGCGGAATCCCTGGAGCGCCTTGGTGCGGTCGCTCTGTTTGATGTCCGAGTGCAGCGCGGTGGGGCGGGTGCCCTCGATGTCCTGGAGGCGGGCGAGGAGGGCGTCGGCCTCTTTTTTCGTCCGGGTGAAAATCATCATGCTGTCAAAGCCGGTCGCCTTGACGAGGGCGACGATGAGTTCGTCGCGCTGGTCCATTCCCACGGGATAGAACGCGTGGCTCACGGTCTCGGCGGGAGAACGCCGCTCGCCGATCTCGACTTCGACGGGATCCTTGAGCGCCCAGTTCGCGAGGGTCTGGATCGCACCGGGCATGGTCGCGGAGAAAAACTGGGTCTGACGGGCCGACGGGCACTGGTCGATGATGCGTTTCACATCGGGGAGGAATCCCATGTCGAGCATGCGGTCCACTTCGTCGAGGACGAGGAATTTCACCTCGCTGAGGTCGAGATTTCCCTTTTCGAGGTGATCGAGGAGACGACCCGGCGTGGCGATGAGGACGTCGGGTTTACTCTCCAGCGCCTCGATCTGATGACCGTAGCCGACCCCGCCGTGGAGGAGGACGACGTTGAGCGGTTTGTAGTAGGAGAAGACATTCATCTGGTCTTCGACCTGGGCGGCGAGTTCGCGCGTCGGTTCAAGGACGAGGCACTGGACTTTCGTCGAGGGCTGCATCTGACAAATGATGGGCAGGCCGAAGGCCGCCGTTTTCCCGGTCCCGGTTTGCGAGGCACCGACGATATCACGACCTTGCAGCGCCTCCGGAATCGCTTGCGCTTGAATGGGGGTGGGTTCGGTGTAACCGGTCCTCGCGATGGCTCGGAGCACCGGACCAGACAATCCTAGTTCTTCAAATGAAGGCATCTCGGATCAACGCGGCTGAGGCCCTCGGTTTCAAGGGGAAAATTCGCAGAGTTTCGCCCGAAAGGGCTCTTTCCGGCCTCTCACAGGTGCATTCTCCGCCTTTCCCGGCGAGTCGCGAGGGCATAGTCGAGCGACAACCGGCCGCCACCGCCGCAGGCGAGTCCGGCGAAAAACCCCAGGTAGAGGGTGGTCGCCTGGGGGTTGAGGGTGGCCGAGAGAATGACGGGCGTGAGCAGGATGAAGCCGCTCAGCACGGTGAGGAGGAAGGCGTTGATCCTCGTGAAAATGCCGACTAGCACTCCGAGAAGGGCGATGGTGAAAATCGCGATCGCCACGGGAGCGAGAATGGCGGCGGCGGGAAAGCCCTTCTCGTCGAGTTGGAGGACGAGGTCCCACTCCCGTCCGTCCCAGATGAATTCGATGGCTTGGGAGAGTTGGCTCCCCAGCTGATAGTAGGAGAAAATCGCCACCGGAGCGATTCGGATGAGGAGCAATCCCACGTCACTGAGGTGAATTTTGTCCGGTCCGCGGTCCGGTAGGGGCTGGAAAGGCATGGGGAATCATCGACGGATTGCGGCAACGAGTCAAACACCGCCCCCTCCGTCGTGACGCCATCCGACCGCAATCGATTCCCCAGTTACAAACAGAACAAGATTTTTCATTATGGGGTTTTTCAACAGGCTGCTAAGGTCCGCGGGTGAAAAACGATTTTTACAATGAATTTGATCGGGAGCGCATCCGGGTCGACCCACCACCGCGGGCGGGCGAGTACCGCGGCGCTTTCCAGATGGATCGCGACCGCATCATCCACACCTCGGCCTTCCGTCGGCTGCAAAACAAGACCCAGGTTTTTTTCAGCGGGGAATACGATTTCTACCGCACCCGCCTGACTCACTCCATCGAGGTCGCCCAGATCGGCCGGAGCCTCTGCAACCGGCTCAATCAAACCTCGCCCCTGCTCTCTCCGGGCTACCACATCGACAGCGACCTCGTCGAGGCGACCTGTCTCTCGCACGACATCGGGCATCCGCCTTTCGGGCACACCGGCGAGCGCGCCCTGCACCGGCTCATGGAACCCTTCGGGGGATTCGAAGGCAATGCGCAGACCTTGCGCATTCTCACGACCATCCTTTTCGGACCGGACCGCGGCATGAACCCCTCGCGGGCGCTCATGGACGGTGTGCTGAAATACAAGACCCTCTTCGGCGAAGTCGTCGAGCCGCAGAAAAATCACTTCCTCTACGCCGAACAGGCGGACATCCTCGACTTCGTCACCGGGGGAGCGGCCTTTCCGGAAAAATTGCCGCCGGGGGAAATCCGCAACGGCTTCCGCTCCATCGAATGCCGCATCATGGACTGGGCCGACGACACCGCCTACTCGCTCAATGACATCGCCGACGGGATCCAAGCCGGATTCCTCCCCGTCGACAAAATCGAAAAATGGGCGGCGGCGCGAACGCTCAACTCGCCGGAGTCCGCCCTCGTCGAGGAACTGCTCGACACCATCCGCCGCGGTCGCATCGAATCCACCGTCGGGAAAAAAATCGGGGCCTTCATCAATGCGGCCGAGCTGGAGGAGACCAGCGGTTTTCTCAGCGACCGCACCGCGCGGCATCGCTACCGCCTCGTGATCGACCCCGCCATCGAGGAGGCCTGCGCGCTCTACAAGCGCATCTCCCTCGACCTCGTCTTCAAAAGTCAGCAGCTCCAGCAACTCGACCGCAAATCCGAATACATCCTCTCACGGCTCTTCGACGTCTTCGCCGGACTCTACATCCATCCGTCCGCACCGGGGCGCGATCATTATCGTCTCCTCTCGGACGAGGAGGAAACGCTCATCTTTTCCCAGCCCGACATCACCGGCCGCGCCCGCGTCGTCTGCGACGTGCTCGCGAAGATGACCGACGGCATCGCCACCCGCATTTACAAGCGCCTCTTCGACGCCGACTTCGGCTCCATCGTGGACCTCGTGTGAGTGTGAATGTGAGAGAGCGGATCGCTCACGTCTCTCACCGCGTCTCCTTCTTCCGCGCGGCGGCCTCGATAAAGGCCTCGATCAGCTTTGCCTGGGCGGTATTGTCAGGCATCAGCTTTTCGGGATGCCACTGCACTCCGATGAGAAATCTGTCGGGATCGGTCGTCTCGGTCGCTTCGACGACGCCGTCGGGACTTCTGGCGACGATGCGCAAGCCCTCGCCGAGCTTTCGCACGGCCTGGTGATGCCAGGAGTTCACCTCCAGCTCGGTCGCCCCGAAGATACGGCCGAGGCGCGAGTCGGGTTCGATCGCGACGAGATGATGGGTGTCCCGGTGGTTCACGTCGAATTCGGAGGGGATGTCCTGCACCAGCGAACCGCCGCTCGCGACGTTGATCCACTGACTGCCGAGACAGATGCCGAGGAGCGGTTTGTCGGTCTTTTCCATCCAGGCGGTGATGAGCGCTTTTTCGAATTGAAAACGCGCCTCGTCGAGAATCTCGACGGTCTCGTGAGGTTCCTCGCCGTACTCCGACGGCGGGATGTCGGCCCCGCCCGGCATGAGCAATCCGTCGAGGAGAGCGAGATAATCGTCGATGCGCGCCACGCTCCCATCGGTATTCGGCAGCACGATGGGAATGCCGCCCGAATCCCGCACCGCACGCACGTAATTCGCATTCGTCAGGCTCGCGATCCCGATGAGCGGCGCGTCGAGAGCCGGAGCAGACGCCGCCGGGAGGGAATCCGGATCGGTAACCCGCCCGAGAAAAAACCCCGCCACCGCGGTGGCGACGGCGAGGGTGGAAATCAGAAAGGTGCGACGGGAGGACTTTTCCATGCGGAGCAAATCTACCGGTCGGAAACGCCGCGGTCGAGCCCTTCTTGTCGCGGCCCGACTACCATCCGCCTCCTCCCCCGCCTCCGCCGCCTCCACCGGACGAACCGCCTCCTCCGCTGCCGGAAGAACTGGGCGAGGTCGAGGCGGTGGTGAGGGCGGAACTGAGAGCGCCACCGAGCGCGGCAGCGGCCATGGCACCATCGAATCCGGTGTGGCTCCCGGTGTAGAAAGTGGGACGATAGCCGGTGGCGGTGCCGTCAGTCGGCGAAGCGGAGGCCGCCGCGAGGATGGCGGAAAATTGCCGCGACCACGCCTGCTCGACATCGAGGGCGTGGGCGTAGGGAAGAAATCTCTCGAACAGTTCCGGCGTTTTTTGCGGTCCCTCGAATCCGCGCAGGCGGTCTTCTTCGGCGACCCCGAGATAGTGGCGGAACCCATCGATATGATCGAGAATCTCGCGCCCCCGAGCGGTGGGGGCTTTGTTCCAATGGAGAAAGAAGAGGTTCACGAGCGCACCCGCGACAAACGCACCGCAAACAATCAGTCCGGCGGAATGGAAAAGGAGCGCCACACCCGCGATCCAACCGATCACGAAGGGAATGGCGAAGAGCGCTTTGGGCAAGGCCGCCCGCCAACTCCCGCTGCGAAAGCCGGAGATCACAGCGGACACCAGAGCCCCGGTGCCCAAGGTCCAGATCGAGAGCCACAGGACCATGAATCCCGCCTCCTTCGGCTTCGGAGAACCGAGCAGGAGAAGCCCGACGGCGACGACCCCGAGGAGAAGCCCCGGAATCCAATAGCGCAGGTTCGTGCGGTAATGAGATTTTGCCAGCGCCGCTTTCAGAGCGTGGTGCAGGGCGGAACGCCCCGCCGAGACGGTGCGGTGGTTTTGCTGAACCAGTTCCAGGCTTCCGCGTTTTCCCAGGAGCGCCTGGAACAGGGCCAGTTCCTCCTCCGCGAGCGCCTCCCGTGGCGGCTCCTCGATCCGGTGGAGAACGGGCTTTTTCCGGGTTCCTCCGATGGAAATCCGCTTTTTCACGGCGAGCCCCATCACCGCCGCGCTGAAACAAGTGTTGTCGAAGCCCATGCGGCGTAGCATCCGCACGGCGGCGGGAGACCAGCCCAGGGGCGGCTCGAATTGGGGAATGACGAGACCGGGCGAGGGATCGCGGCCGACCCGGATCCAGGCGAACAGATGCCATCCCGTCATCACCAGCAGCAAGCCGACCCCGGCGAGGAGGAGCGGATTGTCTTTCCACACGGTGGTAGAGACGGACGGGTAGGCCTCGGATGCCAGCGACTTGGGCGGCCAGGTGGCGACGATGGTGAAACCTTCGCCCGGAGCGAGTGCGCGTCCGGCGGCAAGGGCATTTGCTGGATCCCGTCCGGCGACGGGGCGTTCTTTCGACCCCTCGGGACCGAGATACCCCTCGATGCCGGTGAGGGTGATCCCATCGGGAAGAATCACTTCGGCACTGGCCTCGACGATGGAAAAGGCCCACTCGTTGCCGGTCACATTCCAATAGAGTTCGTCGTGCGAGGGGAACGTGGTGAGCTGGCGACTGGTGCGATAGCGGATCACAAAAGTGTGGATGCCGCGGGGAAGAACGGTCTCTTTGCTGCCGATGCGGAGGCGGACACCGGCTTGGTGTTTTTCCACCACGTAGGGTTCCGAAACGCCGTTGCGGGTGACCGCAAGAACATCAAAGGGTCGCTTTTCGCGGAGCCCTCCGAATCCGCGATAGAGCTGGGGGAAATCCCGGTAGATTCCGTGGCGGATTTGGTTTTGCTCCGAAGAGACGCGGAGGGTCTCGGTCACCAGAAGATCGCCGCTCCACTCCACTTTGAGGCGGGAGTGAAAAGACAGGATGGCCTCATCGGCGCTGGCGAAAGCCGTGAGAAAGCACCAGAACAGAAGGAAGAGAAACGTTTTCATCAGCGGGGGCCGCTCAGGAATCGCGGAGTTGTCGGGCGAGATCCGGAGGGAGCCGGTCGGAGGCTCGTTCCACCTCGTAAAAGGAGGCGCTCCCGAAACCACCGAAACGGGCGACAAGGTTGGAGGGAAACGATTCCACGAGATTGTTGAGATCGCGGACCGAGCCGTTGTAGTAGCGGCG
>JAAYAT010000272.1 GCA_012719225.1 Verrucomicrobiaceae bacterium
AGGGCCAGGCGGAGGTTTTCGAGAAAGGCGGGGAAGGCATCGCGCCATTGGGGATGGGTGCCGCGATAGGTATTGAACGTGAGGCGACCGGCGGAGCGGTTGGGAAGCGGGGCGAGATTGCCGAGGGTGTGATAGGTGCGGTGGAAGGCCGCGGCGCGGGCGCGGAGTTCGTCGGAGGGATGATGGCGTTCGAGCCCGGCGAAACGCCCGGGCCGGCCGGGGATCGGACGGCCGAAGAGCGTGTGGAAGGTGTTGAGGGTGTCCCCGCGATAGGCGCGCCCGGTTCCGATCTCCGGCAGGGAGAGTCCCGGCAGGGCCTCGGCATAGAGAACATCGAACAGGGCGCGGACGAGATTGCAGTCATCGGTGTCGAAGGTGCGGCCCGGGGCGCCGTAGAGCGGGTGGCCTTCGAGCGTGGCCAGATCCACGCCGGCCAGGGCCTCGAGATCCCCGTGCAGCTCTTCGGCGACGTATTGGCGGACAAGGGCGATTGCCTCCGGCGCCGGGGCGGCGGGAGCGGAACACGGCAGGAGGACGGCCAGGAGGGCGGGGAGAACGCGGCAACGGATGGCGAGACGCGGCACGGGGATCAGTAATCGAAGTCCGAGCCGCCGACGAATTCGCGGATGATGGAGGTGGGGGGGGGCACGTCCGCGGCCAGGGGCAGGAAATGCGACAGGAATTCGAGCATGCGCCGGGCTTCGGCGTAGATGGGCTGGTCGGGCTTGATCTCCGACAGCAGGGGGCGGGCGAGAACGGACAGGATGGCCAGTTCGTAATCGAGGGCGGAGTTGAAGACGGCGTCGGCTTCCTCCTGGAAGGGGAAGATCCAGGCGCGCTCGCCGCGGCCGACGTTGGGCCACATTTCGAGGGTGCGGGTGGCGGAATGCCCGCGGTAGCGGTGGTCGCGGACCAGCCGGCGCAGCAGGCGGTTGTCGGTGGTGGGGATCCGGTTGTTGTTGTCGAGGTTGAGCTGGGTCAGCGCGGAAATGTAGATATGAAACTTGCGGGGATCGGGCAGCCCCGGGGTCAGCTCGGGATTCAGGGAGTGGATGCCTTCGAGAATGACGACCTGGTCTTCGTCGAGTTTCATGGTGCGGCCCTTGTAGGTGCGGGTGCCGCTGTGGAAATCGAAGGTCGGCAGCTGGATTTCTTTGCCGGCGTCGAGGTCGGCCAGGTCGCGGTTCAGCGTCGGCACGTCCACGGCGTGCAGGTGCTCGAAGTCGTATTCGCCTTCGGGGGTGAGCGGGGTGTGTGCGCGGTCCACGAAGTAGTCGTCGGTGCCCAGGGTGACCGGGCGCAGCCCGTTGACGCGCAGCTGGATGGCGAGGCGCTTGGCAAAGGTGGTCTTGCCGGAGGACGACGGGCCGGCGATCAGCACCCATTTGACGGACGGATTGGAGGCGATCTGGTCGGCGATGGCGGCGATTTTCTTCTCGTGAAGGGCCTCGGCCACCTTGACGAAATCGCGGATTTCGTTGGCGGCGATGATTTCATTGAGG
>JAAYAT010000024.1 GCA_012719225.1 Verrucomicrobiaceae bacterium
ACCTAATCGCCGAATTTACAGAATAAAAATTGCGCAACCGGCCATCCGGCCGGGTCGTAGAGATGACTTTTTGCTCTTCGATGTCGCGTGCCGTCAGTTGAGCGCGTGCGTCCGGCGCGGCAAGCACGACGGTCCCCAATGACAAAGCGACGAGAGTCTTCAAAGGAAAGTGATGGACATGGATCATGGAAGAATGATGAATTACGAATTTCGAATCACACTCAATAAATCAGCCTTTTTTCTGGACGGAAGCTCTCCGGTACGGGGAACTGGTCAGGAATAAGGGATTGCGCGGCTCCCAGCTTGGGGTATCCTGCCCCCGCATGGCCATGGATCGCACCATTCTTCGCTCCATTATTATCAACGCAACCATTATCGGCTAGAACCGCCGGGTGATTGCGAATCGGTCTTTTTTCCTCCATGCCAGAGCAAGCCGAGTCGGGATCGCCCTCCCCCGCCCGCTCCCCCGTGTCCCCGCATCGCCCCGGCTCCCGGCTTGACCCTCTCCGGTCACGGACTCTACCCTGTCTCCCTCCCTTCCCATGAACACACATCCCGAAGTAAAATTGTATGATACGACCCTGCGCGACGGCACCCAGGGCGAAGGCGTCAACTTCAGCTCGACCGACAAGATCCGCATCGCCCGGGAACTCGACGATTTCGGGATGCACTACATCGAAGGCGGTTGGCCGGGCTCGAATCCCAAGGATGTCTCCTTCTTCGAACGCGCCGCTGACTTGGATTGGAAAAACGCCCGCATCGCCGCCTTCGGGAGCACCCGCCGCAAGGACACCGCGGTCGAGGACGACGCCCAGGTCCGCACCCTGCTGGCGGCCAACACGCCGGTGATCACCTTTTTCGGCAAGAGTTCGCGTCTCCACGTCACCGAAATCCTCGGCACCACCGAGGCGGAAAACCAGGCCATGATCCGCGACACGACCCGCTATCTCAAAGAGCACGGCAAGGAGGTCGTCTATGACGCCGAACACTTTTTCGACGGGTACAAGGACGCCCCCGAGCACGCCCTCGCCACCCTCGCCGCCGCGAAGGAGGGCGGGGCCGACTGGCTCGTCCTCTGCGACACCAACGGCGGCACGATGCCCCACGAAGTCGTGGAGATCGCGGAGATCGTCTTCCGCGCCCTCGGCGTCCCGGTCGGCATCCACACCCACGACGACACCGGAGTCGGTGTCGCCAACGCCCTCGCCGCCATCCTCTCCGGCGCGACCCAGGTCCAGGGTACGGTGAACGGCTACGGCGAGCGGGTCGGCAATTGCAACCTCACCACGGTGATCCCCAATCTCCAGCTCAAGATGGATCGCCCGGTGGTGGCGGACATTTCCCAACTGACCCACCTCGCCCATTTCATCGACGATCTCGCCAACTGCGCCCACAACATCCGTGCGCCCTACATCGGCGCCACCGCCTTCGCCCACAAGGGCGGCATGCATGTCAACGCGGTGCAAAAGCTCGCCCACAGCTTCGAGCACATCGCCCCCGAGACGGTGGGGAACCGACAGCGCATCCTCGTCTCGGAACTTTCCGGCCAGTCCAATGTGTTGATGAAAGCGGAGGAACTCGGGCTCCCCGTGACCAAAGGCAGCCCCGAAGCTCTCGCGATCCTGAAGAGTCTCAAGGAACTCGAAGAGCAGGGCTACGAATTCGAAGCGGCCGAGGCGAGCTTCGAGCTGCTCATCCGCAAGCATCTCCGGACCTACACCCCTCTCTTCGAACTGAAGGAATACCACTGCACCTTCCGCCGCGACGGCGAGCGCGACTACCAGGCCTGCTCTGCCACGGTCAAGGTGGTCGTCAACGGCGTCGAGGAATATCGCGTCGCCGAGGGGGACGGTCCCGTCAACGCCCTCGACGCCGCCCTCCGCAAGGCGCTGCGTCCCGCCTACCCCTGCATCGACGAGATGGAGCTGGAGGACTACAAGGTCCGCATCGTCGACAGCCACATGGGCACGGCGGCCAAGACCCGGGTGCTCATCCTCAGCTCGGACCAACACGCCAACTGGGGCACCGTCGGGGTCAGCACCAACATCATCCAGGCGAGCTGGCGCGCCCTCGTCGATTCGGTCGAGTATTTCCTCGCGAAAAAGCGGCCGTGAGTTTCCGTCCCGTCGCGTTCCGGCTTTCCGGGTTCGCCGGGGTCACTCCGCCTTCTCTTCGGACCGGAGTTTCCCCGTGCCGAACACGGCGGTGACGCGGGCGTCGCGCCCGAGCGGACCGGGGAAATGAAAGCCGCCGACGATGATGTCGGGGATCCCATCGTTGTTGATGTCGCCGACGTCCATCGCCGCGAGGTTGGTGGGCGAGTAGAAGATCTTGCGGGCGGTGAAATTTTGCCGACCGTCGTTCTCCAGCCAGATCAGACTGGGCTCGTCGTGCTCGCCCCAGGTGAAATTGAGGCTGGAGACGACGATGTCGAGATGGCCGTCCCCGTTCATGTCGTGGGCCCGTGCGCAGTAGGCCCCGGTCATGCGAACGAGGTCCCGGGGGTGGAAGACACCGTCGATGTTCTCCAGCCAGCGCAGGCCGTGGTAGGGTTTTGCCAGGGAAATCTCGTCCATCATGTCCCCGTTGGTGACGAGGATGTCCAGGTCACCGTCCTGATCGAGATCGACGAGCTGAAAACCGGAGGTTCCGTAGCCGGGATGGGGGGCGCGATAGAGCACCTCGGTCTCGAAGGTGCCTCTCCCGTCATTCCGAAACAGCACGAGGCTCTCGTGCTCCTGCGCGATCAAGGCCACGAAGTCGAGCTCCCCGTCCCCGTCGTAGTCGAGCACCTCGACCTGCATCGCCCCGTTGATCTCGACGATCTCGTGCTGCAGGAAAAGGGTGGGCGTGACCTGCTCCAGCCACATCAGCCCGCCCGATTTCCGCCAGCCGAACTTCGCCACGATGAAATCGATCTTGCCGTCCCGGTTGAAATCCGCCGGTCGCACGTCGGCGACGCGGGCGACGTCGCCGACGAGCCGGAGAGGTTCGAAGCTCATGTCCCCGCGATTGACCAGCAGCCAGACGGACCCGATCAGGTCGTCGGTGGGGCTGATGAAACCGAGCGAGGCCACCACGATGTCGAGATGACCGTCTCCGTTGAAATCGAACACCGTCGTTTTCACCGGAGTCACGATATCGGCGAGGTAGACTTCGTTCCATTTCCCGTCCTCGATCCGGATCCATGAGACCCGGCCGCTGACATCGTCACAGATGAGAATGTCGGGTTTCCCGTTCCTGTCGAGATCGGTGATATTCACGTGGGTGATCTTGGGGCGATCCGAGGTACACTCGACGCCGACCTCCCCTTTTTCAAAGCGAAGCAGGCTCTCCTCGAGATCGTCCGGGATGGGTTCCATCTTCTCGGGGCTGTGCGCGAGATAGTGATCGAGCAGTTCGCGGTACTCGTCCTCGTCGATGGGGATGTCCTTTTGCCCCATCCACGTCCCCATCAGGCCGAAGAGCTGGTGCCAATGCTCGCGGGTGAAGGCGGAGGGCGGCGGCGCGAGGTGACATTCGGTGCAGTATTTCTCGGCGAGAGGGATGATCGCATCCGCTCCCTCGGCCGCCCGCGACGGCGGAACGGCGAGCAAAAGCAAGAGCACCCCCAGCAGCCCCTGACAGACAGATACCGCTACACCTCTGGAATTCAACATATCGGCAGCATCATCTGTGACATCGCAAGGAAGAGGCTCCCCCGAAGATGTTCCTGCTCAGAACAACTCGAAGTCGATGAGATCGTCGCCGACCTCCGGCTTGAGCGCCGTATCGCTGTTGCGATTTTTTGTCACGAGGATCGCGATGGATTGATCCTCGCGGACTTCATCCACCTTGATCCATCCGAGGATTTCACTGCCTCTCCGAACGGCGAAACGCTGCTCCACTTTCACCCCCTGACTGGCACCGGCGTCAAAGGTGACGACCCCCCAATCCTTGTTGTAGCTCGTCACTTTTCCGAGAGAGGGCGCGGCGACCACCTGCTGCCTCATGCGTTCGAGCCTCGCCTCGACCTCGGGATTTCCGCCCGGAGGATTTTCCACGGCCTCCCGCAGAAAGTCGGGCAGCTCTTCCGTGATCGCCGTGGAACCGGTTCCCTCGCCGGCGGCCATCGCGGCGGCTTCGCGCGCATCGCTATCCACGTTGCCGGCGAGCTGGTTGTATCGTTGCTCGGTCAATCGCCCCTGCTCCCGCGCCTGATCGAGGGAGGCACGAATGCTCTCCAGTTCCGGATCGTTCGGCAGGGGGAGATTCCCGGTCTCCGGATATCGGGGTTGGGCCGCCGGGGCGGATGCGATGGGGTTCCCCTGGGCGTCATACGCAGGATTCTGCGCGGGGGGCTGGAAGCCGACCGGTGCCTGGGCGGGATTGCCTCCCGGTTGATTCAACGGCACGCCCTGGGCATTCACCGGGACGCCGTTCTGCAGGTAGACCTGTCCCGGTGCGCCCTGCAGCGCCTGCGGTGAGGCGGGGTAACCCTGACGCTGCATGAGACGCGCCTCTTTCTCCGCGAATTCTTTTTCAAAACTGGTCCGCAAATAATCCCGGTAACTCAGCGCCCCTACAATCAGCAGGAGAATGGCCGCGATACTCAGAGCAATCGTCGGCGTGTGATTCACCTGTCTCCTTTCGCCAATGTCGTCTGGTCCCATCATAGCGGGATATTATACTACACCGACGGAGGGGAGCCAATGGCTGAGTTTCGCAATCGAAAGATATTCGCCCGTCCCCAAATCAGCGAAAAACCACCCTTTCCCGCATCCCGCGCGGCGCGGCGAGGAGCCCGGAGCGGTAGAGAAATTCCCGCACCGCAAGTTCTCGGCAGTAGGGACGGGTCAGTTCGTGGACGCGGGAATAGCGGGGCCACCAGAGAGGCCACACGGAGGATCCCGGACAACAACCGCCGCCGGGAACGAGGCTCGGATGCGGGAACCGCACCCGGCTGCGGGCGCGAACCAGCACCGGCGAGGGAAGGCAAACTTCTTCCTCTTCCCATTCTTTCTCCCATTCCAACTCCTCCTCCGTTCTCCGCGGTTCGTCCGAGTCCGCCTCATAATGCCGACGAAGACGCTCGGGGAGAGAGGAAAACGGCAGCTTGGCGATGCCCTTCTCATGGCGAAAACTCAGCCCGTGGCGATCCACCCCCAGGATCGAAATGTCGTAAAACTCTTTCCCGTCCACGGTGCGCAAGTATTCCAGAGCGCGGGATTCCGCTGTCGCCAACAACGACACCAAGGCCAGAACCCCTCCAAAAACCGCACGACTGAGAAAACTCATAGCATCGACACTCTTATGCGAGAATCGTGTCGAGGGGAACAAAATTCCACCCGCTTCTCTGTCGTGCGGCCTCAACCGATCAGGCCCGCGGATGAGCCTCGTCGTAGACCCGCCTCATCCGCTCGATCGAAACATGGGTGTAGATCTGGGTGGTGGAGAGGCTCGCGTGCCCGAGCAGGGCCTGGACACTGCGGAGATCCGCGCCGTTGTCGAGGAGATGGGTTGCAAAACTGTGGCGCAACTTGTGCGGGCTGGCGTTTTGCGGAATATCGCAGAGGGCGTGGTATTTCTTAAAAACGTCCGAGATCGCGCGGGTCGTGAGCCGCTTTTTCACCTTGCTGAGAAAGAGAGCGCCCTCGAGCACCCGGGCGGCATTGCGGTAGCGATGAATCGCCTCCGCCGCCGGGGTGCCGACGGGACAGACTCGCTCCTTGCCGCCCTTTCCCAGGACCCGCACACATTCGCTGTGCAGATCGAAGTCGGCCACATCGAGGGCCGCCAGTTCGGCGAGACGAATCCCCGAGCTGTAGAAAAGCTCCAGGATGGCCGAGTCGCGCTCCGCCGTCCACGAGGGTGCCTGCTTCGGCTGAACGATCTGAAAGGGTTTTTCGATGAGTTCGATGACCTGTTGCTGGTTCAGCACCACGGGCAGTTTTTTCTCCGCCTTGGGCAACTGCACCTCCGCCACGGGATTGACCCGCAGCCCCGCGCGACGGGTGAGATACTGGTAGAAACTGCGCAGAGCCGCAAAATGCAGCCTCACCGTGGCGCGCGCCCACTCCTCGCGCATACACTGGAAAAGGTAATCGCGAAGATCGTCCGCCGAGACGGTCTCCCAGGTTTTTCCGGAGGGCAGCCATTCCCGGAATCGGGTCATGGCGTGGTGATAATTGGCGAGCGTGTGGTGGGATCTGTTTTTTTCCACCGAGAGGTGCTCGAGAAACGCCTCGAGCTGGGGGTCGTTGGGAACTCCGGAAGTGGCGGCCACACGATGAGGGGTTGGGATTTTTCTCCCCTCAATTCACCGAGGTCCCGTGCCCCTTGGGCCAGAAGTGCGCCCCGCGGTAGCTGAGCGACGAGCTCATCGCGCCGACGGTTTCCTGCGGGTAATCGGGGAGACGTACCTGCTGCTCAAAAAGAGAGCGGAAACCCGTCGCATCGGTCCACCCCAAGGCGATACAGTACTCGCGATCCTCGGCGAGGAGCGGCACGATAAAGTGGCCCGACTCGCGGTGGAGGATGATCATCTCCTCCGCATCGGACTCTTTCCCATTGATCTGGAGACAGAGACGCACCGCCGGGTGATAGGTCTGACGCTGACTCGTGAGGTTCCAATACACCACCGCCGTGTCGCAGTTGCGGGGAATGACCGCAAAGGAGTCGTCACAGCAGGGGGCGGTAAGATCGGTGGCAAGGACTTCCATGACAGGGAGGGAAAATAATCAGGGGAGACGGAGGACTTGTCCGACGCGGATCGTGTCGCTGGTGAGACCGTTCGCGCTCTTGATCGCCGCGACCGTGGTCCCGTGCTTGAGGCTGATGCGGTAGAGATTCTCACCGCTCGCCACGGTGTGACTGCCGCTCGATGCGGTCCTGGAGCTGGAGCTGCCCGCGGGATTGGTGTAGGGATTCGAAGTGCCGGTGTAGGACGGAGCGGTGGGCTTGTTGTAGGTCGGCACGGACGGCACGCTCGGAACCGAGGGTCCCGGCACGGACGCGGGCGGCGCGTAGGTGCTCTCCGTGTAGCTGGGATAATTGGACGAGGAGGTGGAGCTCGAGTAGTCCGTCGTGCTTCCCGAAGAACCGTAATAGGGATTGTTCTGATACGGATTCGTCGAAGCCGTTTTGGTACTCTTGCAGGAAGTGGACAGGAGCGCGAACCCGAGTAGCAGCAGGGAAAAATATTTCATGTCGTTGGATGGTAATCACTAAGTTCGATGAAATATTAAGGAAACTTAAATAAATGGCAAGCCTTTTTTAAAATGTTTCACGATATATTTTAGAGTTTGTGAGCCTTTTTCCTTTCTTCGGGGCCTTTGCCGAAGTGGGTGCTTTCTTTTGCGGAATTCACCTTGCGTCGCCTGCCTTCGGTGATAATGCTGCGACAACACGCTTATGAGCATATCCCGCGCCCTCCTTTCCGTCTCAGACAAGAACGGCCTCGACGAGCTAGCCCGAGGTCTCCACCGCCACGGTGTGGAGATCCTCTCCACCGGCGGCACCGCCAAGTACATCGCCGACCTGGACATTCCGGTGACCGAAGTCTCGGACTTCACCGGTTTTCCCGAAATGCTCGACGGGCGCGTCAAGACCCTCCATCCGAAGGTACACGGTGGCCTCCTTTATCGCCGCGACTTGCCCGCGCACTGCGAGCAGGCCGCCGACCACGGCATCGTCCCGATTGACCTCGTCGTGGTGAACCTCTACCCCTTCGAGCAAACCATCGCCAAGGGGGACGTGACGCACGCCGAGGCGATCGAGCAGATCGATATCGGGGGACCCGGGATGCTCCGCTCGGCGGCGAAAAACCACGAGGCCGTCACCGTCGTGGTGGACCCGGCCGACTACGCCGTCGTGCTCTCGGAAATGGACGAGCACAAGGGCACCACCACCCTGAAAACCCGCGAGCGTCTCGCGGTCAAGGTTTTCCAACGCACCGCCGCCTACGACGCCGCGATCGCCGCCTACCTCAACGACACGCAGGAAACCGAAGCCTCTTTCTCGATCAGCCTCCCCCTCTGCCAGGAACTCCGCTACGGCGAAAACCCGCACCAAAAGGCCTCCCTCTACGGGGATTTCAGCGATCACTTCAAACAAATCCAGGGCAAGGGCCTCAGCTACACCAACGTGCTCGACATCGCCGCGGCCGGGAACTCATCCTCGAATTCCGTCGTCCCGCCGTCGCCATCCTGAAACACACCAACCCC
>JAAYAT010000273.1 GCA_012719225.1 Verrucomicrobiaceae bacterium
CGCGGGGGAGGGGGAGCGGGGATGTTCTCGGGGCGTTTGTCGGGGGAGGGCGGGGTCGGGTCGTCGGTCATGGGGGGTGGTAGAAAATGGGTATGAGATAGAGTGGCGAATGGGGCGGTGGTTTCAAGGCGAAAATGCCTCGGTGGGGGACGGAGGTCCGCTTGTCGGGGGGGAAAGGCTGTGGGAGAGTGGGGCCTGTCTGATGAAAGCTCCTTCTCCCCCCGATTCCCCGCGCCCTCACAATTCGCTGAAACGCTATTTTATCACGGGGCTGATTTCGATCATCCCGCTGTGGATCACGTGGCTGGTGCTGTCGTTTCTCTTCAAGATGCTCTCGGGGATCGGGTCGCCCTTTGTGAAGTGGCTGGGGAAGCAGGCGTCGCCGCGCTTTCCCGAGGTGGCGGAGATGTTGGAGTCAGAGGCGATGCTGTCTGTGGTGGGGGTGGTGTTGGTGGTGGCGAGTCTGTTCCTGCTGGGATGGTTCACGACGAATGTGATCGGGCGCAGTCTTTTCGGATTTTTCGAGGGACTACTGGATCGCATACCGCTGGTGAAGACGGTCTATGGGTCGGTGAAGAAGTTCCTCCAGGTGCTGCAGGACAAGCCGAAGGGGGATGTCCAGCGGGTCGTGCTGATCAATTTCCCGTCGTCGGAGATGAAGACGGTGGGGCTGGTGACGCGCACGCTGGTGGACAGTGCGAGCGGGCGGCTCCTCGCGGCGGTGTATGTGCCGACGACGCCGAACCCGACTTCGGGGTATCTGGAGATCGTGCCGGTGGAGCATGTCATCTCGACGAACTGGACCTTCGACGAGGCGATGACCTTCATCGTCTCGGGCGGGGCGATCTCACCGGATGCGGTCCATTACGATGAGTCGGCGGGGCCTCCCAAGGTCCTCTGAGGGCCGAGGCGGAAGGGCGGTGGAGTGTGCGGCGTGCCGGTGCAAGGTTCCGGCGGGGGGAGCGTCTATTGGCAGGGAGCGAGCCGGGAGCGGGCAGGGCCGACCAAGCGGGGCGGGCTGAAAATTCAGAGGGTCCGGCTGAAACATCGGAGCAAGCAACGAAATCCATCATGATTCCTTTTTCCATTCTCGATCTATGTCCCATCATCGCGGGCGGGGATGCCGCTCTCGCGTTCCGCAATACGCTCGATCTCGCGCAACATGCCGAGCGCTGGGGCTACCATCGCTATTGGCTGGCGGAGCATCACAGTATGACGGGCATCGGCAGCGCGGCGACTTCTGTCGTCATCGGGCATGTCGCGGGAGGCACGTCCACGATACGGGTGGGGTCCGGCGGGGTGATGCTGCCGAATCACGCGCCGCTGGTGATCGCCGAGCAATTCGGCACGCTCGCCTCGCTCTATCCGGGGCGTATCGACTTGGGGTTGGGCCGAGCGCCGGGGACGGACCAGGTCACCGCCCGCGCTCTGCGCCGTCACCTCCCCGGCGGGGCCGACACGTTTCCGCAGGATGTCGCGGAACTGCAATCCTATTTCCAGCCCGCCACTCCCGGACAACAGGTGCGCGCGGTGCCGGGAGAGGGACTCGAGGTCCCGATCTGGTTGCTGGGTTCGAGCTTGTTCAGCGCCCGGCTCGCCGCCGCCCTCGGTCTGCCGTTCGCTTTCGCCTCGCATTTCGCCCCCGCCGCGATGTGGCGGGCGATGGAGGTGTATCGGTCCGAGTTCGTCCCTTCCGCGCAATGCCCGAAACCCTACCTGATGCTGGCGGTCAATTTTTTCGCGGCGGATACGGACGAGGAGGCGCGTCGCTTGATGACCTCGCTGCAGATGCAGTTCATCGCGCTGCGCCGGGGCGTGCCGGGGCCTCTCGCTCCGCCTGTGGATACGCTCGAGGGCGTGTGGTCTCCCATGGAAAAAGCGGGTGTGGAGGAGTCGCTGGCCTGCTCGATTGTGGGTTCGCCTGCGACGGTGCGTCGCGAGTTGGCGCGATTCCTCGCGGAAACGGGGCCCGACGAACTGATCTGCACCGCTCAGATCCACGATCACGTGGCCCGCTTGCGTTCTTTCGAGATCGCGGCGGAGATTCGCGAGGAGTTGGGGTGACGGGAGGATTGGGAAATCGGATCCGCTTTTTCAGAACTCCATTCCCACCCGCACGCCGTATTCGCGGGGGATGCCGACGGCTCCGGTGCTGATTTCCGGGTTCATGTTGGTGTAGTATTCCTTGTCGGCGAGGTCACTTCGGTGACGGGCAGCTCACCCACCTCGTCACCAGTCGGGTCCTGGGCTCGTAGCGAACCGGCGAGAGAAAAAACCAAGAGAAGGAGAACCAGGAGCGGTGGAAGGGATTGTCTCGTGCGGATCATATTTGTATTAATGCGCAACTGTGGGGAAGCGCAAGGTTTTTTCCGTGCGTGATCCTGTGCGGCGGTTTGGCCGACAGGCCCGCGATGCGGCGGCGGCTCGCATCGGATTCGATCTCTCCGGGTAATCTTGTACTGGCGTGCGTTCGCGAGGAACGCTATCTTCGCCGCCAAGCGGGCCACTCGGGTTCGCCTCGACCCCGGTCAGCGGGGAAGTTTCATAAGAGTCCATACCGTTGCTCCATCCCTTTGGATAGAAGTGGAAGGGCGATCGAAAGCATGAGCGTACCAACCCTGGTCGAACCCGACGTCACCTTCGCCAGCCTTCTCGATAAGGTGGAGGATCTGCGTCTCTACGCTTACGAGCGTCTCGATCCCGCTCAACGTGGAGCCTTGGGGCAGTATTTCACTCCGGTCGCCGTGGCCTCTTTCATGGCCGGTTTTTTCGATCCTGTACCGGAGGAACTTTCCGTACTCGATCCGGGTGCCGGTGCCGGGATGTTGACCGCCGCTTTCGTGCTGCACGCACTCCGCCAACATCCGCGTCCCCGACGAATCGCCGTCACCGCTTACGAGGTGGATCCGCGTCTGATCCCGTTTTTGCGAGAGTCGATGGCACTGACCGAAGAACTGTGCCGTCAGTGTGGCACCGGGTTTTTCGCCGAGATTATCGAAGGCGACTTTATCCAATCCATTCCCCCGTGCCTCGAAAATGGTCCGCTCTTCGATGGCGGAAAAGAACGGTTCGATTGCGTCATCATGAACCCGCCCTACAAGAAAATATCCGGCGATTCCGTTCACCGCCGCATCCTCAGCGGATTGGGTTTGGAGACCGTCAATCTCTACACCGGCTTTCTCTGGCTTGCGGCGAAGGATCTGAAACCGGGCGGACAACTGGTGAGCATCCAACCCCGCAGTTTTGCCAACGGTCCCTACTACCGCCCTTTCCGCGATGCCTTCTTCGGTGAAGTGAGTGTGCGAGGCGTCCATGTGTTCAACAGCCGAACGACCGCGTTTCAAGCGGATGATGTCTTGCAGGAAAGCGTGATCCTGCACGCCGTCAAAAAGCCGCTCACAGGTCCGGTCCGCATCACTGTTTCCGACCACCTCGACGATCCGCCCAAAGAACGCCTCACTCCCCGCGACGAATTCTGTGATCCGCGCGATCCCGATCTTTTCATTCATCTCGTCGCCGATGAATACGATCTCCAGGTGCGCCAGCGCATGAGGCAATTCACCGCTTCCCTCTCCGATCTCGGCATCACCGTGAGCACCGGTCGCGTCGTCGATTTCCGTGCGGCAGATTTTTTGCAACGGGAAGCCACCGCCGAATCGGTCCCACTCCTCTATCCCGGTCATTGCCGAAACGGGAAAATCGCTTGGCCCCGCGACGGCTTCAAAAAGTGCAATTGGTTTCGCCGTTGTCCCGGCTCCGAATCGCATCTGGTTCCCGCCGGAGACTACGTCCTCGTCCGCCGTTTCACCGCCAAGGAAGAAAAACGGCGCCTCGTCGCTTCCTTGATATCGGTCGCCGACGTTCCCGCTCCCGCCTACGCCTTCGAGAACCATCTCAATTATTTTCACGAAGCCGGTCAGCCGCTGGATCCCGACTTGGCCAAGGGGCTCGCGGTCTTCCTCAACAGCAGCTTGGCCGATGCGTATTTCCGTCAATTCAACGGTCACACCCAAGTCAACGCCACCGATCTCCGCAACCTTCGCTATCCCGAACGCGAATCACTCATTCGGATGGGGCGCGAACTGGGAAGCCAATCCCTTGACACGGTAACGGCAGACACGATTTTGGATGCACTCTTCCTCGCCATGCCCGACGCAAATTTCCAGGATCCGGCCCTCGTCAGAAAAAAGATCGACGACGCCCTCGATCTTCTACAGCAGCTTGATGTTCCCCGTGCGCAGCGGAACGAGAGCTCCGCTCTCACCTTGCTCGCCCTTCTCGGTCATACGCCAAAGACGAAATGGAAGGATTCGAAAAGAACGTTCATTGGGATCACTCAAATGATGGATTGGTTTCGCGATCACTTTGGCGTGACCTACGCGCCGAATACCCGCGAGACCGTCCGCCGCCAAACGGTTCACCAATTTGTCGAAATGGGATTGGCCATTCCCAATCCCGACCAGCCGGACCGTCCCGTAAACTCTCCCTCCTATGGCTACGAGATCGAACCCTCGGCTCTCGCATTGATCCAAACCTACCGCACCCGCCAATGGAAAAAGACGCTTGCGACTTATCTCGATACGGTGCACTCGCTGCGCGTCCTCCATCATCGGGAGCGCGAGATGAACCGCATCGAGGTCCGTCTCCCTGACGGCTCGAAAAAATGGCTTTCCGCGGGCGGCCAAAATGTTCTCATCAAAGCCATCATCGAAGAATTCTGCCCGCGCTACACTCCCGGCGGCTACGTCTGTTATCTCGGCGACGCGGGCGAGAAAATTTCCGCAGACGAACAAGCCTATTTCCAAAAACTGGGCGTGGAACTCGATCCTCACGGAAAAATGCCCGACGTCGCGGTGTATCTCGAAGACCGCAACTGGCCGGTGCTCATCGAGGCGGTCACCAGTCACGGTCCCATCGACAACAAGCGCAAGCGCGAACTGCAACGGCTTTTTACAGGCTGCACCGCCGACCTCGTTTTCATCACCGCCTTTTCCACCCGAAAGTCCATGCTCCAGTATTTCCCCCAAATCAGCTGGGAAACCGACGTCTGGCTCGCGGAAAACCCCTCCCACCTCATTCACTTCGACGGAGAAAAATTTTTGGGACCGTATTCGACACAGTAGTCAGGCTCACGCAGCGCCACCGGCCCGGCGCTTCCCTCAGGGCAGTTCATCGACGGTTTCGTCGCGTTGATAGATCGGTAGCTGGCGGTAGGGAACGGTGAAGGAAAGCACCATCATGGAGGTGCCGTAGGTGCCTCCGTTGCGGCCGTTCGACCAGGAGCCGTTGGTCTGCTGTTTGGGGAGGTATTCGGTGTACATCCAATCGCCATACTGCGCCCAGAAGCGGCCTCCGAGTTGGAACATGGCCTGGGCGTTGTAGTAGTTGGCGTAGTACTCGTGGGCGTTGTTGATGATGTGCTGCCGGTGTTTGAGGATGTATTCCCCGGATCGGGGAGTCGATTCGGTGCCGTGGTAGCCGCTCAGTTCGAGGCAGAGGAGTCCGCAGCCGGTGAGGGTCTCGGAATGGCCCCAGGGATCGGTGTAGCCGAAGCGGCCCTCTTCGCGATCGTGGTTCTTGAGGACGTAGGCGACCGCCTTTTGGATCGCTTCGTCGGGCACGGGAGCGCCGTTGAGTTTGGCGGAACTCAGGGCCATGAGCGCCCAGCCGCTGCAGGAGAGATCGGAGTCGCGGGAGTCGGGTTTGTAGCGCCATCCGCCCTCGTGGTTTTCATTTTTCGGGACGGCCTGGGCTTCGAGGATGAGCTTGGTGGCCCTCGCGAGGACGGGGCCGAGCTGATCCTGGGTCTCCACGTCGACCATGCCGCTGCATTCGGAAAGGAAGAGGGTGGCAATGTTGTGGGCATACATCAGCCCGTGTCCCGAATCGCCTTTGTCGAGGAGCCCGTTGCCGCGCTGGCTGTCGAGCACGTAGCGGAGGCAGCGATCCAGTTCCTCCGCGTATTCGCCGTAGCCGGGGGTGTGGCCGGCCGAGAGGTAGGCCATCCCGACGAGGGAGACGACTCCGACGGAACGGCCATAGGAGTCGGGATAGGTGCCGTCCGCCGCCTGGGTCGAGGCGAGATACCGCAGGGCCTTCGCAACGGCGGACTCGATGGCGGGCTGGTGTTTTCGGAAAATGTCCTGCCGCGCGAGTGGCTCCTGAGCCCGGGCGGGGAGGCAGAGGGCGAGGAAAACGAGGACGAGGAGGCTCCACCGAAGACCTTGGGTGGGATGGTCCCGCCGGTTCTGCGTCAAAGGGAGGGGCATGGGCTGGAAGCCAATGCTACGGGAGGCGGGAGAGCGTGGGGCGTTCATTTCTTTTTGCCGGCTTCTTTGGCGATGACTTGGAAGTAGCGTCCGACGAGCTCGCGATATTCCGCGGGGAGGTTGGTCTCGATGGCGCTGGCGTTGCCCCCGGTGAGGGTGCCTTTGAAGCGATCCCAGTCCTCCGCGCTGATGCCGAGGTTGCGCAGTTCGGGGGGCAGACCGCTGCCGTCCCCGTCTGCGGTTTTTTTGCCGCTTTCGTTGAGGTCGGGGGCGTTGGGATCGCCTGCGAGTTCTCCGTTTTCGCCCGGTTGTAGAGGTCCGTCAGGGCGTCCGGGAGTGCCTTCGGGGGAAGCCCCCATTTTTGCCATCGCGCTTCGGGCGAGCTGTTGCAAGGAGTTCGCCGCCTCCTGGGATCGGCTGGCGGCCTGTTCGGCGTCCTGCGAACGGGAGGAGCGGGACACTTCGTCAAAGCCCTCGGCGAGTTCTTCCTTGCTGGCGAGGCGTTCGTCCGCATCAGAGGGTTCGAGGCCCTCCATGGTTTGTCCGATTTCTCCGGCCGACCGGGCCAGGGCCTGGGCCGCCCGGGCGAGGGATTGAGCCGATTGCCGCTGGTTGTCCTGTCCTTGTTGCATCGTGGACCGGGCCTGTGGTGCCAGCAGTCCCTCGGCGAGGTCGCCCTTCCGCGCGGCGTCGTTCTGCTGCTCCTGCGCCCGGGTGAACCGCCGGGCGGATTCGGCGGCCTTGCGGGCACCTTGGTCGAGATTTTTCCCGGCCTCGCCGCTGTGGGATTTGGCCTCGTTCTGCTGCAAGTTCCGGAGGGATTGTTCCAAGCCTTTTGTCTGTGCCGCGAGAGTCTGCGCGTCGGATTCGAGCTGTGATTCCATCCTCGCGAGGGTCTCCTGAAGCTTGCCTTGGTCGACCGCCTCGGTCTGTTGGGCGAGGCTGTCTTTGCGCTGCTCGAGATCACGGGAAAAGGGGGAGAGCGGATCCGCGGCGGCCTTTTTTGCCTCTTCGGCGAGGTGCGCCTCTCTCGCCTCGAGTTGGTCGCGCAGGGCTTGGCGGAGGGCTTCCTCCTGGTCGGAATTTTTCTCGGTGGCGGATTGGCTGATCTTGCGGAGCGCCTCCTGCCATTGCGCGAGGACATCGGCCTCTCTGGCGAGTGATTCGCTTTGGCGGCGCTGTTCTTCGAGCACCTCGGAGAGAGCGGCGTTGTTGTCTTTGAGCATGGCCCCGAGTTGTTGCTCGACCTGGTTCTGCTCCTTGCGGAACTGCCCGGCTTCGCGCTGCTGTTGCTGGGAAAATTGCTTTTCCGCTTCGTCGTTGGCGGGATCGCGAGCCAGTTCGGCGGCTTCGCGTTGCGCTCTCTCCGACCAATCATGCGCTTTCATCGCGAGTTCCCGCTGGCGGTTGGCGAGTTCGTTGAGTTGAGAAATGGCTTTGTAGTCCGCTTCCGCCTCGC
>JAAYAT010000274.1 GCA_012719225.1 Verrucomicrobiaceae bacterium
ACCTCGCCCCGGTCGAATCCGAATGCGATGGAGTCGATGCGCCGCAACACGATTTTCACCAACGTGGCCCTCACTCCCGACGGCGATGTCTGGTGGGAGGGACTCACCGACGAGACGCCCGAACAGCTCACCGACTGGCGCGGTCAGCCCTGGACTCCCGCTGTGGAGACGCCGGCGGCGCATCCGAATTCGCGTTTCACCTGCCCGGCCTCGCAGTGCCCCGCGATCGATCCGGATTGGGAGCATCCCGAGGGCGTCCCCATCGACGCGATCATTTTCGGCGGCCGCCGCGCCACCACCATGCCGCTCGTGTTCCAAGCGTTCAACTGGGTCCACGGGGTCTTTCTCGGGGCCAATCTGGGTTCGGAAACGACCGCCGCCGCCGAGGGTGCCATCGGGAAGATCCGCCACGACCCCTTTGCGATGCTGCCCTTCTGCGGCTACAACATGGGCGAGTATTTCGCGCATTGGTTGGAGATGCGGAAACACATCCCCGAACTCCCGCGCATCTTCCATGTGAACTGGTTCCGCAAAGGGAAGGACGGGAAATATCTCTGGCCCGGCTTCCAGGAAAACATGCGGGTGTTGGAGTGGATTTTTGACCGGGTGCGTGGTCGTGGTGCCGGGCATGAGTCCCTCTTCGGCTGGGTGCCCCACTACCACGAATTGGACTTCTCGGGACTCGACTTTTCCGAGGAACAGTTCGCCGAACTCATGCACGTGAGCTGCGAGGAGATGCGCCAGGAATTGTTGGCGGAGGCGGAGCTCTACCTGTGGCTCTACGATTATTTGCCCAAGGAACTGGTTTTCCAGCGCGAGTTGTTGGCGGGGAGAATGTGAGAGGGGGCGAGCGAAGAGAAAAACGGGGTGATTTGGCCCGGTGAGGAAATATGTTCATCCGCTGTTGACTATGCCTGCTCCCGCCTTTTTCATCCCGTCATGCTAGAGGAATCGGAAGCCCGCCGCCGCATCCTGGAACACACCGCCCCCGGTGTTGTGATATGGGTTCCCCTGGAATTGGCGCTCGGTCAGGTGCTCGCCCAGGATATTGTGGGCGCGGTCGATTCACCGGTCTTCGACAACTCGGGGATGGACGGCTACGCGCTGCGGGCGGCGGACGCGAAAAAAGGCGCCCTCCTCCGGGTCGGGGAGATCGTCCAGTCGGCCGGCGAGGATCTCGGGCTCGTCTGCGCGGCGGGGGAGGCGATCCGGATTTTCACTGGCGCGGCTCTTCCGCAGGGGATCGACGCGGTCATCATGCAAGAGGATGTCGAGCGCGAGGGAGATCACATCCGCGTGCTCGATCCGGTCGAGCCGGGGGAGAACATCCGCTGGCGTGGCAGCGACGCCTGCGCCGGACAGATCCTACTCCGCCGCGGCGAGATCATGAGCCCGACCCGCATCGGTCTGCTCGCCTCCCAGGGTTTTCCCGAGGTGCCGGTCTACGGCAAGCCGCTCGTGCAGGTCGTCACCACCGGCGATGAACTGGTCGAGCCGGGCGCGCCGCTCCTCCCCGGCGAGATCTACAACAGCAACGCGCCCATGCTGCAGACCGCCGTGGAAAAGGCGGGCGCGGTGGGCTCGGCCTCCCATGCCTGCGATGATCCCGACGAGGTCCGAACCGTCCTCGCGGAAGCTCTCGCGGTGGCGGATATCGTGGTCATCGCCGGCGGGGTCTCGGTGGGCGAACGCGATTTCGTGAAAGATGCACTCACCGAACTGGGTGTCGTGACCGAGTTCTGGCGCGTCCGGGTGAAGCCGGGGAAACCCTTCGTCTTCGGGCGTCATCCCGACGGCACCCTCGTCTTCGGACTGCCGGGGAATCCGGTCTCGGCCTACGTGACCTTTTCCCTCTTCGTCATCCCGGCGATCCGGAAAATGCTCGGCTGCGAAGTCGGGGTGAACTGCGTCGGACTCGGCGAGTTGAGCGGCATCGCCGCCGAACCGATGTCGAATCTGGGGGACAGGCCCCACTATCTGAGAGGGGTCTGCGAGGGCGGACGAGTGCGGCTCTCGGGAACCCAGCAATCGCACGCCATCTTCGGCCTGAGCCGGGCGAACTGCCTCGTCCGACTCGGTCCCGGCCAAGAGGTCCTCCCCGGTGAGATGCTCTCCGGCTATGGGATGTGAATCGAATGGCGTTCGACCGAGGGCCATGCTATTTCTTCCACAACCTACTCGCAGCCGCGGTCGGGGAAAACTCTTGCAAAAGGCCCTGCAATCCCTGAAGTCATCCTTCCCCGTCATCTCCTTTTCCCTCCTGCTTCCATGTCCGATCCAGTCACCGACCTCAATGTTGTCTCCAATGTGCCGTTGCCGGCGCCGGCCCTGCTCCTGCACGAAATCCGCCGGACCAACCAGCAGGCCGAGACCGTTTTCGCCGCCCGTCGGCGGATCGAGGAGATTCTCCAGGGTCGCTCCGAGCGGTTTATCGTCATCGTGGGGCCCTGTTCCATTCACGATCCCGACCAGGGACTGGAATACGCCGCCAGGCTCGCGGCCTTGCGCGACGAACTCGCAGACCGCCTCGAGATCGTGATGCGGGTCTATTTTGAAAAACCCCGCACCTCGGTCGGATGGAAGGGCCTCATCATGGATCCCGATCTCGACGGCACCGCGAACCTCTCCGAAGGACTCCGCATCGCCCGCACCCTCCTCGGTGAGATCGTCGATCTCGGCCTGCCCACCGCGACCGAGTTTCTCGATCCCATCACCCCGCAGTACATCGCCGACCTCATTTGCTGGGCCGCGATCGGTGCCCGCACCGTCGAATCCCAGACCCACCGCCAGATGGCTTCCGGACTCTCCATGCCGGTGGGATTCAAAAACACCACCTTCGGGGGAATGGCCGCGGTGGTCAACGCCCTCAAGGCGGCGACCGCTCCGCAGACATTTTTCGGGATCAGCCCCGAGGGCATCGCCTCCATGGTCAGCACGCGGGGAAACCGGAATTGCCACACCGTCCTGCGCGGCGGCGACGCCGGACCGAACTACGACGCCGCTTCCGTCGCCCTGGCGACAGAGGCGCTCGCCCGAGGCAGCGTTTCCCCCACCGTGGTGATCGACGCGAGCCACGCCAACTGCTCTAAAGACTACGAGAAAATGCCCGCCGTTTTCGAGTCCATCGTCGCCCAGCGCGCCGCGGGGAACCGCCACATCCTCGGGGCGATGCTGGAGAGCAATCTCGTCGAGGGCAACCAGCCCATCCTCGCGGACCGCGCCGCGATGACCCGAGGACAGTCCGTCACCGATCCCTGCATCGGCTGGGACGTGACCGAAGCGATCCTCCGCCAGGCGGCGGAAGCGCTGGGGTAGAGCGCGTGGGATTCCCTGCCCATCGAGATCGAAATCGAAATCGAAATCGAAACGCACTTTGCCCTTCCATGCGCAAGAAACCGTCGACAAAAAGGTAGGGCGAACCGTCCCCGGTGAGCCGACGGGTGGCCTTGGCCGGGCGGAAGTTCGATTTTGATAGCGATTTCGACGAGAAAATCACGGACGCCATTGTGCTGAAGTCGCCCCGTAGAACGGGTCTCCCGGCCCGTTCCGTTGGTGGTGCGGCACAAGAGGGGCGAAGGAGGAAAGATCGTCGCGGATTGACCGTCGGCTCACCGTCCTCGGTGAGCCGACGCGGGAAGATTGGCATCTTCCTCCACGCCTCTGCTCCATCGCGTCCCGACGGGCGGAAAGTCGAAGCGCTGCGGACGCCCAATCGGCTCACCGGGGACGGTTCGTCCTACCACTGCCAAACCCGCTTCGGTATCTGAATAGTTCTTCGCCAAACCAGCCTCGGTTTCCATCCCGATCTTCGACGGAGGTAGGGCGAACCGTCTCGGTGAGCCGATTGGATATTCGGACAGCCCCGACTCCCACTGCGATGAGCCAATAGATAATAGCCAGTCTTCCACCAAAATGGACGGCCCCGGGCGCATACGAGCGATATTTCCCCCATTTTCACCTCTCGACCCCGCAGCAGCCCAAAGGTACCAAAGCCGTGCATTTTGCCCGGCAAACACCCGGTTTCCCCTCCAAAGCGCCCAAATCGGCCCAAAAAGTCACCACTTCGTCTCGCGAAGTCCCTGCTTCATGACGCGAAGTCACCACTTTCTCTCAGGAAGTCCCCGCCTTTTCTCAGAAAGTCACCGTTTGGCAAATCCCTCTTCGCCTGGGGGCGAGTGCATTGACGTGGCGGAACATGCCAATGTTCCCTCTGCCGGTAAGGGCGGATGGCATCGTTTCCTCTCATTGCACCACCAGAAGCAGCGCGGTCAGGAGCAATGGAAGGCGTCGAGTCAAGGGCGGGCGGTTCGGGCTTGGGGAGAAAGGCGAGGAAGGAGAAAATGGCAAGTTGCGGCTCGCTTCGGGGGGGCGTAGAGAGTCGCAAATCTGCTGTGAATCATAGCATTGGATCGGGGGAGGATGTCAATCCCGTCGTGGCCGCTGTTCGAGAAGTATGAGCGTGTGGACACAGCGTGTGTCAAGAAATGTTGCATGACCCCCTGCAGTCCCTGCCCCGGGGGACCGGATGCACCCGCGACAGCGGGTGCGCCGGAACCCCGGGGGTGGTCGCTTGAAGGCGAGGTGTGTACAGGAGGGACGATGGGGACAGGGGAAAGAGAGGGGGGATTGGGGTTGCGAGATTCGAGTGTTGTCCTACTCAGCTCCCCCATCATCGATATTGCGAAATTTAGGAGTTGTTGCGTGCCGCCGTATCCAAATATCGTTCAACTAATTGTTCAACCTTCTGCAAATCCGCTACAACTCCAAACCAAAACCCTGTCGTTCTGCCCCCCCCTGTTTCATCAGATGTCATGTCATATTTCACATATTCCTCCGAAGCCAGAAAGTCCTCAAAGTCATCGGCCAGCGCCCAATCGGCAATGTAGACCACAACTCCGTGGTCCTCACTAGTTTTTACGGAGATTTGAGATCTATCAGTTGGTTGCATTGTCGAGAGTGTCGAGTTCGTCCTGAGTCGGCACGCGTTTATGTGGCTGCACCTTTGGAACATTAATCGGGTTATCAAAGTGGATCGGCGTTGTTGCCCCGGGAGGTGCTTTCGGATGATTATTTGGAACACTACCCTTCACTCGAGTTGGACTTATGTCTTTTACAACGCCATCCGGATAAGTTAACTCAACGGCTTTCTCGGCTCCTGGTCGATTAGAAGTTCTAACCCTAGCATTAGGGGGACCTAGAACTGTTTGTTCAGGAAACCCTGGCCCTCGCCCGGAAATAGAAACTTCCTTCGCGGACTCAGTTGGCGACGAATCCCCGCCGCTGTCTGGATTCCCTCGAGTCCCAATATTCTGGCCCGACGTCTGCGTCCAACCTCCATCGTCGTTCGAGTCGTAGGAGCCGCCTTCAGTGTGGACCGATATCTTTCCGGGATCGGAAATTTGCTGAGACATTGTGAAATGATCAACCTCACCTCCAACGGGTTGTGGATTTGCAGTCGGCGCATTCGTCTTGAACGCCGGTATTCCGCTACCTGACGATTCGGTCGTTGCAACAACGACAATTGCTCCCGCAACGACGGCTACGCCGGCCGCAACTTTCGCGTGGGGAATAGGATTCGCGACAACTTGTTTTGCACCTTCGAAAATTAACACGGCACCAACAGAGCTAGGTTCAAACAGCCCCAGGGGATCGAACTTCGTCCAAGGGTTCTGCCTGACGTAGGCGTAGAGGTTGGGGCCATCCACGAACCCCGCCGGATCCCTCGACAACCACACCCCCGTCTCCAGATCCCGATAGCGGAAGTGCTCCCAGAGCAGTCCGGTCGGGTCCTCCTCCTTCGTATTCGCCCGCTGCCGGTCCGCGTTTGTCCCCGTCTCCAGCGGGCGCTTGCCAAAAGCCTCGTAGCTCGCCGTCCAGGTCAAGGCCCCCGCCTGATCGCTCTGCGCCACGATGTCGCCCCGGCCGTTGCCGAGGTTGTATTTGGCCACGCCGTCCCGCAAGCTGTGCAGCAAGCCCCCGATCCCGCCGCCCATGTCCGGGCCGCGACGGTATTCCACGCTCGGCTCCCCGGGATCGGCCACGGTCCCTTGCAATCCGCTCACGGGATATTCGGCCAGCGACAACCCGCCCGACCAGCTCACCGCGGTGGCCCCGCCGGGTTCGTCCCGGCTGATGCGCCGGGTGCGGTAGTCGTAGGCGTAGGCGTGCTGCCCGCCGTCGGGATCGCTCACCCCGAGGAGACGGTTCTGGTGGTCCCACTGGTAGGCGGTGGTTCGCTGGGTGGCGTCGGCCAGGGTGATGGTCTGCCCGCTGCGGTTGCCGCGGGTGTCGTAGCTCAGGCTGGCGGTGCGCAGCACTTCATCGTCGTCGTCGTCCCGCTCGGTCCAGGCGACGAGCTGATTGGCGGCGTTGTAGGTGTAGGCAGTAGCCGTTTCCACCACACCTCCCACGCTGACGACCTTCGCGCTGCGGTTGAGGGCACCGTCGTACTCATACGCGGTGGTCCGGACCGCCTCTCCGGGAGCGGTGATCGTCTCGAGGTGCAACTGCCCGCCGGGATGGTAGCTCATTTCCGTGAGCCGGGTTCCCGCGGCACGCTGGGGGCTGCCCGGCCAGGTCTCGCTCTGGCTGAGGACATTGCCCGAGGCATCGTGGGTCCAGGCGAAGCTGGCGATGACAGCCCCGGCGGTCGTTTTCAGCGTGCGGGCGGTCAGCAGTCCCCGGGGATCGTAGGCATTCTCCTGCCGCTGCCCGTTGGCGAGGTCGAGGGCGAAGGCGCGACCGGCCCGGTCGTAGTGCCAGGTCGTGCTACGGGCGGCGTCGTCGGTGAGGCAAGACGCGGTTTGCGCCACCAGCAGCGCGGCCAGGAGCAATGGAAGTCTTCGGGTCAAGAGGCGGACGGTTCGGGCTTGGGGAAAAAAGACGGGGAGGAAGAGAATGGCAAGTGGTGGCCCGCTTCGGGAGTGGCCGGAGAGTCGTGAATCATAGCATTGGGTTGGGGGAGAATGTCAACCCTGTCGCGTCCGCCGCTCGAGAGAGTCTGGTGGACGCAGGTTCTGTCAAGCGATGCCGCATGACTCCCGGGCTACTGTGAATGTTCGGGGTGAAAAGCCAAAATCCGCTGACGGATCCGCATCCTGATGGCTCCCATTTCGTTGGCCTACAGAGGGAGGAATGATCGTCT
>JAAYAT010000275.1 GCA_012719225.1 Verrucomicrobiaceae bacterium
CCAGAGCGAGAGCAGCGCGAGCGAGCGGAAGCGGGAGGGAAAAAGCGGAGTCATGGGGAGTGCGTTCTGGGTCAGCGCCGATCCAACGCTCGGCAGGTCGGGAGGATGTCAGCGAATCCCCTTATAGACAGGAAAGGGCCGAACAGGCAAGCCCCCCATGACAGAAAAAACCGTCCCTCGCATCCGGCGGGGGTTGTGCAGGGCGCTAGAAAAGCGCCCCTCCTTGGGGCCAAACGTGGTTCGAGCGCCAGCCAAAGGAGCGGGGCTTTTCCAAGCCCCGACGAAGCCCATCGGGGCGGAGCCGCTACACAGCAAAACGGCTAAACGCTAAACCGCCCCACCCCGCGAAAAGGGACCCGCCGCCGTGGAACCGGCCTGCGATTTTCAACAATCCGCTTGCCCTTTCCGCCGGTTCTATGCGATGAACCCGGTATCATGGAGGAAGTATCATCGGACGAAGGGGGCCCATCTGTCACCGAAATCATGGCGCGGGCCCGCGCCGAGGTGGGGAAGGTCATCATCGGGCAGGACCGGGTGGTGGATTTTTGCCTGATCGCGATTTTCACGGGGCATCACATTCTCATCGAGGGGGTTCCGGGGGTGGCCAAGACTCTGCTGGTGCGGACTCTCGCGAAGGTGCTCGGAACCGATTTCTCCCGCATCCAGTTCACCCCGGACCTGATGCCTTCGGACATCACGGGGACGAATGTTTTCAATCTGCAGGAGGGGTCGTTCCATCTCGTCAAGGGACCGGTCTTCACTTCTTTTCTCCTCGCGGACGAGATCAACCGGGCACCGGCGAAAACGCAGTCGGCCCTGCTCCAGGCGATGCAGGAGCGCCTCGTCACGATCGACGGGGTGACGCACCGGCTGCCGGACAGTTTCACGGTGTTCGCAACGCAGAATCCGATCGAGTACGAGGGCACCTATCCGCTCCCGGAGGCGCAAAAGGATCGCTTTCTCCTCCGGGTGGAGATGGACTATCCGGACGCCGCGTCGGAATTGCAGTTGGCGATGCAGTCGCTGGGGACGCGGACGCCGGAAGACATTCTCGCGGGTGACGGGGTGGAGAGTGTCCTCACGGACGCGGAGATCCAGCGGATGCGGACGGCTCTGCGCGCGATCACGATGAAGGACGAATTGGTCGGCTATGTCGTGGAGATCGTGCGGCGTTCGCGGGAACTGGACAGTATCCAGGTGGGGGCGGGTCCCCGCGCGACGCAGGCGCTGCTCCTCTCGAGCCGCGCTCTCGCGGCGGTGGAAGGGCGGGACTACGTCACTCCGGACGATGTGCGGGCGATGGCGTATCCGGTTCTCTCCCACCGCCTCGTCCTGCGGCCGGAGTATGAGATCGAGGGGGTCACCGTGGCGGAGGCGATCCACAAGCTGCTCGAATCGGTGGCGGTGCCGCGTTGATTTTTTTCCTTCCCGCCGCGATGCGACCGGTGCCGAACATCCCCCTGCTCTGGATCACTCTCGTGGTGGTGGTGCCAGCCTCGGGCTGGGTCGTCTACGCGGCCGGTGCGCCGGGTCTCAGTGTTTTTCCCGGGGTGGCGGCTCTCCTGCTTTTTTTCCTGATCGTGGTCCTCGATCTGTTGCGCTCTTCTTCCCGGTTGGCGGGATTGTCTGTCACCGTGCCCGATCTGCTCCGCTGCACCAAGGGCCGCGAGCTGGCCGTGCCGGTGACTCTGGCGAACGCGGGGGCGACGCTGCCCTCGCTCCGTTACGGCATCGCCACTCCATCGGATTTCCGCGCCGCGGGGGAACTCGTCGCCCGGATCACCACGCTGGAGCGGGGAAAGGCGCGCTCGCTGGAGTATCCCTTCCTGCCGCTGCGTCGCGGACGTTTTTTTCTGGAATCTCTCCACGTCGAAACGCCGTCGCGGTGGGGGCTCTGGCTGTTGCGGAAGCGTTTCCCCCTCGCCACCGAAGTGCGGGTCTACCCCGATCTCCGCGCCGAGCGCAAGCGTCTCGCGGGCCTGTTCCTGCTGCGGGGGAACGACGGCAACCGCGCCGTCCGCCAGGTGGGGAAGGGGCGCGATTTCGAGAAGTTGCGCGACTACCAGCCGGGCGACGACTACATCGACATCGACTGGAAGGCGACCGCGCGCCGCCAGCGTCCGGTGACCCGCACCTACCAGATGGAGCGCACCCAGGAGATCTACGTCGTCGTGGATCATTCCCGTCTCAGCGCCCGCGAGATCCGGGTCGGGGTGGAGAAAGCGACCGAGGGGGATTGGCTTTACCGCGAGGATTCGGCGGGTGGCGAGCATCTCGTGACGACCCAGCTCGAAAAATTCCTGCAATGTTCGCTCCTCCTCGCCTCCGTGGCCGAACGGCAGGGGGATCTCTTCGGTTTCATCAGTTTCGCGGACAAGGAGGACCGCTTCCTCCGCGCCCGCAATGGCAAGGACCACTACAATCTGGTCCGCGACGCGCTCTATACCCTGGAGCCGAAGCCCGTCGCGCCGGATTTCGAACAGCTCATGATCGCCCTGCGCCAGCGTCTCACGCGCCGGGCGCTCCTGGTCATGCTGATCGACCTGAGCGATCCGCTCACCGCCGAGCAATTCCATGCGGCTCTCCCCCTGATTCACCGGCAGCACCTCGTGCTCGTGAACATGGTGCGCCCGGAGAAAGCGGTGCCGCTTTTTTCTCCGAAACATCTCCCCGCCGGTGTCTCGCAGGTCTACGAGCAACTCGGGGGGCACTTCCAATGGCAGGAACTCCGCGAAACGGCCAATCGTCTCCGGCATCTCGGGGTGGAACTCGGCGTCCCCGAGC
>JAAYAT010000276.1 GCA_012719225.1 Verrucomicrobiaceae bacterium
TCCCGCCCGCCTTCCTGGAAATGGTGGATCGCCGGTCTCCTTCTCCTCGCGACCACGATCAACTACATGGACCGGGTCACCCTGGCGAACGCCTCGGTGCGGGTGACGGAGGAGTTCGGACTCAGCGAACAACAGTACGGCAATCTCGAACTCGCCTTCGGATGGGCGTTCGCGGCGGGATCGCTCGTCTTCGGGTTTCTCGCGGACCGTTTCCGGATCTATTGGCTCTATCCCTGCGTCCTCGCGGGCTGGTCTCTCATGGGCATGGCCTCGGGTTGGAGCGAGGACTACACCCAGTTGCTCGTCTGCCGGACTCTCCTCGGTTTTTTCGAGGCGGGACACTGGCCCTGCGCCCTCAAGACGACCTTCGCCCTGCTCAAGGAAAAAGACCGCACTCTCGGCAATTCCGTCCTCCAGAGCGGGGCCTCGATCGGGGCGATCATCACCCCGCAGGTCATGAAACTGCTCCTCACCGACGAACTGGGATCGTGGCGCTCGGCCTTCATTGTGGTGGGCGCTTTCGGTCTGGTCTGGATCGCGATCTGGTTTCTCTTGATACGTCCCCGCGAACTCGATGTCCCGCCACCCGCGGAAGGGGAGGCGCCGCCGCGGGGCCTCGGGACCCTCGTTTTCAGCCGCAATTTCTGGGCGCTCGCCCTGCTCATCACCGGCACCCAGACCGCCTGGCATATCTACCGGGTCTGGATGATGAAATTCCTCCAAACCGGACGTGGCTACAGTGAAACCGCCGCCCTCGATTTCCAGTCCGCCTACTACATCGCGACGGATGTGGGTTGCTTCGCCGCGGGATTCCTCTCCCTCTGGCTCGTCCGAAAATGGGACCTCTCCGCCCACGACGCCCGCCGCCGCGTCTACGCCGCCGCCTGCTTCCTTACTTCGTTCAGCGTGTTCCTTCCCTCTCTCGGAAAGGGTTGGATGCTGCTGGGAACCCTCCTCGTTATCGGCGCGGGAGCGCTCGCCCTGTTTCCCTGCTACTACAGTTTCGTCCAGGAACTCTCCGCCGATCACGTCGGGCGGCTCACCGGTCTGCTCAGCATGTGGGTCTGGGCGGTGACCTCGCCCCTGCACAATCTCTTCGGCTGGATCGCCGACACGACCGGCTCCTACGATCAGGGGCTGGTCATCGCCGGACTCGCTCCCTGGATCGGCGTCTTCGCGATGCGTTGGCTCTGGCGGGAACGAGCTGCTTAGCTGTTTAGCAGTTAGCTGTTTAGCGTGGCTACTCTTCGGCGTCTTTTGCGTTTGGATTCTCCGGTCGCGGTCGCGTTCGCATTTTTTTGGTAACTATTCAGCCGTAGTCACCCTCGTGCAAGGCTCGCACCGAGAATCTCGGGCGATCCGAGCAGTTCGTCGAGGGTCTTGAGGAGGTCGCGTCCCTGCTTGGTTGCCGACGAGAGCACAGCTCGAAGATCGCAGAACGGCCTCGGCGTGTTTCTCACTTCGAAACGTTCCGCTGATCTTCTCGCGCACTTTCATCATGCGCAGATCCCGTTCGGCCTGGTTGTTGTCGAAGGGCA
>JAAYAT010000277.1 GCA_012719225.1 Verrucomicrobiaceae bacterium
AAGGGCTGGGAGGTGGTTCGGTTTCCCGGAGACCGGCAAAATAGGACCGATGAGGGCACCCGCTCCAGCCCTAAATTTATCAAGCATTGGGTAATTCATTGCTGGGATTTGGTAACAGGATTTGCTAACGAATCTGGCATGAAACTGCCCGGCCGTTACCGGATGCCCCACACCGGCATCTATTATTTTCAGCCGCCCATGGTCAAGGGAGTGCGCCCGAAGCCGATAAATCTGCGCACAAAAGACTCCGCTGAGGCGGTCGAAGCCTATTATCAGGCCCGAAAATTGGCGTCGGAAACCTTCCGCCGCAGCACTCTCTGGACGGAGGGAGTGAAAACCGCCGCTCCAGGGAAAAGCGGGTGTCAAAAAGATCACTCTTTTTTTCCTTTGCTCTCACTCTGTTTCTCTTGAGCTGCTTGATGGGTCGCCTTCCCGTAGAACCCGGCCAGCAAAATTGCTGCGATGCCGAACCCCATCGTAACGAATCCAGATATGCTGTTGCCGCCCGATACTAGAAGCCCCCCTGAGGCGATGAAAGCGGCGGCGATAATTGTGGTGCAATACTGCCCGGTCTTGATGACGCGTTCACTCACTGCAAGCTCCGCCATGCTGAATTCGTGCCGATTTCGTTGCTCGCCAAATGCCCATTCGTGGCGCGTGCGTTGCTCTGTCTCGGCCCGCTCTTTCAACCATGCTTTTTCAGGCTCAGCAAGCTGATTGAAAATTTCGGGAGGATACGCCTCCGCATTAAAGATGTTCTGCGTGAAGGAAACGGAGGTCGGTTCCCTCGAAGCAGCCCCTCTAAGCTCACCCTTATTTCGTCGTCTCGCCGTCTTTCCTGCCATCAGTGACTTTCTCACGGTTTGCGACTGCAATATCTTGAGCGACCGAACAGAGGTCTCGATCAACCGAGCGCTTGGTGAACACTTCGTGGTCATGGTAAGTTGGTGCCTTCACCGTCACGTGAAGTCCGGCACCAAACGTCAACACACTGCCTACGCCTTGAAAAAACTGTGCCTTTCTTTCACTCATGTTTGGGGATCTCTTAAAAATTTTATACACGTTGTTGCATTATCATTGACCAATTACGACCTTTTTTATTCAAAATCGAGCGAAATGACGCCGAGATTTAGTTTAGATTTGCGCCATTGACGAGCTTCGCTGGCTCCGCCGAGATCACCGCTGCCGATCCCCTCCTCGCATGGCCGAAGATGCGATGGCTACCGCGCTGGCGCAGTTCGTTCCAGCCTTCGGCGTTCAGTCTCGCGATCACTTTCCTTCTGCGCAAAAAAAATCACGCCAGCATCTCCCCGAACCACCGATCCCACTCCGGACGGATCCACCGCCCCTTGATCAGGCCGAGGGTCGCGCACATCTCACTGAAGATCACGCCCTTGCGGCTCCCACCACCGCCACACACCGGAAGAAAACCCTCTCTCCGACCGCCCGCGCCGCTCCGGCTCCCGGCCACGACCAATAACCGCTCCCGTGAAGTCAGGATTCCCCTTATTTTATGGTAATTATAAAATTAAGCTTGCGAGACGACTCGCCCTTGGTTATAATTTCCATAACAACACGAACACCGGGATGCCTGAGAAACATCCCCGCCCATTTCGGTGGGAACCGTCCCGCGGCCCGGCGGGTGACAACCGAGAACCACAGAGTAATCGCATGAAGCGGATCACAGCCATGTTTGCCGCCGGCGCGCTTCTGGCACCCTGCGCCGGAGCGAACCAGTTTGGAACGGGTTTCGCCGTGAGCCCCAAAGGCTATCTGGTGACCTGTCACCACGTCGTCCGCGACGCGGAACACATCCTCGTGCATCATCGCCACGGCTACATGGAGGCCACCGTCGTGGCCCTCGACCCGCGCAACGATCTCGCCGTTCTCAAAGTGGAGAACTGGCCGGGGCGCTATCTCGGACTCTCCGCCTCCAGCGAAATCTCCTACGCTTCCGAGGTGCTCGTGGCGGGTTTCCCCGACCCCACGGTGCTGGGCAGGAATCCCAAAATTTCCACCGGGATCGTCAACGCGCTCTCCGGGGTGCGGGACGATCCCCGCCATATCCAGATCTCAGCGCCGGTCCAGCCGGGGAACTCGGGCGGCCCGCTCCTCTCTCCATCCGGTCGCGTCGTGGGCGTCGTCGCAGCGGGACTCAACTCGATGGATCGCATGACCAATGGCGGCTACCTCCCCCAAACCGTCAATTATGCGATCAAGGGCGATCTCGTGCTTTCCCTGCTCAAGCGAGCCTCCATCTCCGTTCCGAAATTCGGCAACCGCATCCCCGCGGGCCCCAAACAAGTCGAGCGCGCTCTCACCGCGATCGCCCTGATCGAAGGACTCAAACGAGGAGAAAAAATGTACGGCACCCGAATCACCCGCCCCCCGCAGACACGATCCACCCCGCCGTCGCCGCGAAACGCCCCGTCGGCCACCCTGACCTCGTTCCACAGTACCAATCAGGCTCACCACAATCGGAGAACTCCCTGGATTTTTCACGACTCCCACCTGCGCCCGCTCACCGTCGACGAGGTGCGGAAGCTGTCGAAAGAAGCGCTCTGGCGGGCCCGCAATGAAATCTACCTGCGGCGCGGATTCATTTTCGCCACCCCGGAGGGCCGGAGATTCGCCTCGGAGTTCGCTCCCCACTATCGGCCCCTGACCCGATCCGTCGAGGCGGTCAAACAACATCTCACGCCTGTCGAGATCGCGAATCTCCGCCTCATCTCGCATTACGAGTAGGCGCGGCGAGGAGGTGCGGGCCAACCACAGGGGCGACGCTCCTTTGTTCGCGTTCCGCCCGACCCGCGAGTATATTCGGCGACCGTGTCAGAGGAAACTCCAGTCGAAAACCCAAAAAAGATCCGCCGCTCGCCGCGCGGCATCCTGCGTTGGCTGGCCCGTTTCGTGGGACTCTCCGCCGTCGTCGTCAGCGGCATCCTCATCGTCGTCGCGGTGCTCTCCTCGATCGCCTATCTCAACCGCGCCCGCATCGTCAACAAGACTCTCGCCCTGCTCGTCGAGCCCTTCCACGTCCGTGTCGGGGAGATCGACTTTCACCGGTTCGGCGAGGTCAGGATCACCGATTTGCAACTGACTCCCAAAAACGCGACGTCCGACAGGGTCCTCGCTTTCGTGCCCGAGGTCCGCATCACCTACCGCCTCGACGACCTGCGCCACTCCCACAAACTGCGCGGCATCGATCTGCGGGGAGCCTCCGTCCACCTCGATGACAGCCTGGTCGCCGCCCTTTCCCGGCCCGCCTCCGAAGTCGGGGAAAACGCCGCCGCGACCCGCGAAACGGACGAGAAGGAAGCGACGGAAGAGGCCCTCGAGTCCACCCCTTTCGATCTCAACCGCCTCGCTTTTTTCACCAACACCTTCTCCATTCGCGACAGCCACCTCACCCTCGATCTGGAAGGCTGGCCCCGGCTCGAGACCGACTGGCATTTTCACACCGCCGGTCTCGAATTCGACGAGTCGGGCCTGAACCGCGAGGCGATCCACTTGCGTCTGGAGAACATCCGCATCGGCGCGGAGGGGAAAAACGGCCGCATCGACCGTCTCATCGCCGCCGCGCGGGTTCGCTCCGACCTATCCCACTTTCACTTCACCACCCTCCACCTCCTCCGCCCGCAGCTCCGCCTCACCCCCGATCTGCTTCCCGCCTCCGCCGAGAAGCCGGCCGCGCAAGCCCAAGAGGGTCGGGTCGCCGACCCGACAGAGTCGGATGGAGAACCCGAATCCGCTCTTCCCGAACTGGTCATCGAAGCGTTGCGGGTCGATGACGCCACCGTCGCGGCGGCGGGTTTCGATGGCACGGATGGCGGGCCCGCTTTTCCCGATCTCTCCCTTTCCACCTCGTTTGCCTTTGCGGACATTTCGTTCCACCAAGGGATTTGGCGGAGCGGCGCTCCCCTCTCTCTCGGAATCAGCGATCTCTCCCTCGGGAAAGGAAACGCGCAGTTTCTCGCCGTCGAACGCCTCCATCTCGTCCTCGACGAACTCGGGGATCTCGTCCACCGCCGCACCCTTTCCTCGCTCCATCTGCAGGGTCTCGATGTGTTCGTGGGCGATCCATCCCTCGCTCCCTTCCGCGGGGAAAAAGCGGGAGGGAGAACGGAACCCGACGCCGTATCCGACGCGGAACCCGCACCCGAACTCCCCTGGACTCTCGAAAAACTCACCCTCACGGACGGCACCGTCCTCGTGCAGGATCTCGTGATCGGGGAAACCACCGCCCCCTATTTCGAGGCCCGGATCGAGGCCGGGCTTGAGCGGCTCCAGTTCGGTCGGGAGGGATTCCGCTCCGACGGTTCCCAGTCCATCACCCTCGAACAGGCCAAACTGCGCGCCCCCGCCGCCGACCTCGCGGCGGATCCCCTCCTCTCCATCGAATATGCGGAACTCGGGGGAAAATGGTCCGATTTCCAGCGAGACGGTCTCATCGAACGGTTGTTGATTCGAGGCCCGCAAATCCATTTCACCGACAAGACGCTCGGTGCCTGGCTCCACCCCACGCCCGCATCGGACGAAGACAAGCCCGCTCCCCCGAGCCGCCCCGTCTACAAAGTCGCCCGACTCGACGTCACCGGAGGTCGCCTCGTCGCCGACTCGAGTTTTGCGGTGGGAAAAGTGCCGAAAATATACTCCGATTTTTCCCTCCGGAGCGATCCCAGCGACGAGGGAGATCCCTATGCCTATCGTCTCCAGCTCGACGACTTCCAGGTCCGCAACCATCCGCGATACATCGAGTCCGCCGGTCCCCCCGCTCCACCCGCCCTCCTGCCACAGGTCCCTTCCGCCTCCGCTTCCGCTTCGACGGGCATCACCCCGGTGAACGAAGATGATGTCTTTTCGGTGAAAACCATCGAGCTAGACTTCACCGCCGAGCAACTCCAGCGCACCCGCCGCATCGGAAAACTGAAAATGAGCGGCGCCGTCCTCACCGTCGGCGAGGGACTCAAAGCCATCGCCGACGTCGGCAAGAACGACGATGATGATGACGACGAAGCCCCGGAAGAGCCCCCTCCCGCCCCGCCTTCCCCGGCCGATCCCGCGGCTCCGCAAGCGCGGGCGCAAGCCGTTCCCACGCTTCCCGTCTGGCTCATCGAAGAGGTCGAGATCACCCAGAGCCAGGTGCGCTTCGAGACGCTCATCCCCCAGGTCGAGGGGCTCCACTTCGCCATCGAAACCCGGCTCCACGAGGTGCCTCTCTCGCTCGACGGACTCCTCGCCGAGGAAAAACTTCAGAAGGTCGAGCTCAGCGGTATCGAGATCAAAGATCCCTACAACTCCTTCATCACCGTCGCATTTCTCCCCACCATTTTCGTGGAGTTCTCCCTCGCCGGACTCGCCCGGCAGGAGATCGAAAACATCGACCTCATCGCCCCCTCCCTCCACGTCGGGCAGGGCCTTTTCTGGTGGATCGACTACCAGCGGAATTTCCGCGAACAAAACGAAGGGGCCAGCGTCGGCATCGAAGCCGGAGTCGAGACCGCCGGGAAACCCGACTGGGTCATCAAAACGATCAACGCCACCGCCGGCAAAATCGTCATCGCGCCGACTGGCATCCCCATCGGCATCGTCCCGTTTCCTTTCAACGCCACCACCAGCATGTCGGGCGGGAATATCGAGCTGAAACTCACCATCCCCGACGAGGATCACGTCTACCGCTTTCCCGATTACAAAGTCGACCTCTACGGACTCGCCGGCAATGTCCAGTTCAACGTGCCCGTGCAAACCGTCGACAACAACCTCGTCCAGACCTTCACTCTGAAACGGGCGGTTTGGAAAGAACACGAGGCCAGGGACCTCTACATCTCCGTGACCTTCGACTCCGACGGAATCTACGGGCAGTTCGGCGGAGCCTCCTACGACGGCTACGCGGAAGGTCAGTTCAACTTTTATCTGAGCGATCCCGGGAAGTGGGACGC
>JAAYAT010000278.1 GCA_012719225.1 Verrucomicrobiaceae bacterium
GCGGGATAAGAGACGCAGGGGGGGGCTTATCCGGGGGGGGCGTCCGCCCTCTTGAGGGCCTTGGCGAGGAGGATCAGCAGGGCCAGGGCGGCGAGCGCGAGCAGGGAGCCGAAGACGGCGGGCCGGGAAAAGAACCCGGCGATGGAGAAGCGCTTGCCGGGGATTTCGGTTTCGCCGGCATCGGCCAGCGTCCAGCGCTCGGGGACGATGCCTTGTTCCAGGGCGGTGCGGATGGCATGGGTGTCGTAGACGGGGGCTTCCACGCGATCCTGGCCGAAGGCGATCTGATACGCGGTGCCGGGATCGGCAAGCCACAGGAGGCGATAGACGGGACCGCGGGCCTGGACGCCGGCGATGTCGAGGGGCGGATTGTCCTGGTTGCGGAGAATCAGCCGCAGCTCGGGGGCGCGGGTTTCGTCGAATTCGATGGTCCGGTCATCCTGGGCATAGCCGGGAAGATCCACGCGGGTCAGTGTGCGCCGGGCGATGGTGCGCCAGGATTTCTGTCCGCGAATCAGGTCGGGAGCCATGACGGTGGCGTCGCGCTGGAAATTGCGGGCGGGGGTTTCGATCGTCAGGCGGGTCAGGGGGGCCATGCGGGTCTGGATGAGGATTTCGGTGGTTTGGGTGGCGGGGTTGTTCGTGACGGAGAATCCGGCATGGGGCCAGTCCTGCAGGACGGGACTGGCTTTGGCCATGGTGGTGGTGGTGCGCCAGAAGGAGACGCCCTGGATGCGGAAGGGGGTGCGGAGCAGGTCGAAGGCGCGGGAGGCATCGCGTCCGCCTTCCTGGACCAGGCGCACGAGGGGCTGGGCGCGGTCTTCGGAGGCGTCGCTGATTTCGATGGAGAAGTGCCGGAAGGAATTGGAGGGCAAGGCGATTTCGGTGCGGCGGATATCCATGTAGCGGGAGTAGTCGAAGATTTCGGCGTTTTCGACGAGGGGGTGCCAGGTCTGGCCGTCCGGGCTGCCGGAGACGCGGACGGTGCGGATGAAATCGCGAAGGGGGGTGCGGATGTCGAGACCGTTGGGGGAAGGCTGTGTCTCGGCGAGGACGAACCGGGCTTCGATGCGGTTGCCGGGAAGTTCGCGCAGCTCGGAGGGGTTGGCGGCGATGGTGGAGCGGGAGGTGCGCGGTTCGGTGGCGTAGAGGGGTTCGACGGTGCGGGGGAGTTCGGTGCCGTGTTCATCGAAGAGCCGCAGGTCGGGGAATCCGGTGCGGGTGGCGGCCAGGAGGGGGGCGTCCAGCCGGACTTCCGCGAGGCGCGGAGAGGAGATGGGGCGGGAGTCAATGCGCCGGGTGGCGGCAAAGTCGTCAGGGGCCGTCGCGGCGGCAAGGGAGGAAGCGCATCCGATGGCGGCGAGCAAACAGCAATTGACTTTCATGGCAACTCCTTAGCGGCGGGATTGATTCGATCCGTACAATCAGCGGATGGATTTAACATATCACAAAAACGAAATGTCAGTGCCTGACACTGACATTGTTGATGGGCGTGCAGGGGGGGGCATGGGGGATCATTTTTCGGGTGGGACGAATCGGGATCGGTTGCGGAGGTAGAGGAGGGCGGCAAGGAAGAGAAGGATGCCGAGGGCGAGGAAGGCGATGATGCGGTAGATGGCCTCGAGTCCGGCGAGATCGGTCAGGAAGACCTTGGCGACGGCGATGGTGAAGAGGGCGAGGCCGGCGTAGCGCAGTCCGCGGAGCCCGAAGCGGAGGCCGGCGACGAGAAGGGCGAGGGCGTAGAGGGCCCAGAGGAGAGTCAGGCCGCCGGCGCGCATGCCGGGCAGGAAGCGCTGCAGGACGGTGTGCAGTTCGAAGGTCAGGAAGAGGA
>JAAYAT010000279.1 GCA_012719225.1 Verrucomicrobiaceae bacterium
CACGATTTCGCGATCTCCGGCACCGTCGCCGCCGTGCGCGAGGCGGCTTTCGCGGGGATCCGCGGCATTTCCCTGTCCCATTTTCTGCGCAAGGGGATCGCTCCGAACTGGGACGAGGCGGCCCGTCGGGTCGCTCCGGTGATCGAGGAATTGCTCGCGGAACCACTCGATCCGGGGCATTTCTGGAACATCAACCTGCCCCATCCCGATCCCGGCGGACGGGAACCCGGAGTGGTCCGCTGCCAGCAGGAGCGCCATTCCCTGCACGTCCATTACCTGGAGCAAACCCCGGGCGAACTCGTCTACGCCGGCGACTATCACGAGAGGCCCCGTCTTCCCGGCAGCGACGTCGATGTCTGTTTCGGAGGCGATATCGCCGTGACCCTGACCTCCCTCTGAGCGCCGCCCGCCGCACAATCACCGGATGAGGATTTCTTCCCCCTCGCTCTTGCTTCATTGATCCCGGCCGATTTTCTGCGATAGTTTTCCATCTTCGCAATGATTGAAATGTCTCCCCGCCTCCCCTTCCCCCCCCTGCGGCCGTTCGCCTTCGTGGCGCTCGCGGCTTCGGTCATCGCCGTCGACACCGCCCGGAGCGCGACCGATGCGGCCGCTCCCGAGCGCATCGACCTGACCAATTTCCCCGGCGAACTCGTCGACAAGGTCGTCGTGCCCATTCCCGCCGAGATCTTCGCGGTGCTCGACAAGCTCGACGAACCCGACTGGAACAGCGGACTGGCGCTCCCCGAGGAGAATCGCCAGGGACGCGACCGCTCCATCCTCGCACTCACTTTCGGCAGCCTCGTCGGCGAGGGCTTCATCGCGGTGCAGGCGAAAAACTCGGATGAGATCCAGAAGATCGGTCGCCGCGTCCTTTCCCTCTCCGAATCCCTCGGACTCGCCGGCGCGGTGCGCCCGCACAGTCTCGCCATCATCGAAGCGGCCGGGAAGAGCGACTGGGGAAAAGTCCGCGACGAACTCGACGCCACCCAGCAGACCGTCCGCACCACCATGGAGCGGCTCCGCGACGACGAACTCTCCGGCCTCGTCAGCCTCGGCGGCTGGCTCCGGGGCACCAACGTGGTGACCTCTTTCATCAGCAACTCCTTCAGCGAAGACAAGGCCGAGTTGCTCAACCAGCCGGGACTGATCGCCCACTTCCGCAACATGCTCGGCACCATGCAGGGACCCTCCGCACGGTCTCCCCAAATCCGCGCCATCTCGACCGGGCTGGCCCGACTCGAGGCCATCATCGTCCAGCCCACCGCCCTCGCCGAAGAGGACGTCAAGCAACTCCGCGACATCAGCCGGACGATGCTGGAGGAGTTTTATTTTGAAAAACCCTAACCGGGCACCACTCCGTTCGTGGAGTTCCAGATGAATCCTTCCAGAAACAGAAAAACGGTCTCCCGCACCGCCCTCGCGCTGTGCGGAGCGCTCTCGCTCACCGGACTGGTCTACGGTTTTGTGAACGAGGCCATCTCGCTCGCCCTCGAAGCCGCCACTCCCTACGTCGAACAAGGCTTCGAAGTGCGGGAGGACAACTGGTCGGGCGAAGTGGAGCCGGGCAAACCGCTCCTCATCCGTCACCAGCTCTTCCGCGGGAACGAATACTGGTTCTGGGCGGGGACGAGCTGGCCCGGAGCGACCATCAAGGTGGACATCTTCGACAACGAGGGCAACTCCGTCGGGCTGGAATCCTTCGCCAAAGACTCCTTCGCCGGCGTCCGCACCCTCCCCCAGAAGACCGCCACCTACTTCATTCGCGTGGTCGCCTCCTACGAGAAAAAAGGCGAAGGTCTCACCGCCGCCGAGCGCGGAGCCAACGCCCCCGTCGACGGAGTGGGCGAATTTTCCGGCACCCTGGACTGGGGGCTCGTCTACGGCTACCGCTGAGCACGCCGTTCCTCCTTCCCTCGCATGGCTGAAAAAACCCTGGAATTCGAGAGCCCCCACTTTCTCCACGGACTCTTTGCGGATGACCTGTCCCTCCTCAAGGAAATGGGCGCCGATCTCGGACTCACCGTGACGACCCGCGATTCCTGGGTCAAGCTGGAGGGCGATCCCGCTCCGGTCGAGGCTGGCGCGACGGTATTCGTCGAGCTCGAACAGATCCGGCGCGGAGGCGGCACGATCACGCCCCATTCCTTCCGCTACGCCGTCCAGAGCGCCGCCGACGCCCTCGCCAGCGCGGACGAGGGGGACGCCGCGGCTCTCAAAGTCGCCGACCTTTTCAAACGCAGCCTGCTCGGCGGCGGTTCCAAGCCCGCGGTGACCCCGCGGACCCGGAACCAGTTCCACTATCTCGAAGCCCTCGACCATCACGACGTCGTCTTCGGGA
>JAAYAT010000280.1 GCA_012719225.1 Verrucomicrobiaceae bacterium
AAATGCTCCGGTTCGTTCTGCTTCAGCCAGAGCAATTTGGGAAGAGTGTAGCCGGGCAACACGGGATTCCCGGTCCGGGCGATGAGGCCCTCCTTGCCACCGAAGGCGGCGGCGAACTGATCGCACTGTTCCGCCGTCGAAGTATCGCACCAGAGCTTCGCCGGACGAATCACCGCATCGTCTTCATCGAGGACGACGAGGCCGTGCTGCTGCCCGCTCACCCCGATTCCGCGGACTTCGGAGCGGCGGGAACCCAGTTGTTCGAGACAGCTCGAGATCGTCGCTCGCACCGCCTCGATCCAGTCCGCCGGATCCTGTTCGAGATGTCCGGGAGGCAGGCCAGGGATCAGGTCATACGAGCGCGAGGCCTCGGCCACGAGAGCGCCGCTGGCAAGATCCAGCGCCACCGCCTTGGTGCTCTGGGTCCCGCTGTCGATACCGATGTAGACCATGCGGTAATTGCTAGCGGCGATTCACGACGAAATCAACTCTTCGGCAAGAGTCCCTCTTTGAGCGCCTTGGCCACCGCGCCGGTCATGGTGTTGACGTGGAGCTTGCTGTAGATCCCGCGGATGTGTTTGTCCACGGTGTGGAAGGAGAGGTCGAGCTGATCCGCGATTTCTTTCTTCGTGAGTCCCTCGACCATTTGCTCCAGCACCTCTTTTTCGCGCTCGGTGAGACCGTAGTCGCGGCTTTGCGGCGCCAGGTCGCTGAACATGTCGAGGACGCGGCGGGCGATGAGGGCGTTGATGGGTGCCCCGCCGCCGAGAATTTCCCGGATCGCATCGGGAATCTCGCCCATGCTGGACGTCTTGAGAAGATAGCCCGAGGCCCCGGCGCAGATCGCGTTGAAGACCTTCTCGTTGTCGTCGAAAACGGAGAAGACCAGAATCTCGATTTCGGGCAGGGCCGTTTTGATGCGGCGGATCCCTTCGATCCCGCTCATCCCGGGGAGACCGATGTCAAAAAGCATCACGTCGGGTCGCTCCCCCGCGACGAGGGCCTCGATGGCATCCTCGCAGCGTTCGTACTGATGGACACACTTCATGTCCTTCTGACGATCAAGGACTCGGGCCACCGTGCGACGGAGCGTCTCGTTGTCTTCCACCATCCAAACCTTGGTCGGTTCCTTGGGCTCCTTGGACGTTTCTTCGGTCTGCGTTTCCTCACTCATAGTAGTTTCTAGGAGGATAACTTGACTGCAATGCGACCGTTTGCATCCGAAAAATCCAACTCATTCAAGGTTCCCTTTCCGGGGCATCCGAGGCCCCTCAAGGCATCGGGACCATCAATTGCACCACCGTTCCCTCGTTCAGGGCGCTGCGCACCTTGAGGCTGCCCCCGATGGCCTGGGCGCGCATCCGCAGATTCCGCAGCCCGTTGCCCTCGCGGAACTCCTGATCGAGATTGTTGAATCCCTTGCCATTGTCGGCGATGCGCATCTGGAGACGGTTGCGCTTGCTGTCGATTTCGATCTCGACGGCATTGGCCCCGGCATGGCGGACGATGTTGTTGAGGACCTCTTTGTAAATGAGGAAAATATCGCGCTTGAACTCCAGGGGGAGGCGGTCGTCGTGCGGCTCGCCGCGCACCACGAAGGAATATTCGTGCGTCCGCAACAACTTCGACGCGGTCTCGCGGAAGCGCGTCAGCATCTGCTGCCAGGTCTCCTCCCCCGGCCGGATCAGCCAGACGATGTCGCGCATCGATTCGATCGTCTTGTCCGCGGTGGCCTTGATGTCGGTGAGTTCCTCGATGAGCAGTTCGGGCTCGTCGACCTCCGTCTTGCCCAGTTCGGCGAGAAGCGCGATACTGCTGAGGTTGCTCCCGATGTCGTCGTGGAGATCGCTGGCGATGCGTTGGCGGAGCGTCTCCAGTTCCCGGCGGCGCTTCACCCGGCCGCGGGAAAAGGCCAGCAGCCCGAAGGCGAAAATCCCCGCGATCCCGCTGGCCATGGAGGTGATCCCCCGGGTCACCGTGCGATCGACGAGGTTGAGCCTCTCCTCCTCCTTGTCGAGCCAGCGACGCGCCAATCGATTGCGCTTCAGCAATTCGGAGAGCCAGGTCTCCCATGAGACGAGATTGCGGTGGCTGCTGTAGCCGTCGACGAGATATTCGGGCGACCAATTTCCCTCCACGAGAGGATGCATCGCCGTCACCGGTTTCCCCGCGGCGACGTTTTCCACCCCCGAATACACGATGAGCTCGGCGAGATCGAAGGAGATTTTGGTCGGTGTTTTGTTGCCCTCCACCGTGACCCGGACGTAGCGCCCGTAGCCGTCCTTCACCGGCACGATGAGTGGATTCGAGCCTATCATGCTGATCTGGGAGGGGTTGAAATGTCCCGCCAGGACAGCCTGGCGCGCGTCGGGCGACTCCGAGATTTCGATTTTCATCGGATAGGGAAAGCGCACCGTCGGGTCGGGCACCGTCGCCGGAGGATCGGCCAGAATGATCTCGATCTGGTCGATCGCCATGGGTTCGCCGAGATCGACCTGGACCCAGCTCTGGGTGGCGGGTTCCTTGGAGCGAGCGCGGAAGCCCAGGGTCGGGCTCTCGCTCTCGCCGTGGGGTATACCCAGGGTGGTGATCCCGTCACAGAGAAACTTTTGCGACCACTGGTCGGCCCATTCCTCGCTGTCGAGCGCGGTGACCGCTTTTCCCACGGCGAGATTGCGCCCTCCTTTCAGCACCATGATCTCGCTGAGGGCGAAGACCTCCCGCCCGCCCGCTTGAGCGCGCCACAGCGCGGTCGCGGTGACGCGGATATACCGGCCCGAATAACCCTGCGCCTCACGAAAATACGGCCAGCGTTTCACCCCCTCGTCGGAACGGGCCTCCACGATCGTCTCGTAGTTCCCGAAATCGGCCTCGTTCGAAATATCGATGCGGAATCCCTTGGGAAAGCCATAGCCGTAGACCGTCTCGTCATCGACCTCGGCGGTCACCGGGAAAAGGGCGATCCCGTCGGGACTGACCGGTTCCCCCATGTCGATCTGGACCCATTTGGGGCGTTGTTTGGCCCCGCCGGAGAGGTAGCCGAACCCGGTGACCCGCTGCTGCTCGCGGGTGACGCGGGAGAGTTTGCCGAGCTGGGCGATGATGTCGGCCTGGGCCTCTTCGAGATCGCGGAGGTCGCGGCTGAAAAGGCTCGCGATGCGGTCCGCGCTGGTCTGACGCGGATTGATGACGGGATCGATGAGATCGGGCGGGAGATTCTCACGCAGGTCGCGCCCGCCACTGGACTGGGCGCCGGTGTCGGGAAAAGGGGAGAGCTGGCCGTGGACCGCCGGGCGCGGTATCGCACCGAAAACGAGCAGGAAAGCCACCACGAGGGAGCTTCCTAGCGATGGGGCAAGGTGGGGGACGAAGGTTTTCAAAACGTGCCGATGCGGGATTGCGGGATCGTCGCAGCATACCACAAATCGAACCCGTCACCACCACGACAAACGCGCCGGTCGGAGCGTTTTCTTTCCCCCCTCGCTACGGGGGGAAAGAAAAAACGCGGGAACCCATCGCACGTTCAGGCTGTCGCCGCGGCTGGTCCCTGATAGCGCGCACCACCGAACCCGAGAATGGGATAAAAGATAGGGCTGAGGAAAATGAGCCCCATCGCAAACCCGATCCCCTTCCCGAAACTCTTTGCCAGATCGATGGCGAGAAGAAAGGCAAACACGATATTCACGAGGGGAATCAAGAGCATCACAAACCACCACAACGGACGCCCCACAATCTCAAGGAGCACGATGATGTTGTAAAAGGGAACGATCGACGCCCAGCCCGGCTTTCCGGCCTTGGTGAAAATCTTCCACAAGGCGACGATGAGCACGACAATGAAGCCGAGGTAAAGTAGCCCGGCCACGAACCCTCCCACCGCCTCGGCGGCTCCGGGTTCGTAGGCTTCCGCTTGAGCGAGAATGAATCTGTCCATAATGGTTGAATGAAGTGGTTGAATGAAACGATTGCCAAAGAGCCAACGCTGAATTCTATGTATTTCAGCGGACCATGGCAATGACGAATCGCCGGCGAATCCATTCCATTTCAGCCAGAAAAAATCGCCCGCGCCGCCGCGACGTCCCGCCGGATCTGTTCCCGCAGTGCCTCCAGTCCCTCGAATTTTTGCTCGGGACGGATGAAATCGACGAACTCGACCTCGAGATCTTCTCCGTAGATCTCGGCATCGAGACCGAAGAGATGCACTTCGAGGAGACGTTTCACCTCGCCGCCCTCGACGGTGGGACGGTAGCCGAGATTGGCCACCCCATTCCACGAGTCCCCCGAACCCGTCGCACGCACCGCGTAGACTCCGGTGGGCGGCAACTGCTCGCTGTGGACAGTGAGGTTCGCGGTGGGAAACCCTATCGTGCGACCGAGTTGCCGTCCCCGGATGACGGTGCCGAAGACGGTGTAGACCCGGCCGAGCAACTCACCGGCGACCGCGAAATCCCCCGCCGCGATCGCCTCGCGGATGCGGGTGCTGCTCACCGGCGCGCCGCGCACCTCCACCGTCTCGACTCCGCTCACGGCAAAGCCGAAACGCTCCCCGAGGGACTCCAGCAGGGCGATGTCGCCCGAGCGCCCTTTTCCGAACTGCCAGTCCCGCCCCACGCAAATCCGGGCGATTCCGGCGGGCGGGGCGGCCGCGAGCAGGGATTCGACGAATTGCCCGCCGGTCTGTTCGGCGAACTCCCAGGTGAACGGAACCACGAGGACGTGCCCCACTCCGAGACCGCGTCCGAGGAGGTGAAGCTTGTGGGCCGAGGCGGTGAGGAGCCGGGGCGCGTTTTCCGGAGAGAGCAGTTCGATCGGATGGGGATCGAAGGTCACCACCACGACGGTCCCTCCCCCTTCCGCCGCGGAGCGCCGCGCGGCTTCGACGACCGCCTGATGCCCGCGATGCACGCCGTCGAACACGCCGATGGCGAGGTGGAGCGGTCCCCCCACCCGTCGCAGATCGGCGATGTCGGTCAAAATTTCCATGTGTTCCCCGCAAAAGCGGCAGCCCGGGTCGATCAGGCCCCGCGCAGGCGCGAGACTTCGGGCAGGGTCAGCATTTTCGCCAGAATCTCCTTCCGGTCTCCGTGCTTCAATTCCTCGAAAGTGACGGAACGCTCCAGGTCGAACCGCCCCGACCGGGTCCGCCGCAGCGATTTGAGATGCGCCCCGCAGCCGAGCACGGCCCCGATGTCGTGGGCGTAGGTCCGCACGTAGAACCCCTTGCTGCACTTCACCGTGAACTCGACGAGGGGCAGCGCGATGGAGTCGATGCGATGGCTGTAGACGTGGACGAAACGCGGTTCGCGCGCCACTTCCTTCCCCTGGCGGGCGAGTTTGTAGAGCGGCACGCCGTCCTTCTTGATCGCCGAGACCATCGGCGGGGTCTGATAAAAATCCCCCTGGAACCGCTCGAAAGCGGCCTGGATCTCTTCCTCGGAAAAATCGCGGACCTCGCTCTCGCTCTCGATCACTCCCTCGGCGTCCTGGGTGTTGGTCGTTTTGCCGAGTTCGAGCGAACCGGAATACTCCTTGTCCTCGGACATGAGGAGATCCTGGATTTTGGTGGCTTTCCCGACCACGAGGATCAGCAGCCCCGTCGCCATCGGATCGAGCGTGCCACAGTGGCCGATTTTTTTGGTGTTCAGAGTGCGCCGCGCCACCGCGACGACATCGTGAGACGTCATGTCAGGTCCTTTGTCGACCAGCAAAACTCCGTTGATAGGATCGGGATTCATAGTTTCCGGGATTCCACCGCAGACCGAAACGACGGACGCGGCGGGCGCGAAAAGTATCCCCCGGCACTGAAATTGAAACCCTTAATTTCACTCTCCGCCCTCCCGCAGCTTCTCCCTTCCCTCGATTTTCCAAAAATTTAACTTCTCCGACCTATCTGTTTTATAGAAATTTTGACAATTTGTGAATTTTACGTTTAATTTTTAAAAAACTTCTGTTTTACATTTTGTCCCCTTTACATCTCAGCAACCATGATAAAAACAACCATTCTACTCAATAGCCTCGCCCTACTTGGCGCCAGCGCAGTGGTAGCCGGTGACTGGAGTCCCGCCGCAATCGCCCCCCTACCGCCGCTCCATCTGGAGGAATCCTGCCTCTCCTACGATTTCATCGACCTCCAGTACATCAACACGGACTTCGGGAGCGGGTATTTCTCGCACGGGCACGGCTACGGTATCGGTTTTTCGAAGTCGATCGGGGGTCGCTCCGTGCGGATGTCGCATATGTCGCCAACTACGGGGAAGGCACCCGTTGCGCCGATCATGAGCCGGGCAACCAGCGATTTCTTCGTGACCGGCTCCTATTCCTTCGGCGAGTTCGACGATTATTTCTGCGGGTGCAATGACATGGCCGAAAACCACAAGTACCGGCTCGGCGCCGGATACCGCCGCTCCATCGGCGACTGCGTCGACTTCACCTTCGAAGGCGGCGGCGAGTTCCTCGATTCCAACTACCAGAAAAACCGGAGCCGCAGCTTCGATTCCTGGGGCTACTACATCGGACCCGGCATCCGCGCGCGCGCCGGACGGTTCGAAATGTTCGCCAACGCCTATTATTTCCACCGCGAGGGCGATTACAGCCAGAACCACATCTGGCCCCAGTTCCGCAGCGGCGGCTACAGCCACGATCCCTATGGTTGGCGTTTCACGACCGGGTTCATCTACCACTTCACCGAGAACTTCGGTCTGAAGGTGGCCGCCGAAATCGAGGACTACGACAGCGCGCTCCTCGTCGGAGGACGCTACCACTTCTGATCCCGACGGGACACCGAGTGAGCTGTTAAGCGGCCATCTGGCTCGGATAGGCTTCGTCAGGGCTACAAAAGCCCCGTTCCTTGGCTGGCGCGGCATCCACCTTCGGCCCCCAAGGAGGGGCGCTTTTTTAGCGCCCTCCACAAGCCCCGCCCGATAGGCTTCGTCGGGCCTACAAAAGCCCCGTTCCTTGGGATGTTTTTTTGTGTCCCGCTCACTCGGGCGAAGCCACCGACCTCACCGCATTTTCGGCCGTTCCCGACTGTTCGGAATCCGCGCTCCCTTCCGACCCGGTGCCCGAGACATCAAAACAAATCAAACGGGAGCCGAACTCGTTCTGGTTGATGTAGAGCCGCCCCCCGCTCACCACCGGCGGCGCCCAGGTCTCGGGCGCGTAAAAGAGCCGCGTTTTGCTGAGAATGCGGAAGCCGTCCGCGTTCAGCTCCATCCGCAAGAGCGCGCCGTTCTCGCTCAGGCAAAGGAATCCCCCGTCGATGTGGACGCAGTGGGCGTGCCCCAGACTGATGGGAATGTCCCGCCCTTTCCACGGGATCGTGGTCTGGTAAAACGCCTCGTTCCAGAGGTGGCGGCCGGTCGCGACATCGTAGGCGAGCATCAGCCCTCCGTTCCCGCCGAATCCGTAGAGGACCCCTTCGTGATAAATCGGGGTCTGGAACTGACAACCAAACTCGGGAGAGGTCCACAGCACCCTGGGTTGGAAATCGGCCCCATACTGCAGCATCACTCCTCCCAATCCGTAGTCTTCGGTGAGGAAGACACGATTCTCCCCGCAGGGAACCGGGCTCGTGGCGTTGACGCTGGTGAAATTGTCCGAGCGCCAGGGGAATTCACTGTCGATCCTGCCATCGAGCGGATTGAGGCAGAGCAATCCTCCGTGGGGCGGCTTGGCCATGCCACCGGCAAACACGAGGACGCGGTCCTCGCCGTTGATCTTTGTCAGGACAGGCGAGGCGTAGCTTCCGTTCCAGGCGTGATCGGTCTGCCAGACGATGTCGCCGTCCCTTTTGTCGAAGGCCACGACACAGGCCTGGTCCGCTCCCACCTGGACGATGAGGGTGTCTCGGTAGACCAGGGGGCAGGAGCCGTATCCGAAGAAAAACGGCGAGGGACCGAAGAGATCGGGCAGCTTTTTTTGCCAGACGATCCCACCGTCATCGAGCCGGAAGCAAAGGAGATCCCCGTCGTTGCCCAGGCTGTAGACCTGCTTGGTCTCCGGGTCGATCACCGGACTGGAGCGCGGGGCGTCGACGATCCCGTAGCTCTGCGAGACATCGACCGGATAAGAATGCTCCCAGAGCACCGCTCCCGTCGCGGCGTCGAGACAGCGGATTTGCTCCTGTTTGTCCACCTGGTGCATGAAGACGACCTTGCCATCCGCCACGACGGGTCCGGCGTGTCCCCTGCCCCGCTCCACTTCCCAAAGAATGGGTAGACCCGACTCGGGAAAATCGAAATCGAGACCTCTTTCGGCGCTGTGGAGATCCTGACGCGGACCGAGAAAATGCGGCCAGTCCTCGCCCGGGAGGACGGCGGGAAAAAGCGCAAGCAGCAGAACGCAGATCGGAATCAGGCGCGGAATCGGAGAAATCATGATCAAAGGGTAGACGAAATCGGGGGGATGGCGCTGCCGTTTTTCAGGGATTCGGAGTGCGAGCTCGCTCAGGCCCGCCACTTCAGCGCCCGGGTCGCCGCGTAAAGGGGCATCCAGCCTTGGAGCCCGGTCGATTCTTCATCCCAATCGTCCTC
>JAAYAT010000025.1 GCA_012719225.1 Verrucomicrobiaceae bacterium
AAGCGGTTGGCGAAACGGTAGAAATCGAATTTGCTCCCGACAAATCCGAGGGATTCAATGGAGTTGCCGCACTCTTTCATGAGCGAGCGAGCGCGGGAGAACCCCGGGAGAGCGGCATCGAGATAAGAGTGATCGTTATCGGACATGAAAAAGAGGCGGAGAGAGTATCAGCGACGAAAACACTCAGGAGACATGTCGTTACAATGACGGTTGCGCCGGGGAATAATATTCGTTCTGTTGCCCATCGGGTTTGAATTTCCGGCTGCGCCAGACCTGATGCACCCCAATTGCTTTGATGGCCTCGGACAAGGCTTCGCGTTGATGGATCGAGGGGTGATGAAGGAGTGATGCCACGGTGGAAGAGTCAATAGGATGCTGCCAAACGGGCCAGGAAAATTCCGTGCATTTGTCAACTCGCCGAATGCCCAATGTTTTCCGTCCGCGCTGAGTGTCGATGGTCGGATAATAGCTCAGTCCAAATAGAGCAACGATGTTCAGACTCGCGAAATCGCGATGTTTGAGATCCTGCGGGTCGGCGGAGGTATATGCCGCGGATTTGAATTCCGCAGGATGCCAGCGGGAGGTATTGGACACCTCCCGCATCGGGCCTAGACCTTCGAAATCAGCCTGAATATCAATGGGGGATCGCTGGTTTTCGAACAAGGCAGCGATTCCGTTGAGCACGGACCGACTTGCCGACTCGATGATGAACTCGGAGCGACGCCCCGATTTCTCGTGAGGTATTTGTGCGGCCAGCGAAACGTAATACCGGGTGTGAAATTCGGATCGTTCGGACTCCTTGAGCAACAACGCACGGAAATCGGAGACATCGATGGATTCAATTTTTCCATATCCGAATGGGTTATGCTCGGATGCTTTCCATTCAAGAAATGTGCTCAAAAGTTTCGTCCCCCAGTCGCCGGGCAAGGCGGTATTCAGAGAGAGTTTTGGAATTCCGGTTTCCCGCGACCAGGACAGTTCGGGAAGGGAATCCGGCCAGAGCAAATCGACAAGCCTCAGCAACCCCAATGCGGCAAGAAAATCGCGCGGGTTGTCTTCGCGCAATCCGGGAAGCGGGAGTTCATGGGGGGAGGCGGAGGCGTTCATGAGGAAACGGAGGTGCCAGAATTGGCGCTTTCGTATTGGTCGGCGAGGCGAAGCATGGCTTCGAGATAGGGCAGTCCCCACCACCCGAAACGGCGGGTGAGCGTCCAGAAGCGCCGGGCGACACCGTGAGAGAGGTGGGCGAGCGGGCAGTCCTGACCGTCGAAGCGAATGGTTTCGCCGATGACTTCGGCGTCGAATGGTTCCGGAATCGGGTCTGGCACCACCGGGGCCAAGGCGCGGCAACGCCCATGATGGCTGGCGATGAGATGGAGGAGGAGGTCGCGCTCGGGATAGCTTTTTCCCGCTTGGGATAGGGCTACGACCAGGGCGGAGAGGAGTTCGTGGCGGAATCCGTCCGGCAAGCCGGAAATCCTGCGATAAACCGGCTCCCGGGCGTTGATACGGCGTCCGCTTTTGGCGAGAAGTGTCTTGGCGGGCACAGCCCAAGGAGAGCAACCATGGAGGAGGGCTTGGAAGCGGGGATCAAGTTTGCCGAGGTCATGCCAGAGTCCGGCGTCGCGAAGGGTCTGAACGAGAACGGGAGGAAGTCCGCGAGCGTTGGACTCGGCGCGATGGGAGACATCTGCGGAATGCCTGTCCAAAGGGCACGGATCGTTCCCGAAATTGCCTTGGCGACCGAGGTCGGCCGGATCGAAAGGCCAAGGGGTGGAGCCGACCCGGGAACGGTTTAGGAACATGGCTCCTTCGCATGTTCCATCGGGGTAGCGAACGGCCTTCCAATCGGATCGGGGGCGGGGCTGTTTCTCGGAGAGATTGGCGGCAAACTGCCACACCCGCTTTTGCGTGTGTTCGTCCGGGAGATGTTCCGCCAGAAGAGCGGCGAGAGCGGGAATGGCGGCGAGCCAGTCTGTCTCGCAAAAGAGCCAGCGGGCTTCCTCTTCCTCTTTGGCAAAGAGGGGCGAAACGATTTCGCGGAAACGGGCTTTGGGTTCCGCATCGAGGAGGGCTGCCTCCAGTTCTTTCCAGATGGCCTCGTGAAACCGGATGGCGAGCCGGTCTCGCGAGCAGAGGTGGGCGAGTTCGAATTGGTCCAGAGTCCACGGTCCGGCATCGGAACAGGGAAACAAGCGGTTGAGCTGCTCTGTCGGCGTTTGCGCCGACAAGACAAGGACATCGCCGGGGCGCAGATCGTTGGGACTGGAAAGCGGAGTCGCTTCGCCAGCCCGCCAGCGGAAGGCGGGCAAAGCAATGGCGATCGGCGCGCGCGACCAATCGTCGGGAAGAGAGTTGTGGGGACTGTCGCCTCCGGCGTCCGCCGCTTTGGTGGGATTCTCCAGCCACGTGCGGGCGTGATGGAGCGGCACGGTGGCGGCTTCGACGCCGAGGGGAGGGACGGCTTCGAGCATTTTCGAAGCATCGCCCGCTTCGCCCAGATCGGCCCGGAGGACGACCGAAACTTCGGGAAAGTTTTTGCCGGGACCGTGGATGTAGAGGGATGGGTCGGGGGAGAGACAGGGTTCGGGAGAAGTTTGACAAAGGAGGTCAAGGTGTGGTGCCAGCAGGACCGGTGCGTCGGCGGCGGGAGCGAGGAGGGAATCGAGGGCTTCTCCGTGCGGTATGACGGTGCCCATCGCCGCCAATCCGAAGTCGAGGGCCTCCACGGACGAAAGCCACTCCCAGACGGAGGGCAGGCAGCTTCCATAGAGAGGATCGGCTTTGCCTTCGTCCAAGGATTCACCTGGTGCGAAAATCGTGGCAGTGGCGGCGATGTCGCGACCTTGGCGGTTGAGGCGGCCGAAGCGTTGGCGCAGGCTGTCGAGAGGGGCGAGTTCGGTCAGCAGAGCATCGAAGTCGTAGTCGGCACCGACCTCGATGCATTGGGTGGCAATGAGGATCAGGGGCGGAACTTCGGGGGATGGTGAGACGGATTTCAACTCATGACGCCCGTTCAGGTCTTTGATCAGCGCTTCTCGGTCCAAGGGGCGGAGCCTGCCGGTGAGAAGATGGACCGCCGCGCCATGTCCCCGGTCTCCTCTGGGGGGATCGAGTTTGGCTTTCAACGCCTCGGCGGTGGCGACGCGATTGACAACGATGAGCACGCGGGAATGCCCGTGGGCAAGAGAATCGATCGCCTTTTCCGACATGGCCTCGGCGAGCTTCTTGTGTCGACCGGCTCCCTTGGCGTCTTCGACGGGGACGAGTTCGGTGGGCTTTCCGGCATGGAGCCGGGCATGAATGACGGGATGAGCCTGGTCCGCATCATCGAGGGCGAAGGGCTTCCTCCCGCCGATACCAGAGGGCGGCGTGGCGGTGAGCTGGACGGCGTGGAAAGGGAGTTGCAGCGGCTCGGCGGCTCGCCTGCGGAATGCGGCGATACTCGCGAGAGTTTGGGAGAACGCCCTCGCGGTATGAGCTTCGTCGAGGATGAGGAGAGCGTCGTTGGCGAGCAGGGCGGCCTGGACGGGACGGGCGAATTCGGAGACCCCGTAGCCCCGGAAAAGAAGGCGAGAACCGAGTTGGTCGAGAGTGGTGGTGATGACCAGCGGTTGACTGGGCGTGCACGCCCAGGAATGATCGGTGAAGGTGGCGCCGCGCAATGGATACGTTTCCAAGGGATCTCCATGTTCGATGCCGGAGAGCCGCTGCAAGACGGAGGCTACCGGATGGAGGGCGTGGGCGGAATCTCCGAGGGCTTCCTTGAGAGTGGTGGCGATGGTTTTGGCACGTTCGAAGGCTTCATCCACCACGATGCGGCGGTTGACGGCGAAGACGATACGGACGGGAGCGGTGCGTTCGCCGGGAGGACGCGCCGCCTGCCGGGCGAGGTTGTAGACGGCGATGTCGATGGCGGCGGTCTTGCCGGTGCCGGTGGGCAGGGTGATCCATTCGGGCCAGTCCTCACGGACGGTTGTTTCGGCGAGGCGAACTTGCCACGGAAACGGATCGTAGCCCCAAATGTGCCTGAAAAAGGTGGGGAAATCGGGGAAATCACTCATCAAGGCGAAGATCTTGCGAGGTGGGGGGCAGACACAGTCCATAACCGCGGAAGCGGCCGGCACCGAGCAGAAGCGGGCCTCCGATTTCTTCCGCGAAGCTCAGGGTGGCATGGATGTGGAAACGAGACGGGCGACCCGGGCGGGCGACCGGCGCGGGAAACGCGGAGGCGGCCGGTACCCCGGGCAGAGGCGAATGCGGGGAGACGCTGATGGCCTCCGGTTCAGGCAGACCGATGCGGCGGCAGGCACCGGAGATGATGCGGGCGCAGCTTTCCCGCCAGGCTGCGGGGTCCTTTTTGAAGTGCGGTTTGGGATGGCGGTCGAGGATGATGGGGGTGACCGAAGTCCAGACGCTGGAGGGTCGGGTCCAGCGGCCGGGGCGGAGCGCCAGCTTGGGATCGGGAGATTCGTCGGGACGCAAACGGACGTGCCAAGCCTTATCTCGCGTTACCAGCTCGAGAACACCTTCTTCGTTTTCCCCGAACAAAGCGGCGAGCGCCTGCCTCCACTGAAAACGGAGTGCCGCGGGATCGATGTCGGCGGTCTCGGGACGGGGAAAGGCGAGACCGAGACCGAGCAGGTGACCGGTGGCGTGCGTCCTCCCGACAAAAGGAAGAGGGAAGATGGCCAGATGATTTTTCGCGGTCGGGGAAGTCGGCTGTCCGGAAACACCGGAACGATGCCCGCTGAGCCAGGCCGGAACGGGACCGCGCGACGGGTCACGGCTCCAACGGTCCAGCACGGTCTTGTGGAACGCCTCGCTCAATTGCCAGATGCTCTGTAAGCCGACGCGGTCGCCCCCGGTTTGCGAAAGAATGAGGACGCGCTCGTCCCACGGGGCGGAATGGGGCAGTGCCTCTCTCCTCTCCGCGTAGCCGTGCCAACGATGGCGGGGATCATGGCGACTGCGAGGCGAGGCGGCGGGCTTGAGCGACTTGGTGGGCTTGGCGGAGCGGGCGGCGGCAGCGATGAGTTTCTCCATTTCTTTGGCACGTCCATCGGCGTCAAAAGCGTCTTCTGCGGATGGGAGCAAACCATCCCATGCCACGCGGAGGCGAAACTGCGGAGAGCCGGATGCCTCTTGGGTCATGGGATAAAGCACGCGCCAACCTTCGCCATCGGGGAGCCCGTAGGACGATACCGACACGATCACCAGCGAACTGGAGTGTCCGTAACGGGGAAGGCTCGCCAACAAATCGCGCATGGGGACAGCCAGCGTTTCGGGGAGATCCGCTTCCGGCCAATGGAAGAAAACGGCAGGTTCATTCGGATCGAGGAAGACGGTGGGGAAGGTGCGCTGTTTTCGAGAATGCTTGATCCCATCCGCGGCAGACGGGTTTTGCGGAACGAAGATACCGTCCAGAACGCGAAGATCGGCGCGATCCTCCGCGGGCACGGCAACGACGGGCGGTGCCTGGGCACAGAGCCATTCCAAAGCGGTGCGCCTCGCGAGTGCGTTGCCGGATTTGTGCAGCGCGTCCACCAGGGCGAGGCAGAGGCGGGCGGGATGGGGAGGCCACTCCACGGCGTCCTTGTCCCCCCATGCCGCCGCCACGTAACGCCCCGCAGGGAATCGCAGCGATAAAGTGAAGGGCATGGCTTATTCGGGTGAGGATGCGCGATGCGCTTTCTGGGAATCGACGACAAGTTTTTTCAGGGCGGCGGAGGGCGTCAACCGGACCGGCTCGTCGTTCCACGGCAGACCGGCTTTTTTGGCTTCGGTGATGGCCTCCTTGAGGATGTCGCGTGTAGTGTCCGCCGAGAGGGTCTCCTTGGCAGGAGCGGCTCCGAGGATTTCCCATTCCGAAGAAGCGCCGTCGTCCAAAATCAGGTCGCAGCGCGACCGAAGGTGCCAGCCCTTCTCAACGTTGAGGGCGGCGGCATGGAGGGCGATGGCAGCGAGCACGGCGTGGGCGCGAGCGGACTTGACCGGATCACCGATGGGGAAGCCGAGCTGGCGCAGCGCCGGGAAAGAGATGGTGGTGGATTGCTGGATGTAGTCGCAGGTGACGCCGCCGTGCATTTCTCCAGATTTTTTATCCTTTCCAGGCCAAGGAATATTTCCATGGAGGATCCCCGACGGATCCTCAATTTTTTTGCCGCTGCCTTTTAACTTTGTCCAGATTTCATCAGGGGTTTTTTCGAGGATCTTTTTAGGACTTGCGGCCTTCGCTACATTCAGAGGATCAATACGAAATCCTTCACGATCACTTTTTTCTGTATTGATTCCAACCACTTCACTAACAACGCATCGCGTATATTTTTCGCCCAACCCACCACTAATACCGGTGGAATCCCAACTTCCAAAAAGCAGACTGGCTGGTGACGTTTGGAAGATGGCGGTGGCATCCTTGGAACTCGCCTGAATGACCCGCCGTCCCAAATCCGTCAGGGGGAAATGGGTGCCTTCGGCGTCGACCGAATCCCGCAAGATGGCGTCGAAGATGCGATGGGGAGCTTCGAAGCAGGTAATCTCACCGATTTCTTTTTCAAGGCCTTCGATGCCGGAGAAGCTGGTTGCCACATGCGGAATCTGGAGTTTACCGGCGCGGATGTCGGAGAGTAGGGCGTCTTCCATGCGATTGGCCTGGGACTGCACACTGTCGAGAATGACGCAAAGGACGGATTGGTCGTAGCCGGGGATGCGGCGATTGGAGATCTGGTATTTGCCTCCGGCAACGGTGCAAGGGAAAACGATCTCGCCGGTGCCGTAGAGCGGTTGGAGGCGGAGGCGGAGACGGAGACCGGCGGCGGATTGGACGGCTTGATGTAAGTCGGCGTATTTCATTATGTGGATATGTTATAACTCATTAGTAGAAAATCCAGCGAGGAAGCGTGCTAGGATGGTACGGCGGTCCATCGGTCGGTTAGGGTGATCAGTTATATTACGACCAATTTATTCCGTCAATTGAAAAACACGACTGATGAGGATTTTTTCTTTAGACGCCTTGAATTTTCTTTACATTCCTTGATAGTTAAGGATTCCCTTTTTCCTGTCTTTCATGGCCAACACCAACAATCCCGAAGCTTGGGCGGCGCAGGAGCGACTGCGCTTCATCGAGCGCTCGCTCTGGTGGCGGGGTCAGGTGAAACGCAAGGATCTGCGGGAGACCTTCGGGATCTCCTTGGCGCAGGCCAGCGCCGACTTGCAGCGTTATTTCGAGATCAATCCGCTCGCGGCCCGCTACGACCTCAAGGCCAAACACTACCGCGGCGAGCCGCACATGGCCTGCCAACTCCATGCGCCCCGTCTCGAAGAGGCCATCGCGCTGTATCTGAAGGGAACCGGCGGTGGTCCGTCCGGGGTGCCCCGCGTGCCCGCCCGGGAGAATCCGCGGGTAGCCCTGGTCGCCCTGCCGCAGCGGGAGGCGTCCCCGCAAGTGCAGCGAGCGGTGTTTTTCGCGGTGCTGGATCAATTGCGTTTGCGCGTCCACTACGCCTCGATGAGCGGCCGCCGCGAAGCGGGCTGGCGCTGGATCGCGCCGCACGCCTTTGGCCACGACGGCTACCGCTGGCACGCCCGCGCCTGGTGCGAGGAGAACGGCAAATACCGGGACTTCGTCCTGAGTCGGATCGACAAAGTGGAATGGCCCTCCGCAGCCGCCGCGCCACCGATTCCCGACATGGACTGGGAAACCTGGGAAACTCTGACCTTCATCCCCCACCCCGATCTCGAAGAAGATCTCCACGAAGCGATCACGAATGATTTTCAGATGACCAACGGCCGCATCGAGCTGCGGACGCGACGGGCGATGCGGGATTACCTCCTCGCCCACCTGCGCCTGCCCGCATGGGACGGCCGCGAGCAGCGCCCTTTCCTCCAGCTGATTCCGCCATCCAATTCCAAGCCTGCG
>JAAYAT010000026.1 GCA_012719225.1 Verrucomicrobiaceae bacterium
CAACTCGAGAGCGAAGTGGCCAAAGAACTCTCCGACCTCCTCAACGACTGGCGCAAAGAAGTGGGAGCGAAACCGCTCAAAAAAAGCAGCGCCAGCGGAGCCGAGCCGCCGGTGCTTTGGTGAGTGGCTTTTTAGCTTTTTAGCTGGTAGCTTTTTTGCTGTTTAGCGGATCATTTGGCGGAGGCGGTAGAGGAACATGCCAATGTTCCCTTCTTGGGTTGGTTGTGCCTCCGGGCCTTGCAGAGATCTCCCCGAAAACTCGGCTCTGCCTCGGATGGGCTTCGCCGCGGGTTGGAAAACCCGAGCTCCTTTTTGCTGGCGCAGGAATGACGTTTGACCCCAAGGAGGGGCGCTTTTCTAGCGCCCTTCACAGTGGGGCCAGGGATCGGGAAACGCTGAATGGCGGAGCGCCCCCTTCACGCAGTCCGAATTCGGATTCGTTCGGGACTCACCGTGGCGATGGCACCGGCTTCGAGTTCCGATTGATAGACGCTGACCACATGGTGGATGACAGCCGCCATTTGCTTTGCCCTGAAACCGGCAAGGCGGATGATTCCACAATGAGGAAGGCCTTTGACAATGGCGAGTTCGCCGAAATCCTTGTCCAAGGTGATGAGGATTCGATGCTCGGCGTTGGCGGCGGTCAGAATGGCGAGGTCGCCTGGGTCATTTTCCCACGAGCCTGTCCAAACGGCATCGTGACCCAATTCCGTGAGGCTCGTCAAAGCGCCGCCCCAGACGCATGAGTCGAGCAAAAGGGCCGCCATCAGGAAGAGCAGGCAGCGGGGAGGAGTTCGATCCGCTCATGTCTTGCGAGGCGGGAGGCGTAGACGAGGCAGGCTTGGATGTCCTCGACCTCCAGCCACGGGTAGCCTTCCAGAATCGTCTGGGGATCGTCTCCAGCGGCCAGCATGTCGAGCACATGTTCCACGGCGAGGCGGTGCCCCCGAATAAGGGGTTTCCCTCCGAAGATATCGGAATTGGAGGTGATACGCGCAAGGAGTCTGTCGGAGTCCATAACGGTCAACATACGCGGGTCGAAGGCGAAATCAATATCCTGTGCGCCGCAGCCCGATGCGCCCGACCACCGCTCGATGGCCTGGAAATCCGTCCGAAAACCTTGACCTGGCGGCGGAAATCCGGTTTTCTGAGAGGTGTCCATCGCCTCGGGGCAAGCGAATGCCATCGGGAGTGAAGGGGCTGTTCTGCCTGAAGGTTCGATGTCATACAGCCAACCCAATAAAGCTGTCCCCGGAGGATGCGTCATCGCATTTCTCGGGCTTTTCCCGATCACGATCAGTGGCTTATTCGGCTGGGCTGTCTGGAAGGGCTTGCAGCTTCCCCCGGACGACAGACCCGAAAAGTGGCTTTCTGGAATGTTGCAATTGGGAGGCGGGGCGCTCGTGTGCGTTCTCCTCGGATTCGCGATGATTTACTTTGGATGGAGAGTGGCGACGAGGGCCGACATGACAGATCCGTATTCGAACTCGAAACCAAAGATGCGATTCTAATGAGTCTCGACAAGCTCTACGATGAGAGCGAGCGTCTCATGATAAAACTGGATGTTAGCGCAAGAAATGAAGGAGCACTTCACATTTGGCAGCGACATCCGTCTGGTTGCTGATGGCCACGAGTTGGACCTCCACAACAATTACGACTTTCAAGGCGTCGATTACTCAGTCCGCGACCGATCGGTCATCCTTCGTTGGCAAAGAGGGGGTGGTGATTGGGTACCCAAAGAGATTCCATCCGAAGTCGAACTGCGATATGACGGAGTCGAACGGTTCGAGTTCCACCGTCGCGACCCGGAGATGCCTTTCACGGAGGATGATTGCCTCGCAAGCTCAGGATACTGGACAGATGAGGACCGGGGAGGTGGCATTTTGGTCATGCCGGCTGCGCCGGAACCGGGTTGGCTTCGCGCCTTTCAGTTCCAGTCAGGAGCGGTGATCCTAATCCAAGCACAAGAGGGCCATGCAGCGATAAAGCGCTAACAATAACGGGTGGACATACGGCCACCCGGCCCGAGAGACTCTCTGAGGCGATTTCGATCCCCGAAACGGATGCAACGGCCCGTCAGTCCAACGTATGAACGAACAAGCCGGAGCGCAGTTTGGGTTCGAACCAGGTCGATTTGGGCGGCATGATCTCGCCGGCGTCGGCGATGTCGATGAGCTGTTGCACGGTGGTGGGGAAGAGGGAGAAGGCGACCGCCCAGTCGCCGCTGTCGACGCGTTTTTCCAGTTCGTCGGTGCCGCGGATGCCGCCGATGAAGTCAATGCGATCGTCGGTGCGGGGATCTCCGATGGCGAGGAGGGGGGTGAGCACGTGGTCCTGCAAAAAGGACACGTCGAGGCGGTCGATGGGGTTGGCGGAGGACACGGCATCCCAGGAGAGGGTGTGCCAGCGTCCGTCGAGGTAGAGGCAGGCGGACTCGGCGTGGGCGGGCGTTTTTTGTCCGTTGGAGTCGAGGTGGAAGGAGTCGGCGAGGCGCTGCAGGAATCCGTCGGCGGAGAGTCCGTTGAGATCCCTGACGACCCGATTGTAGGGCAGGATGTTGAGCTGGCTCGCGGGAAACATCACCGCGAGGAACCAGTTGTAGTCCTCGCTGCCGTCGTGGTCGGGATTGGCTTCGCGGCGTTCTTTGCCGACGCGGGCGGCGCTGGCGCTGCGGTGGTGGCCGTCGGCGACGTAGGAGTAGGGGACGTCGCCGAGGGCGGAGAGGACGGGGGCGGCGGCGTCCGCGGTGACCCGCCAGACGGTGTGCCGCACCGCGACGTCGTCGACGAAGTCACTGGTGGGTTCGTGTGAGGCGATCCAATCGGCGATGAAGGTGTCGATGGCGGCGACGTCTTTGTAAGTCAGGAAGACCGGTCCGGTGTTGGCGCTGAGGACGTCGGTGAGTCGGGTGCGGTCGTCTTCTTTGACCTTGCGGGTCTTTTCGTGCTTTTTGATGAGGTCGTTCTCGTAGTCCTCGATGTGGCAGGCGAGGGTGATGCCGATCTGGGCGCGCCCGTCCATGATCTGGCGGTAGAAGTAGAGGCAGGGTTCGGGTTCGCGGACGAAAACGCCGTCCCGTTGCATCTTCTCGAAGTTGGCCTTGGCGTGGGAGTAGACCTCTTCGCTGTAGGGATCGGTGTCGGCGGGGAGTTCCAGTTCGGCGCGTTCGACGCGGAGAAAGCTATGCGGGAGACCTTCGGCGAGGGCGCGGGCCTCGGCGGTGTTGATCACGTCGTAGGGCACGGAGGCGAGGGTGGCGGCGAGGTCGGGGGCGGGGACGAGGGCGGGAAAAGCTTTGACTCTCATGGGGTGGGGGGATGGGAGGGGGGCGTTGATTGGGTCGGTGACGAGGAAACTCCTACACGGAACGGCTTCGTTCTCAACCGCAAATCCCGGGCGCGTCGAGCAGGGCGAGGACGGTGGCGGCGTCGATTTCGGTGAGGGAATCGACGATGCGGGCGATCTCCAGGCCGGCGAAGCTCTCGCGCGGGTGGGTCGTGGTCACGGCGAGGACTTTCATCCCGGCGGCGAGACCGGCCTCGACACCGACGTGGGCGTCCTCGACGACGAGGCAGGCGGCGGGTCGCCGGTCGATGGTGGCAGCGGCTTCGAGGAAGACGTCGGGAAAGGGTTTCCCCCGGGTGACGTCCTCGGCGCCGGTGTAGCGGGGGCCGAAAAAGCGGTCCAGCCCGGTCGCGGAGAAACAGGCTGCGATATTTTTCCGCGAGGTCGAGGACCCGAGGGAGAAGGGGACTCCGGCATCGCTGAGGGACTGGAGCAAGGCGACGACACCGGGGAGCGGGGCGATCCCGTCGGCGCGGAGCAGGTCGCGGTAGAGTTCCTCCTTGCGGTCGCCGAGGCGGGCGATCTCCTCGTGGTCCTCGGGCGCGGTCCAGTGGAAGACGTGGGGGATGCACATGACGTTGCGCATCCCGAAGGATTCCTTGAACTGCTCTTTGGTGAGCGGCTTGTCGATTTCGGCGGCCAGTTGGAACCAGCTCCGCTCGTGTTGGTCGTGGGAATCGATGATGACGCCGTCGAGGTCGAAGACGACGCCGATGTCTGGGTAGGAAAGGGAACCGGCCATAGGCGGGAAGTATGGCGCGGGCCGCGGAAAGGGCAAGGCGTGGGGAAGCTGTTTAGCTGTTTAGCTTTTTAGCTTTTTAGCTTTTTAGCTTTTTAGCTTTTTAGGGTTGAGGGCTGCTGTTAGCGTTTTCCTAAAACCTAAAACCTAAAACCTAAAACCTAAAACCTGAATCCCTGAAAACTGAAAACTGAAATCCTGAACGCCTTGATTGCGCGGAAACTTTCGTGGAGGATGGCGGCATGATCTTCCGTCGCGCTTTTCCCTTTCTTTTCTCCACCGCTTTTCTTTTCTCGTGCGGCGAGGCTCCGTCCGATCCGCCTGTGGACGAAGCCGCCGCGCCCGATCCGCCGGTCGCCGAACCGGCTCCGGTGGCTCCGATATTTTGGAGCGAGGTGAAACTCCACGAAGTGATCCGGTCGAAAAATCCCGGCTATTCGGGGAACGGGCAGTTCCAGATCGACGACGCGGGCCGGGTCCAGGCCATCGCTCTGGACAATTGCGGGGTGACCGATCTCTCTCCGTTCCAGAACATGGGGCTGATGGCTCTGTATCTTCAGAACTGCGCGGTGACTGACATTTCCCCGCTGGGCGACATGCCGCTGGTGGAGCTCTACCTCGAAAAATCGGCGGTGAAAAATCTCGCTCCGCTGGCGGAGATGAGGAGCCTGAGGAAACTCTACCTCAGTGGAACCGACGTGACCGATCTGTCGCCGCTGAAAGGTCTCGCCCTCGTCGAACTGAATCTGGTGGGGACGAAGGTCGCCGACCTCTCGCCGCTGGAGGGAATGCCACTGCAGATGCTCTGGCTCACCGACACGCCGGTGAGCGACATCACTCCGCTCGCCAAGTCACCCCTCGTCAGCCTGACCCTCCACCGCACCTCCGTGCGCGATCTCTCTCCTCTGGCGGGGACAGCTCTGCAGCGTCTCCACATCGGCGAGACGCCCGTGACTGATCTGAGTCCGCTCCGGGGGATGCGCTTGACCCGGCTGGTTTTTAATCCTGACATGATTACGGCTGGATTCGATGAGATCACCCGGATGACGAGCCTGACCGAGGTGGGAACGAAGTTCGAGGATGGGAGCAACGACTTGCAGCCTCTCGCTGTCTTTCTTGAGGCGCGGGCCGGGAAATGAAATACACTCCGCTCTCCGGCGTATCCGTGTCGCGGACATTTTGATCTTTTTCCGCCCCTCTCATCCCCATCCCCGTTTCTCCCATGCTGCGCAATATGTTCACCGTCGGAGGGCTCACCCTGGTGAGTCGCATCCTCGGATTCGTCCGCGACAAGCTCATCGCGATCCATCTCGGGAGCGGGGCGCTCTCGGATGTGTGGGTGGCCGCGTTCCAGCTTCCGAATCTCTTTCGCCGGATCTTCGGGGAAGGGGCTTTCAACGCGGCTTTTGTCCCGATGTACAGCCGTCGTCTCGAAGAGTCCGGGGACAAGGAGGCCGACTTCTTCGCGCGTCGGACGCTCTCGCTCATGTTCCTGATCCTGATGGGGTGTTTCGTCCTTTCCTTTGTTTTCATGGAGCCCATCATCCGGCTGACGAACATCGGTTTTGCGAGCGATGGGCGTCTCGAACCAGCCGTGGCGGCCTCGCGGATCACCATCGTTTATCTCGTTTTCATCTGCCTCGTCGCGGGGCTGAGCGGCGTCCTCAACAGCCGCAAGGTCTTCGGGGCACCGGCCTTCGCCTACGTGGTGCTCAATCTCGTCTTTCTCGTCGGCCTCGTCCTCGTCGTTCCCCGCACCGGCGAACCGCTCCGTGTTCTCTGCTGGTCGGTCGTGATCGCCGGGATTCTGCAGATCGCCGTGGTCGTGGTCTCGTGCCTGCGCCGGGGAGTGGATCTGCGTCCGGTCCTGCCCAAGATCGACGAGGACGCCAAACGGCTCTCGCTCCTGATGGCACCGGGACTCGTCAGCGCCAGCGTGCAGCAGGTGAATCTCATGGTCGGGCAAACCGTCGCCTCGCTCCAGATCGGGGGGAAAACGGCGATTTACTACGCGGATCGGATCAACCAACTTCCCCTCGGTCTCATCGGCATGGCCGCCGGGGTCGTGCTGCTGCCGGAGATCACCCGCAACCTGCGCGGGGGGGACGAGGCGGGGGCGAAGCGCAGTCTCAGTCAGGGAATCGAGCTTTCGCTTTTTCTCTGCCTGCCCGCGACGATCGCGATGCTGGTGATCCCGCGCGAGATCATGTATGCGGTTTTTGAAGGGGGGAAATTCGAAGGCGAGTCCGCTCTCCTGGCTGGCTACGTCCTCGCCGCCTTCGCGATCGGGACGCCCGCCTACATTCTCGCGCGGGTGCTCCAGCCGGGGTATTTCGCAAGGGAGGACACTAAAACGCCGATGCGTTTCACCATCATCACCGCGGTTACGAACATGGTGCTCACCTATCCGCTGTTCCTCTGGCTCGGGCCGGTCGGCTGCGCCTTGGCGACCTCGGTGGCGGGGTGGGTCAATGTCGGGCTGCTCTGGTTCGGCCTGCGCGGCGCGGGATTCATGGGCGTCTCCGAGGGGTTTTACAGCCGGACCGGACGCATGTTCCTCGCGGCGGCGATCATGGGCGCGGCGGTGTGGGGCTTGGCCGGGTGGGGGGAATCCATTCTCTTCGCGGAGGGACGTTTTTTCCAGCGGCTCGGTGCGATGGGGGGACTCGTGGCTCTCGGGCTCCTCATCTATCTGATCGCCATCGTCGGGACACGGGTCTATTCGGTGGCGGATTTGAAACGAAAATTCCGCCGCAACCGGACCTGAGCGGTGCCGTGGTCCGACCGCCGTTTCGCCCCGGACGGCGTCCGCTACGGATGCGGGGAGTCCGCCGAGGTC
>JAAYAT010000281.1 GCA_012719225.1 Verrucomicrobiaceae bacterium
TGCCGTCGTTGTATTTGCCGGCGGTGACGTTGCCGCTGCACCCCGAGCCGTAGATCTGAAAAACCCCGGGGGTCGCCGCCTGCCGTGCCGCACGGGCAAGGCCGGGAAAGTCCGCGCCGACCAGGCCGGTGCCGTAGTAGCTCATCGGATGCACGGCGTAGACGCTGAGCACGGCGAGGGCGCGGTCGCCGTCCCAGAAGCTGAGAGCACTGACGTAGGGGTCGATGTCCCCTTCCGGCGCACGTCGTGCCGCGAGGTTTTTGCCACTGCTCATGCGGTCGTAGCGCACTGTGCCGTCGGGGAGGGGGTAACGACGGTTCGAGGCGATTTTTTCGACGCGCCCTCGTCCGGTCCCGATGTGGGTGACGGGTGCCGCCGAGCCGAGTCCCCGTTGTAACGCGGCGGCGACGCGGTTCACGACCTCTTCGTGGAAAGCCAGATCAATGACCTGATGTGGTGAACCGGCCGCTTCGAGAATGCGTTGTGCCTCGAGGTCGGCGAGAGGGGTGTCGTGCTGGTGGATCGCGGCGACGAGGACGCGCTCCCGGGTCGTGCCCGCCGCCGTAGCGAGGGCGTCGCGCCATCTGTCGTAGGCGTCGTTGCGGATTTCCGCCCAATCGACCAGACAACAGACCACCGGCTTTTCCCCGCCGCCGGCGGGTGGCAGCAGCACGAAACCCCGCGCTTGGAGCGGCGAATCGACCCCTTCGGCTCGTTTCCAGCGTCCCGTGAACAGCATGTGTCCGAGCGGAGGGGTGACATCCACCGAGAAAGTCGCGAGGCGGAATCCGGCGGCGTCCCCCGTTTCGTTTTCCGCCGCCGCGACGAGCGAAACGGACAAGAGCAAACAGAGTGTCCCATGCGTATATTTCATTTCCGTAGGGTAGCCCTGTCTCTCCGTTCACCGCCAGACAAAATCCGGGAGAATCGGCGCTTCAGAGGTTGCTCTTTGCGGGAGCCTGTCCCTCCACCGACCCGAGCCGTCGCCGCGCCCACTCCGCACCGAGATCACCCACTTCTTTCGCCCACGCTTCGAGGCGAACTGGATCGTCTCCTGAGTCGAGCATACGGAGAGCCGCCTCCACCGTCTCACGGAGTTGCGACGGCGTGTCGGTGGCCTGTCGCGCCTCCAGATCGCGGACCTCGGCGATGGTGAAATGCAAGCGCCGCCGGGCGGTCTTCAACGAATCGTAGGGCGGTGTCCACATCGCATGTCTGGCCATGCGCTCCGCGACCCGGGCCTTCGCCAGGGCCTCCTCCCCGGGGCTCGCCGGCCCCCAATGCCGGAGCAGGGCTTCGAGCCGGGGGCGGAACTCCTCTTTTCCTCGCATCCCGACCGCCCGGATCACGTGCCGGACGAGTGGAGGCGGCACGCTCGACACGATCTCGGGATCAAGCCACGTCTCGACGACATCGGGGAATGGGCGCGTTTCAAAATTCCCGGAAACATCCCAGGCGGGTGGAGCCGTCCCCAAAACCACGGCCAGCACGGCGGCGGCGGGCCGGTCATAGGGACCGCGGATCGCCTGCCACAGCGTGGGAATAGCGGGTTCGAAGTCCACGAGGAGCGACGACGGCTCCACCATACCCAGCCGTATCGTGACGACGGTGTGGTCGGCGCCTCCCATCCGATCGTGTTCGAGATCGGGGGGCAGTTCGCCGCGCGGTACGGTGCGGACGCGGTCGAGATGCGCAAGGAGCGCGATCCAGTGCGCGAGCGGTTCCCTCGACACCTCGGACACCGCGAAGGCCGTAGCTCCGTCCTTGGGCGAACAAGTCCAGCATTCCGCTCCGTCCTCGCGCAACCACCATACGCTCAGGCTCGAATCCGCCCAACCCGGCTCGACGACCACCTCGACCCAGCCACTGTCGGGGGGATCGGGCGGCGGCGGTTCGAGGACGAGATCGAACCTCTCCCGATGTGTATCATCGCGGTTGTGCTCGACGTGGGCGAGAGCGGCCTCCGCGGGGGAAAGAGCCGCAATGCCCGGGGGAACCGAAAAGGGGATACCGGGCGCGGTGTCCAAGGTTTCTTTCTTGGGCTCGCCAACACGAAGCTCTGAAGCTCTTTGGCCTCCCTGTCCAACCGAAGAAAACTGCCAGCCGAAGCGCTCCTTGGCGAAGCGGCGCATCGACCGGGCGAGATCGGAAGGATCGAGCGCGACAAGGTCGGAACCGGACGGTGTCGCGCCGGGACGGAGGATCAATTCCCCGCGATCCGCCTCGTCAAAGGGATCTTCCAACATCTGCGGGACGAGGATGAGGTCCAATCCCGCAGTTCCGGCTCTCTCGCGGATGTCAAATCGGAAGGATCTCTCCGGCGTCACATGCCGCCGCCCTAGGTTACAGAGCCACGCGGCGGAACGTGGCTTCGCTGCGTCCACAGGACCAGATTCGATCAGATCGGCAAGGCGCGCATCTTCTTCCACGCTAGGCGTTTCATTGGTGAGGCGGGCTCGTGAAAACTCCATCCGATCCAACATTCCGTCCCCGTCCACGTCAGCGATGACCCCGCAGCCCATGAACTGATATTCACTCAGCAATCTTCCCTGGCTGTCAGTCAGGAAGATCCCCACCGATTCCAACCAGGGGTCCCCCGGTTTCCAGACGATGCCGACATCCTCCCGCTCGCGCAGGAGCCGCTCCGCTTCGATCCGCTGCGCGGCTTCAATGGTGGATGGCGGATAACTTTCTGGATCGGGACCATTCAGGATCGCATGGGCATTTTTAAAATCGTGCCGCCACCATACCAGCCAGGCCTCCGGCAAACCCGGCTGCGGACAGCGCAACACGCGGATGGAACGATGCCCGGCGGCGAAATACTCGAATGTGTCCGCTCCCTTCCGCTGGGTCTCCCCGGTCGTCGCGCGCCGCTCCTCATCCCATTCCCACAGCGCCCTGATCCGGGTTTCGTGGTCGCGCAAGCGCGAGAACCACGCAGACCCGAGGTCCGGGAGATCCCTCGACAGGACATCGGAAGGGCCGCCCGAAACGAAGCATCCCGCCGCGCTCAGGAGCAGGGCCGCGATCCCTCGCCCCATCCGAAGACACTTTCCGACACGTTTCCCTCCATCCATCGGAACCGAGTGTGGCAGTTTCCCCGCAAGAGATCAATTCCCCAATCGTCCGGTGTCTCATAACCGAAGGCACCGAAGCGGAAATTTTTAGAAGGTGCCCGGGGGAATCCGCGCTTCAGGGAAAGAGGTGCGCGTAGTCGGACTGGAAGCGCGCTTCGGGAATCACCTCGATGTTTCCGCCCGAGAATCCGACGATGCGCTTGTCGCGCCGAGGCACCGGGGAGGCGAGGAGGATCTCACTCGGCGCGGAGGTTTCGGTGAATCCAGGGCGGTAGAGAATGGATGAGCCGGACGCGAGGGCGGACTCGGGCGATGCTCCCTCGGCCAGCACGGCGAGGGATGCGGGAAAGCGGCCGTCGTGGTCCGCTGCGTAGGTTCTGCAGGCGAGCATGACTTGCTGCATCCCCATCATTTCCCGCGCCGTCGCGGCCCGATGCTGGACGCCGTTGTAGGCGGGCATGGCCAACGACGCCAAGATGAGGATGCCCGTGAATACGCCGACGCTGCCGGTGACGATCCCCGCGATGCCGAGACCGCGACCTTTCAGGGTGCCGCCCGAACGATCGATGCTCTTCAACGCCGCGATCCCTAGCAGAATCGCCGGGATCGATCCGAGCAACCAGAGGCAGCCCATGCTGAGAATGCCGAGGACGAGGCTCCAGATCGCTTGGCCGGAGGTCTTTGCCGCTGCGGCGGAGGACGAGAGAATGTGGCTCATGCCGCCACGATGACGGAAAGGCCCGCGCCTGTCAATCCAGAGAGGAGGGGGCTCCTCGGGGCGAATTGAGCCAAAATAAATGACACCCGGAGCAGAGATCTGAGAGAGGGTTTGAGGATACGTTGCGCCAGAATAGATGACACCGCGAGCAGCGGGCGAGCAGCGGGGACAGGTCCGCTCCATCTTCAGACTCGGAACGGCACGGAGACGCCCATACTTTCCAGGCATCCGTCAAAATTCATCATCGGTGATGTTTTTGCTTGATAAAGCTGTTCAGAAATGCAGTAATGCAAATCATGAGACAAGCACGCATACGAGGTCGGGGTCTGAGCTACTATCACTGTGTGTCGCGCGTCGTTGACCGGCGCTTCATCTTTGGAGACGCGGAGAAAGAGCATTTTGTCGCCATCATGCGCAA
>JAAYAT010000027.1 GCA_012719225.1 Verrucomicrobiaceae bacterium
GGCCTCGTCACCACAATCACCACCGATCCCAACGGAGTGGTGACCACCCAGCGCACCGAAGGCGGACTGCTCACCAGCGTGGAAAGCAAAACAGCTAAGGGCAAAACAGCTACCCGCTTCGAATACGACGGTCTCGGCCGGCGGATTCGAACCCACGATCCGCGCACAGGCGAGAGCAAAACCGCCTACGACCCGGAAACCGGCCACGTCGCCGCCGAAATCGACCACGAGGGCCGGGCCACCCGCTACGCCCACTATCCCGCCGACCACCCCAGCGCCGGACGCCTCGCCGCCGTCGCCGACGCGGCGGGCAAAGAACAACACATCGCCTACACCCCGCGCGGCGAGCAACGGGCCGTCTGGGGTGAAAACACCCAGCCCCTGCTCTTCGAATACAACGACTACGGCGAGCGCGTCGGGATGCGAACCTTCCAAACCACGCCCGAAGGCGACCCCAGCCACGTCGAGGCCACCGGAGCCAAAACCGCCTGGCGCTACGACGAAGCGACCGGATCGCTTCTCCGCAAGGAATACGCCGACGGCCACGGGCCGGTCTACGCCTACACGGAAGCCGGTCAACTCGAGTCGCGCACTTGGGCGCGCGACAGCCGTTTAGCCGTTAGCGATTTAGCCGTTAGCCAGAATCAAGAAAGCAAAACAGCTAAGGGCAAAATGGCTACAAGCTATTCGTACGACGCCAAAACCTTCCAACTCGTCAAATCCACCGCTACCGACAGCACCGAAGTCACCTACGAATACGACTCCGAAGGCCGCCTCACCACGGTGGCCGGTGGTGGTGGCGGTGGTCGTGGCGGCGCTTGGTCTACGGTGGCTGTTACTCAAGAAGCGGAAGTGACGCGGCTTATCCGGTTCGGTCCTCGCTCCGCTGGCGCGAGAGGCGGGGGCCACTTCAGGCGGGCACCTCCCCGCGGGGTAATTTTTTTGAGCGCCAGGTTTTTCGTCGTTGGGGGAGGCGGTTGTCAGGCGTTTTTCGACGCGGGCAGGAATGCCCGCGCTCCTTTATCCCGCCGCGACTTCGTAGGGGTGGGCGGCCCTGCGGGACATCCCCAAGCCCCATCGTTCTCGCCGAATACGAATGCGGGGCTTAGGGAGGGCGCTAAAAAAGCGCCCCTCCTTGGGGTCGAAGGAGGAAAGGATCGTCGCGGATCATCCGTCGGCTCACCGGAGACGGGGCGGTTCCCTGTGGCAAAGGACTTCCGCAGCAGTGATCCGGCGAAGGACCATGGGGTGCGCGACGCCCGTTCTCAATTGGCGGTCGACTGGATGCGCATGCGAGTGCTCGACTCGATTTTGCCTCCGCTGGCGGGGCTGATGGTCTCCACCCGCATCTCGTCGACCATCCAGACATCGCCGAATTTTTTGCCGTGGAGCACTTCAAAACGGCGGATCGGTCGGCCTTCGAGGTTGTAGCCCATCATCTTGAGCATGCCGCCGCTCTGCTTGTCGATCCAGATATCGACGGTCGCGTAGGCACCCGATCCGTCGGGGTTGCGCACCCGGACGACCACGCAGTCACGGGCCTTGATCCTCTCCTGCCGCACGATTTTCGCGTTGGGCCAATAGAGGAAGCGCATCGAGAGATCGTCGTAGGTGACATCGGTGCCCCGGATCGTTTCGTCGTATTTCGACGGGCTGACGGGCGTCATTTCCTTTCCTCCGATCCCTTCGAGGAGAGCGAATTTCTGATTCCGCGTGTCGACGTAGATGATCTGGGCGGGGTCGTCGAAAATGAAGCGGATCGCCTCGGGTTTGAGCGAGAGGAGAAAGGGCACCCTCTTGGTGATCCCCATCTGGAGGACTCCAGTGAAATCGCGGTTGTAGAGCGTGTAGCTGTAGCGGACGAGGCGCAGCACTTCGTCCGGCGTCATTTCATCGATGGATTTTCCGGCGAAAGAAGACGGCTCGGAGGTCGGCGGGGTTTCGCCCGTGTCCTCCTGCGAAAAGGCGGGGCACAGCATACCCGCCAGCAAAAGGGACGCGGCGGCGAGGGAGGTTTTGATCATCATGGGAAAGAAGGAGGCGATCCGTTCCGGTAAGACGGATGCGGTCACTGTACATGCAAATCGTTCGCGCGGAAATGACAAAGAATCCACGGGCAGTGGAGACAGGAGACGCGGGGAACCCGGCTCCGCCGCGAAATCGGTGGCGGAACGCCCTGGCAACGGCCATGGTGAAAAGCATGGAAAATCATCGCCTCGTCCTCCCCGAACATATGAACCAATACGGGTTCCTCTTCGGCGGCTATCTGCTCGCCTGGGTCGATGAACTGGCTTGGATGGCCGCGACGAGGGACTTCCCCGGCTGCCAGCTCGTGACCGTGGCGATGAACCGCGTAGTTTTCCGCCGGAGCGTCCGCCAGGGAGTGATCCTGCGATTCGAAGCGGTCCGGCTCCGTACCGGGAACACCTCGGCCACCTACGGCATTTCCGTGTTTCGCGATGCCGAGGAGATTTTTTCCAATGAAGTCACCCTCGTGCGGGTGGATCACGAGGGAAACAAACAATCCCTCCCAACCGTCTGACCGCCAGTCGACCACCCCCCGTTTTTTCCCGTCATGCCAAAAGCCAAGCCGACCATCATCATCGGATCGCTCCATCTCGATTACGTCACCCGTGTTGAACATCTGCCCCTGCCCGGCGAGACGCTCGCGGCGGAGCACTTCGATCTCTTTCGCGGCGGGAAAGGAGCCAACCAGGCCCTCGCGGTAGCCCGTCAGGGAGGCAAGGCGCTCCTCTTCGGAGCGGTCGGCGCGGATCGGGAGGGCGTCGCCTATCGCACCGAACTGGAGGCGGCCGGCATCGACCTCACCCACCTGCAGACCGCCGAGGCTCCCACCGGATGCGCCTTTATCACCGTGGATGGTGCGGGGGAAAACACCATCGTGATCGCCTCCGGTGCCAACCTCACTCTCTCCGAAACCCATATCACCCGGCACCGCAAGGTGATCGAGGCCGCTGGCGTTCTGTTGGGGCAGTTGGAAGTCCCCCCCGAGGCGCTCGTAGCGGCGGCACTCATCGCCAACAAGGCCGGCCTACCCGTGGTGATCAATCCGTCGCCCGTCCATCCCGCCTTTCCCTGGGAACAATTCCAGACGGACTACGCCATCGTCAACGAAAGCGAAGCCCACGAGATGCTCGGTTTTCCCGCCACGCCGCCGGAAGCGCCCCTCGTTCGCGACATGATGCACCAACTGCGGATCGCCCATCTCATCGTGACGCGGGGGGCGGAGGACACCCTCGTATTCCGGCGGGAGGGTGCGCCCCTCGCCATCCCCACCCTACCGGTACTGCCGGTCGACACGGTCGGGGCCGGAGACGCCTTCGCCGGATGTTTCGCCGCCCGACTCGCCGAGGGTGCCACTCTCACCGCCGCTCTCTGCGCGGCGAACTGCGCCGGTGCCCTCGCCACCCTCGGGGTCGGCGCCCAGGATTCCATCCCCGATCGCGAACAGGTCGATGCCCATCTGCTCTATTATCACCAGGTGTTTCCGTCAGCCGAAATTTCTGAAAAATAGTCGTGACGAAACCGCCCCGATCCGATATGCAATGGAAAGGACCTTGTTCCCTTTTCTCCCATGAAATATCGTAGCTCCCTTTTCTCCCTCGGCGGCCTCCTCGTAGCCGCTGTCTCGTGTCTCCTCTCGTCCGCCCAGGCGAGGACTTGGACCAGCACCGACGGAAAGTCGCTCCAGGCCATTTTCCTCGGCATCGAGGGAGAAAACCTGAAGTTCAAACTGCGGGACGGAAATGAAATCCTCGTGTCCAAGGAGCGTTTCATCAAGGCCGACCAGGAAGCCGCCGAACGCCTCGCCAAGATCGGCGACGACAGCTACACCAAGGCCTCGGCCCACCAGATCGATACGCTTCTCGCCGGGACCCTCAAGAAAAACGGGTTCAATTCCTTCAACGATCCCCTTCCCGACGATCTCTTCGTGCGCCGGGTCTATCTCGACATCATCGGCCGCATCCCGACCCGTGAGGAATTCCTCGCCTTCGCCGAAAACGCCCGACCCGACAAACGCGAGGCACTCATCGACGAACTGCTCCTCTCCCCCGGATTCGCCTCGCACCTGTTCAACTACTTCGCCGACATGTTCCGCATCCACGGCAGCGACTTCAACAACGGCGTCCGGATGGATCCCTACGTGAACTGGTGGCGGGAGCAACTCGAGGCCAACACCCCCTACCACGAGATCATCTCCGCGATGCTCACCGCGACCGGGAACGTCGGTCACAATCCCGCCTCAGGCTTCCTCCTGCGCGACACCGGGATGGAATTCGACGCCTTCTCCAACTTCGGCCAGACCATGCTCGGCATCGACATCTCCTGCGCCCAGTGCCACGACCACCCCTTCGACGAGTGGACCCAGGGGGATTTCTACGAGATGGCCGCCTTTTTCGGCAACACCCAGCGCTCGATCGGCTACGGATCCTCCAGCAGCATGATGGGCGGCGGCAAGATCGAAATGCCCAACGCCCCCGCCGGTTGGAAGGACGGCTTCTACAAATGGGCGGTGAGCAACAAGGGCATCGTCCTCGAGGGCAACCAAGACAACCAGTTCAAGTTTTTCGTCTCCGCGCTCGGTTGGAACGTGGCCGACAACGAGAATCTCGAAACCCTTTTCCCCCACGATTTCATCGGCCAGGGAGGGAAACCGAACGAAGTGGCGAAACCCCGCACCCTCATCGGAGACGCCGCCAAGATGGGCGGGAAAACCCGCCGCGAGGCGATCGCCGAGTGGCTCACCGCTCCCACCAACCCCCGCTTCGCCCTCGTCATCGCCAACCGCATGTGGGGCCGCGCCTTCGGACAGGCCATCATCGAACCGGTCAACGACTTCAGCAACGACCAGATCCAACGCGCCTCGCAGCCCGAGGTGCTGAAGTACCTTGAGAAAGAAATGCGCCGCGTGGACTACGATCTGCGCGAGTTCATGCGAATTCTCTACAACACCCGCGCCTACCAGTCGATCGCCTCGGCGGAAGAGCCCGACCTCACCAAGGCCTATTATTTCCCCGGCCCCGTCCTGCGCCGGATGCGCGCGGAACAGGCCTGGGACTCCATGATGCTGCTGGCCCACGGTCCCGAAATCGACCAGAAGTCCGGTGGCGACGGATCTTTTTATGAGAAAATGCTCGATATCGATTTCAACACCGCGACCCCCGAAGACGTCTGGCGTCACTATGAGATGTGGAAAAATCTCCGCGGTGGCCGCGCCGCCATGGCCATGGTCCCCGAGTCCGGGGACGATTACTCCCCCATCTTCGTAAACGACACCGAGCTCCGTGCCTCCGAACTGCCTCAGCCCGCTCCGGGCGCCTCCCTCCTCGACACCTTCGGGCAGTCCGACCGCCGCATCACCGACGCCCACAACTACGACGGCTCGGTGCCCCAGGTCCTCGCCCTGATGAACGGCACGGTGACCCAACAGCTCACCGGTCTCTCCTCCAAGATCGTCTCCGATCTCGAAGCCCTCGACGGTCCCGACGACAAGGTCCGCGGCGTCTTTTTCACCCTGCTGAACCGCTTCCCCACCAAGGAGGAACTCGATCTCGGCACCGGTATGATAGAAGACTTCGGCGACGAGGGCATCAGCGATCTCGCCTGGGCCCTGATGAACAGCCCCGAATTTCTCTTCATCCAGTAATTCCTCCCTTCTCCTCCCCTACCTTTTACCTTCCTACCTTTTACCTTCCCACTCTTCCACGCCCCCCCATTCCTCTCATGAAGCATATCGCCGAACTCGCCGGAAAAGATCCGCTCAGCCGCCGTTACTTTATGGAAATGTCCGCCAAACTGAGTTTCGGGCTCAGCGTCGGCGTGCCCTTCCTCCCCCGCGCCTTCCAGGCGCAGGACGGGGCCAAGGCCAAAAACCTCATCTACATCTATCTCGCCGGAGGCATGACGCACCTCGACACCTTCGACCCGAAGAAAAACCAGGGCGTCATGGGGGATACCGAAATGATCGACACCAAGGTCGACAACATGAAGTTCGGGATGCACCTCAAGGAACTCGCCAAGCAGGCGGACAAGCTCGCCGTGATCAACTCGATGTCCTCCACCAACGGCGCGCACGAACAGGGCGAGTATATCATGCGGACCGGCTACGAGATGCGCTCGACCATCGTCCACCCCACCGTCGGCCCCTGGGTGCAGACCCTCCTGGGCAAGCGCGGGGAAATTCTCCCGGACAGCGTCCTCATCGGGCAGAGCACTTCCAACGCCGGGTTCATGGATCCCTCGCTCAGCCCCCTCCCCATCGCCGATCCCAGCGGCGGGGTCCCCAACACCAATCTCATCGTCGAGGGGGAACGCTTCGACCGCCGCATGGAAATGGCGCAGAAACTCGGACAGCAGTTTGTCGACAAGTTCAAGTACACCGGTCCCAAATCCTACGTGGAATACTACCAGCAGGCCAACCGCCTTCTCAAGAGCGACGCCCTCACTGCCTTTGATATTTCCAACGAATCCAACCGTGCCGAATACGGCGAAAACCGTCTCGGCCAGGGCTGTCTCCTCGCCCGCAGGCTCGTCGAGAACGGTGTCCGGGTGGTCGAAGTGGTGTCGGGAGGTTGGGACATGCACCTCGATGTTTCCGGCGGCACCGCCAACCGCATCCCCGAGCTCGATGTCGCCGTCGCCACCCTGCTCAAGGATCTCGAGTCCCGCGGACTGCTCGAATCCACCCTCGTGGCCATCGGCACCGAGTTCGGACGCACCCCCGACATCAACATCAACTCCGGCCGCGACCACTACCCCGCCGCCTACTCCTGCGTGCTCGCCGGCGGCGGCATCAAGGGAGGAACGGTCTACGGGGAAACGGACGGCAGCGGCAAAAAGGTGAAAGCCAATCCCGTCAAACCCGAGGATTTCCTCGCCACGATAGGGTTCGGTCTCGGCCTCAACATGGACGAAACGGTGTATTCCCCCACGCAACGTCCCTTCACCTTCGCCGACAAGGGCAAACCGGTCACGGCGCTCTACGCCTGAGACCCGCCCGGGGTGGCGGGGTTCTCTCCAACCTCCATCCGCCTCTCGACGGAAACGTCCTCCCCAACTCTGTCGGAAACAGGGTGGGGAGCGAAAGTCTGTCTGGCGAAGACGGATTGGGACGGAAGGTGATTTTCCAGGTCTCCTTCTGCCTTACCACCGTCACTTGCCGATGCAGAACCGGCTGAAAATTTCGCCGAGGATCTCCTCGATGTCGGTCCGTCCGATCACTTCGCCGACCGCATCGAGGGCGGCCCGCAGATCCATCGCGACCAGTTCGGGGGATTCCCCCGCCTCCAGCATAGCGACGGCTTTCTCCAGATCCCCTTTCGCTCGTGTCAGGCAATGCTGGTGCCGCGCGTTGATGGAAGTCAGCTCGCCCGCCCCCAGCGTCGTCCCCGCCGCGATGGTCTCGTAGAGGTGATCGCGCAACGCCTCAACGGATGCGGTCTCCAGACAGGAAAGGGGGAAACCCTCCGCCTCCGCCCAGTCGGGATGGCGCGGCAGGTCGGACTTGTTGAGAATCCGGACAACTTTGGCCCGTTCCGGCAACTCGATTTCCTCGACGAGATCCGCCCCCGCGCTGGAGTCGATCACCAGCAGGACGAGTTCCGCTCCGGCGATCTGGGCGCGGCTGCGGGCGATGCCCTCGCGCTCGACCGGCTCGAGTCCTTCCCGCAATCCGGCGGTGTCGACGAGACGCAGGGGGAGCCCCCGCAAGTTGACCATTTCCTCTATGGTGTCGCGGGTGGTGCCGGCCGTTTCGTTGACGATGGCCCGGGAAAAGCCGAGCAGCGCGTTGAGCAGACTCGATTTGCCCGCGTTGGGCGCGCCGCAGATCACCGTGCGGATCCCCTCGCGCAAAATACGTCCCTGGTCCGCGGTCGCGAGCAAGCCTTCCACTTTTGCCAGGACCTCCGACGTCTTGCCCACCAGCACGCCGGTCGAGTCCGGATCGATGTCCTCCTCCGGGAAATCGATATAGGCCTCCAGATGGGCCAACAGACCGACGAGATCGAGGCGGATCCCTTCGACCCCGTCCCCGAGACGACCGCTCAACTGCTCCGACGCCGCTTTCCGGGCGAGGTCGGTCCGCGCCGAGATCAGATCCATGATGGCCTCCGCACGGGTCAGATCCATTTTCCCGTTGAGAAAGGCCCGCTCCGAGAATTCCCCCGGTCCGGCTGGTTCCGCTCCGGCGGCGAGGAGCACCTCGAGCACGCGCCGGGTCACGAGGACACCTCCGTGGCAGGCGATCTCGACGACATTTTCCCCGGTGAAACTCCCCGGCGCGGGAAAGACCGTCAGGAGTACCTCGTCGACGACCTCGCCATCGGGCGCGACGATTTCGCCGAGATGTTGCCGCCGGGCCTCCCTCCGCGCCTCGGGACGCCCTCGGAAGACCCGTGCAGCGATGGCGGGTGCCTCGGGACCGCTCAGCCGGACGAGGGCGACGGCCCCCATTCCCGGCGGGGTGGCGATGGCGGCGATGGTGGATGGATTCATACGAGGGAGGGGCACAGGGCGAGGGGCCGCCAATGTCCGGGGGCAATGATGTGCGCGCAACCGGGAAAAATGATTGCGCCGGCGGGTGATCGGGCGAAGAATCAGGGGTATCTTCAGAGCTGTCTTTTATGTTGATCAAGGAAATTCCGGAAGACGAGCGCCCCAGGGAAAAACTGTTTCACAAGGGGGCCGCGGCACTCAGCGATGCCGAGATTCTGGCGCTTTTTTTCAGCACCGGCCGGGCCGGGATGAGTGCGGTCGAACTGGGCCGGGAGATGATCCAGCGCTTCGGCAACCTGCGGAATCTTTCCCGGGCCACCACCGAGGAGTTGTGCCAGATTCCGGGCATCGGGCCGGCCAAGGCCGCACAACTCGCCGCCGTCTTTGAATTCGGACGCCGCCTCGCGCACGAACCCTACA
>JAAYAT010000028.1 GCA_012719225.1 Verrucomicrobiaceae bacterium
CCGTTTATCACGAAATCCGTATTTAGTAGATTCTTTCCCCAGCTTCGTCTCCGAATACCCATATCCATACGCAGGAAGTGATTAAAATGAATTCTTTCGATATTCTAGAGGCCGAGACGCTCCCGTTGGGATCTTCCTTAATCGAAAATATGGGATTCCGTCTCTTCAGCTTCTTATGCATTCCGCCTTCAACCACTTCAATCGTCCACACGCTGCCATCAGTTGTCGTGACATCGCCATTCAATGATTCGTGAATATCCTTTTTCGGCAGATTCCAAAAGTCGCATTGAGAGAAAAGATCTGTAAAGCATTTGATCTGATTTGAATCGATATCCACAGCGCTTTTTTTCACAATTCTAGTGGGCTCAAGAGCTCCGTCAACCTCCTTTATTCCTCTCTTTTGCACATAAAGTTTCCCCTTTTTCGAGCTATCCCAAACATGCAGCTCAAAAACAATTTCGGGATCAAAGGACCGGTCAACACCAACTCTATATACTTGAATTTGGTTGTTTCTTCTCGCTAATTCAGACAAGTCGATAAGTTCAAAAGAATTGTCATCGAGATCGACCCCAAGACTTGTATTTATAGGGATTGCAATAAGCGTAGCGAAGATCCCAATCGTGTAGATCATTTTGTGAATTTTCATTTGTTCCGTTTCATTTGGCAAGGAGGCTTACATTCACCGAGAATGGATCTCCACCGAGTCATTGCTCGTATTTGGTGTGTAACTCGGACATCCTCTGGCGATATGATTGCAGTTGTGATCCTCCAAAAAGACCCGAAACAACGACATTCCCCATTACCTCGCAAGTCCAACAAATCGCGGACATTCCGGCAAGCTTTTTTGTCCTCTTGCGCCAAAAAAAACTCGCAATCCGGTTGCCCGGGCCGATGGGTTCGGGCAGGCGGCCCAACCCGGTTGTCTCCCACGATCATCCGTCCTCGAAGGCGGACAACAAGGCGGAGCGGACCGTGGGTTCCTCCACCGCGCGGGCCAGCACGGTGATCCGGTCCCAGCCCTTGATCCTGGTGTTGCCCTTGGGAATCAAGATTTCGTCGTCGCGGGTGATCAGGGTGATGACCGCGCCGGGCGGCAGGGGAAGGTCGCGGATTTTCGGTCCGGGGGCTCCCCGGGGATCCGGTAGATCCACGACGATGAGGTCGAGGTCGCTTTCTGCCATGGTGACCAGTTCCAGCCCGTAGCGCGGCATGGGACGCGAGGGGGTGGAGAGCCGCAGCCAACGCGCCACCGTGCCGAGGCTGGACCCTTGCACGAGGACCGAGAGGAGCACGGCGAAAAAGACGAGGTTGAAGACATTTTCGCCCACCTCCATGCCCGCCGCGAGGGGATAGGTGGCCAGCACGATGGGCACGGCGCCCCGCAGGCCCGCCCAACTGATGAAGAGTTTGTTTTTCCGGTCTATCCCCATGCCCAGGGTCCCCAGCCAAACCGCAACGGGTCGTGCGACGAAGGTCAGGATGAGGAAGAGGCACAGCCCATCGAGCCAGAGGTTGGCCCAGCGACTGGGAAAGACGAGGAGTCCCATCAGCAGAAAGACGCCGATATTGGCGATGGTGGACAAGGCCGCGGAGAAATTGCGCACCCCTTGCTTGTAGATGAAATGGCGGTTTCCCATGAGGAATCCGGCGGAGAAGACCGCGAGCATTCCGCTGGCGTGAAGGTGTTCCGCGACGCCGTAGGTGAGCATCACCACCCCGAGCAGCAGCACGTAGTAGTAGCCGCGGTCCTGCGGCTGGAGGCGGTTGAACAAGCGCACCGCTCCCTGCGCCATGACCCATCCGATGGCGGGACCGGCGGCGAATTTCCAGAGAAAGAGCAGCAGGGTCGAGGCGCCGAGTTCTTCCCCCGAGGTCAATCCCTCCACTGCCGCGATCGTCAGGAGGATGGCCATGGGATCGTTCGCCGCGCTTTCGATTTCCAGGGTGGAGGAAAGCCGCGGCGGGAGGGACTGGCGTCGCAGGATCGAAAAGATCGCGGCGACGTCGGTGGAGGAGATGATGACGGCGAGGAGCAGGGAGGTCTCGAAGGGCCATCCGAAGAGGCCCCGGAGGCAGAAAAAGGTCACCGCGGCGGTGAGGATGACGCCCCATGTCGCCAACCCGACGGCGGGCAGGGCGACCGCTTTGAAATCGCCTTGTTTGGTGGAAAAGCCGCCCTGAAACAAAATGAAAACCAGGGCCAGATTGGCGACGTGGTTGGTCAGGGTGACATCTTCGAAGTGCCAGACGTTGAGCACGTCGCTGCCGAACACGATGCCGGTCCCGAGGGCCACCAGGATCACGGGGACGCTGAAGCGGTCGAGCCACACCGCGGCCAGCACCACCATGATCAAGAGGAGCGGTATGACGATGTAGGCGATGACCATGGGAAGGGGAGACGAGCGGGGTGGGGTAAGGATAGGTGAGGACACTTTCCCGCCAGATCGGGAGGGGGCAAGTTGCGTCCGGTGGAATCCCGCGATTTTCTTTCCCGGCCTTGGGTTGTCTCCGAGGGGGGCGCGCCGTCCTCACCGGAATCGCAGGGGATGTCGATTTCGATTGCAGCGGGGAGCGGATTCGGCTTTTCTAGCAGTCTGGTAGAGCAAAGCGAGATGGCGACGATCAAAGTGGCATGTCCCAGATGCGGGCAAAAGGTTTCGGGAGACGAGAGTTTCCACGGGACGGTCGTGGAGTGTCCGGTTTGTTCCTCCGACATTCTTTTTCCCGGACAGAAACGCGTCGCGATGACGCCGGAAAACCTGCCTCCGGTTCCCTCCAGTGGCGGTGTGAGCGGGGCGGCGGGCCTCGACACCCATCCTGATGCGGTGATCCGCTCCGGTCGTGAGGAGGATTCGTTTCGGGAACTGTCCCGCGAAGAATCCGGCGGAGAGGTGGATCGTGCCGTTTCCCGCCCGGATCGTTCCGACCGCTCCGAGGGGGGGGCGACGGGAGAGGGCGAGGAAAGGATGCTGCCGCCCTCGCCGATCTTCGGGGCGATCTCCATCGTCTCGGCGGTTCTCGGTGTGGTGACTTGCGTGGGCGGGATCCTCTTCGCCCCACTGGCGATCATCTTCGGGCATACCGCCCTCGCGAGAGCCCGCCACAGTCCGGTGCAGCCCGCTCCGGGCCATACCCTCGGGGCCATCGGGCTGATGATAGGCTACGTGAATCTCGTCCTGCTCATCCTCGTTCTCCTCGCGATGACCTTTTTCGGCGAAGTCCTCAAAGAGGCGCTCGCCCCGCTCAGGCAGTCGCTGGCACCGCGCTGAACCCCATCGGGTGACGAGGTCTCCGCTTGCAATTCCCCTCGTTTCGCTTAGGGAGGCTGCGAGGAAAGAAGATTTGGAATTACAATAATTTCAGTCTTTTTTAACATTGAAGATCTCTTAAATAATAGGATACTACGCAAGCCATGTTTGAAACGACCATCACCAACGTCCGAGCCCGTGAGATCATCGATTCGCGGGGGAATCCTACGATAGAAGTCGATGTGGAACTGGAAGGCGGCGCGATCGGTCGGGCGGCGGTTCCGAGCGGTGCCAGCACCGGCGAGCACGAGGCCTGGGAGCTGCGCGACGGGGACGAGGATCGCTACCTCGGCAAGGGGGTGCTCAAGGCGGCGGAGGCGGTCAACGAACAGATCGCCGCCGAGCTCATCGGCATCGACGCGACCGATCAGACGGTCGTCGACAAGCTGATGTTGCAGATCGACGGCACGCCGAACAAAAAGAATCTCGGGGCGAACGCCATCCTCGGGGTTTCGCTGGCGACGGCGCATGCGGCGGCGAACCAGCTCCAGCTTCCTCTTTACAAATACATCGGCGGCCCCAACGCGAAGGTGCTGCCGGTCCCGATGATGAACATCATCAATGGAGGTGCCCATTCGGATGCGCCGATCGATTTCCAGGAGTTCATGATCATGCCGAAGGGCGCGCCGAGTTTCCGCGAGGCGCTGCGGCAGGGGGCGGAAATTTTCCACGCGCTCAAGAAAGTGCTCAAGGGCAGGGGCCTGACCACCACGGTGGGGGACGAGGGCGGATTCGCCCCGGTGCTCGACTCGGCCTTCGACGCGCTCGAAGTGATCGCCGAGGCCGTCGACAAGGCCGGCTACGAGCTCGGGGAGGATATTTTCATCGCCCTCGACGTGGCTTCGTCGGAGTTCTACGACAAGGAAAAGGGCAAGTACGTGTTCAAAAAATCGGACAAGTCCGAGAAAAGCGCCTCCGAGCTGGTCGACTACTACCTCGAACTTCAGAGCAAATACCCCATCATCTCGATCGAGGACGGTTGCGACGAGAACGATTGGGACGGCTGGAAAACGATCACCGAGAAGATGGGCGACAAGACCCAGCTCGTCGGCGACGATCTTTTTGTGACCAACACCTCTTTCCTGCAGAAGGGGATCGACCTCGGCGTGGCCAACTCCATCCTCGTGAAGGTGAACCAGATCGGGTCCCTCACCGAGACGCTCGACGCGATCGAACTCGCCAAGGAAAACCGCTACACCAGCGTGATCAGTCATCGCTCCGGCGAGACCGAAGACAGCACCATCGCCGACATCGCCGTGGCGACGAACGCGGGGCAGATCAAGACGGGATCCCTGAGCCGTTCGGACCGGATCGCAAAATACAACCAGCTCCTCCGGATCGAGGAGGAACTGGGCGACGACGCCGTCTACGGCGGCAAAATGCGGGTCTGACCGCCGATTCCAGTCAAGATCATGCGCGACCCCGAATTCCAGGACAGTCTCGAGCGTTCCCTTCGTTCCGGCGGAGGGAGTGCCAAACCCCGCACGAATGTGTGGAAGCGTCTCTCCCGGGTCATGGAAGTGGTGATCTACGGTCTTCTCATTCTCGCGGTGGTGAAACTGTTCGGTCCGGAACGGGAGCGGCAGGATGACCTGAAGGCGGAGCGGGAGCGCATTTCCCGCGTCCGCGACGAGAAGGAGGCGCGGGTGCTGCGACTGCGGCAGGAGCATCGCTTGTTGAAAACGGACAAGGGCTATCTCGAGACGGTCGCCCGAGACCGGCTCAACCTCCAGCGCAAGGGCGAACACATCGTGCGGATCGAGCGCGGGGAGGAGTGATGGCCGGTCAGGGCAGATCCGGTGGCGTGATCGGCAGGGGCGGGGCTACCGTCCCGCCGGACGCGGATCGCTCCAGCTCGCCGATGACCTCGTAGCCCTGCTCATCGAGCAGGAAGACCTCGAGGCTGACGGGCATCCGGGCGCGGCGGAATTCCTCGACGAGGGCCGGTCCGTAGTCGGCGAGGTGTCCGCCGGTGGCGGGGAAAAGGTAGAGCCGGTGGCGATCCACGAGGACGACGTGGATGCGGTCGCCGAGGGTGTCGCGGAAGGATTCGAGCAGCTTGGGGGAGAGCAGGACACTGCTGAGGAAGGGATCCTCGTCGGCGAGGATGGCGTAGAGGATGACCCCGCGGGCGTCGCGCACCAGCTCCGGCTCGACGCGTTCGACAATGCGGTCGGCGACGGCACGAGCGGCCGGGAGGAGCGTGTCCCAGTCGAGGGCGCGCGATTCCCAGATCTCCTGGGTGAAGGACCGCACCCCGAAGTCCCATTCATAACAGGCGACGAGTTGGGTGTGGCGGGCACCCCGGATCGGAGTGGTGACCTCCGCCTTTTCAAAACCGCCTTCAAAAATCACCCCGATGCGCCGCGCCGGGGCATCGGGCTCCGCCGCGAGCGGCAGCGCAGCGAGGGCGAAAAGCAAAACCGTCAGGGTGATTGATTGAAATCCAGTTGCCATCCGGCGGGGAAACGAGTTGGGTGGAAACTAAACACCGATGATCACATTTCTACAAGGAACCCTCGAAGAAAGCTGGCCGGGACGGCTCGTCATCAATGCGGGCGGGGTCGGCTACGAGGTCATCGTCCCCCTCTTCGGCGATGAGGTTTTCGGGCGGATCGGGGCGGAGACGAAAATTCTCACCCACCACCACATCCGCGAGCAGGAGCAGACGCTCTACGGCTTCCCCGACGAGGCGGCGCGCGATCTCTTCCGCCTCCTCATCCACCACGTCAGCGGGGTCGGACCGAAGGTGGCGATTTCCATTCTCAGCGGGATGGCGGCGGCGGATTTTAAAGAGGCCGTCGTCGGCGGGGACATCCTCACGCTTTCCAAAATCCGGGGGCTGGGGAAGAAAACCGCCGAACGCATCGTGCTGGAACTCGGCGACAAGGTCGGGGTCAAGGACGCCTGGAAGGCCCAGTCGGGCTCGTCCGGTCTCACGCCCGAGGCGGCGGCGAAAAACGACGCCCTCCTCGCGCTCATCTCGCTGGGCTACAAACAGGTCGAGGCCCAGAAGGCGATCGAAAAAATACCGGGCGACCTCGTGCGTTCGGATGAAATGTTACGGGCGGCGTTGCGACTACTACAGGGATGATCCGCGCGCCACGCCCCGAACCGATGGAAGACTGGACCCGCAAAGCCGAACTCGTCAGGGCGGCTCTGCCGGAGGGCGGGCTTTTCGCCGAAAAGGCCTGGCGGGTTTCGCCGGAACCCTTTGTCCTCAGTCCGGCCGAGGGGAAGTACCTGAAACGGCTCGGGCCGATTCTGCATCGTTTCCAAAAAGTCAGCGACCTCATCTACCGGCGCAGTCGCAAAGGGTCGCTGCCGGATTGGATCGCCGACTATCTCGACCGCGGAAAACCGGCCGACCTGCTGGAGATCGGTCTCGCCTCCGCGACTCTCGAAGAGATGCCCCGGGTGATCCGGCCCGACCTGATCCTGACGGAGGAAGGGTTTACCGCGACGGAGCTGGATTCCGTTCCCGGCGGGATCGGCCTGACCGCGTGGCTCGACGACATCTACGCCTCGGTCAATCCCGCGCACGAGATCCTCGGGGGAGAGCGGGGGATGCTCGATGGATTCGCCTCGATTTTCCGCCGCGGAGGCGCCGACATTCTCGTCTCGGAGGAGTCCGGCGCCTATCGGCCCGAGCTGGAGTGGCTTGCGACGCGGGTCCCGGGCGATTTCCGGGTGCGCTCGGTCGAGCAGTACGAACCCGCAGACCGCGACACCTACCGCTTTTTCGAATTGTTCGATCTGCCGAATCTCCCCGGAGTGGAACAGTTGCAAGCCGCCGTCGCCTCGGGCCGGATCGAGTGTACCGCTCCGTTCAAACCCTGGCTCGAGGAAAAGCTGTGGTCCGCGCTCTTTTGGTCCCACCCGCTTAAGGACGTCTGGCGGCGGGAGTTGCGCGATGCGAACTGGCAGCGCTTGCGCGCGTTTTTTCCGCAGAGCTGGGTCGTCGATCCCGCCGAGGTGCCACACCACGCCGTCCTCCCTGGTCTCGGCGTACAGAGCTTTTCCGAGATCAAACAATTCTCCCAGAGCGAGCGTGAACTCGTGCTGAAACTCAGCGGATTCAACGAGCGGGCCTGGGGCAGCCGCAGTGTCACGATCGGTCAGGACGCCTCCCAGAGCGAATGGGGCACGGCGGTCGATGAGGCGATCGCCTCCTTCGACGAGGCACCGTTCGTTCTGCAGAGATTCCACAGCGGTCGTCTCGTCACCCATCCCTGGCTCAACGAAGAGACCGGGCGAATCGAGATGATGGAGGGACGGGTGCGTCTCTGTCCCTACTATTTCGTGGGGGCGGCGGACGGAGTCGTGACCCTCGGTGGAGTCCTCGCGACCATCTGTCCGGCGGACAAAAAGATCCTCCACGGAATGCGCGACGCCATCCTCGTGCCCTGCCGGATCGGCGAGAAATAAAATTTTGTATCAATATTCTCAGTATTGATAGTTAAACTTCCCTTATTTTAAAAGAATTTGAAACATTTGTTGCGTTTCTGCGTATCAATGTTAAAATTTTTTCCGCATTGCCCGTGCGTGTGAGGGGGACCGGCTGAATTTGGTCTAATCTGCCTCCTTGCTTGAGCGTCCCTATTCTTATTTATAGGCCAAAGCGTAAACGACACGATCAAAGTTGAATCCACCCACATGAGGCCAACCAACGTGAAAAAAATCAAATTCACCTGCACGAATTGCGACGCGAAGCTCCGCGTGCCCACCCACCTCGCCGGCGTCTCCGCGCCTTGTCCGAAGTGCGGGGCGACCATCACCGCACCCAGCGACATCACCCAGGCGGTGGATGACGAGCCGCGCCGCGCTCCGGTCGGTTCTGGCACCGCGCCGGTGAGTTCGTCCGGCGGGTATCAGGAACCTTCGCGCTCTCGGGAGACCGCCTACGCTCCGTCGCGGTCGGAATCGGCCACCGCTCTGGCGGAACCTCCCGTCACGAGAACGGGAAAATCGGACAAGGCGGCCCCGGCGGCGAAATTGGAGTCCGCTCCCGCAGCAAAACCGGGGCCCGCCCCGGCCCCTGCGTCACTCCCGCAAACGACCGGCAGCGTGGTCATCCCCACGCCGGTGACTCGTCCCCTGCAGCCGCGACCCCTCACGCCTCCGGAGTCTCCCGCCCCGCCGGAGCCTGCTCCCAGTTTTTTCTCGCCGCCGCCGCCGCCGGTACTGCCCTCCGCTCCAGAGGCGGCTGAACCGGGTCCCCAGTCCGAGGCACCCCTGTCACTTCCCCCGACCAACCCTGTTGTGGTGGAAGTTTCGCATTTTCCAGCCTCCGCACCCGCCCCGGTTCCGCCGGCATCGGTCATCACCAAGCCCATTCAGGTGCATTCGCGTCCGAGCGATCTGCCGGATCTGCGTTCGGAGATCTCGGGATCGGATTCACTGCCCCGCCTCGATGTTTCTCTCGCCGGTCCGGATGCCGGTGCCGCTGGCGGGACACTCCCCGGGGAACATACCGGCCAGCCCGCGCGCACCCGTTTGCAGCTTCCCCAGCCGGGAGTGGAAACGCAAAAGTTCAACCCTAACGATTTCATCGTTCCGGCGACCGCTCCGCAGGAAACTCCGCCAGCGTTGCAGGACGCGGGGGGGGAAGCCCCGCCCGATCTCGATTTGTTCGATCCGGCGGATATCGCGGATGTCGTCGGAGAAGCCGACTCGGCGCACTACGTGAACATTCCCATCCCCGGTGATTCGGATCCCATTCCGCTGGACGATCTCGATGATATGTCTTTCGACGATCATTTTGATGCCGGGGGCAATGAGGAAGTCCCGCCTCAGCTCTCGGAATCGGATCCGGACGCGGCGGACGAGTACTTCAGCGACCTTTCGGGCGAGGAGGAAATTCCGCCCGGACTCGAGGCCCCCGCCTGGAGCGAGGAAGAGCTGGCCGGGGAACCTGTCTCGACCGGTCCGGTGGAGGTGCCGTGGAATCTCCAGCCGGGATCCGTTCCCGACGATGTCGAAAGCCGGGCGACGGAAGCCCCCGCTCCCATGGAAGGAGCGGCACCCGCATTGAAATCCGCGGACGATGATTTCGACTTCGACGAGGTGCCGGTGAATTCCCTGCAGGAGGGAAATTTCGGGAAACTTTTTTCCCAGTCCTCCGCCCGCCCTGCCGGGGATCCCGCTCCCGCTGCGGAGAATTCCCCGGCGATGCCGCCCGCGGCCGAACAACCGACCGCGCTTCCGGCCGCCCCCGCCGCACAGACTCCGCCCGCCGGTCCGCAAGGCGACGTCCTTCACGAACTTTTCGGCGAATCCTCCGCACCTCGCGAAGATTCGAAAAAGCTCAGTAAAACGGCCGTGGTCATGATCTCGTGCCTCATTGGCGCGGCGGCGATCGCGGTGTTGATGGTGGCTTTTTTATGGCAGTTCGGCGGTGGACTCAATCCGGCCGATTCCTACAAAGAAGGCTCCCTGGTCGAGGGCGCGGAGGAAAAGCGAAAAGCGGAAAACCCGACGGACTCGGACTCGTCGTCGCCCGCCGGTGTGGGAACCCCTTCCGGTGAGATTCCCGCCGTGATCGATCCCGTCGCCATCATGCGGGAATCGTCGGGAGATTCCTCCGCGGTCGGCAGCGACTCCCAAGGTCGCCCGGCCCCGACGGAAACGCCGGAGGACACGCCCGCGCTCTCCATCGATGAACGGGTCCAGCGCATCGTCAACGGAACCGGCGGCGCTCCCTCCACCGGTGGATCGGTCATCGGCCAACCCTCTCTCGATCTCGATATCGGGAAGGGCAGCACCCCGCCCATCCCGGTGGGGACGGCGGCACCCGCAACGGCTCCGGCTCCGGCGGCCACGACATCCGCCGCGGAACCGGCTTCCGATCCCTCCTCCGCTCCCGCCGCTCCCGCCGCTCCCGATTCCGCCGGGGAAAGCTCTCCCGCGATGACCGGACCCGCCGGGGAGGCGTCCTCCGGCACGGCGGCGCGCGCCCTCGCCGATACGGGGAAAAGCGCCAACTACAATCCCCCCGCCACCTTTGCCGCCCCCGGGCCGAATGACAGCCCGCTCCTGAGAACCAATGATCTCATCGACGCCTTCCTCCGGGCGCCGGATTGGGAGACGCGGATCAAATACACCTACCAGGGGGACAGCCTGCGCCCCGCCATCGAGGACTACTACAAAAAGTGGCCTGACACGAACATCGAGCGCTATTATTTGCAACTGTTCCAGATGGAGCCATCGATCGAACTCGGCGGCCCCTACTGGGTCTATCTCGTCTCCACCAGCGATGCGGACCAGGGTTTCCCGCTCATTCTCCGGGTCGAGGACGGGAATCTCAAGGTCGATTGGGAAATCTACTCCGAGTTTTACGACCGCCATTTCGTGCGCTTCCGCGAGGGAGCGATGTCGCGTCCCTCGACCTTCCGCGTGGTGATCGAGCGGGTTTCCGAATACTACGGGCCGGATCGGGAGGCCTTCACCGATCAGGATGACTATTTTGTCTACCAGATCAATCCCCCCTACGGCGATCTCAACGAGTTTTCCGAATACGCCTTTGTCGACAAGGATTCTGAAATCGCGAAGAAATTGGAAAGCGTGGTCGGACTCGGCGAAGAACCCCTCGCCGTCATCGTGACCCTCGACGAGAAACCCTTCAACCACGGAGTGAAGCATCTCGTCATCACCGAATACCTCACCGAGGGATGGTTCCGCTGACCCGTAACCCGTGAGCGGTATGGAGACCGAGATTGATCGTTTCATTCGCTACCTCGCGGTGGAGCGGGGCCTCTCGCGCCACTACCAGCTTTCGGTGCGACGCTCCCTGGAGGCCTTCGCCGGATGGGTCGAGAGCGAGCACGGGATCACCGAAGCGAACCGGGTCGAACTCTCCCATCTCACCGCCTACCTCGCCCACCGGCGGCTCGATGACAGGCTCGCCGCCTCGAGTCTGCGGGTGCAGATCATGGCGCTCAAGATTTTTTTCCGCCACCTCGCCGCGAAGGGCGCCGTGTCCACGGATGTGGCCGATGCGATCGATGCGCCGCGTATCGAGAAACATCTCCCCGAAACGCTCAACGAACCCACCGTGCGGCGGCTCCTCGAATCCATCGACGACACCCTGCCGCTCTCGCGGCGCGACAGGGCGATCCTGGAACTCCTCTACGCGAGCGGGCTGCGCGCCGCCGAGTTGACCGGGGCGCGACTCGAAAATCTTTTTCTCGACGAGGGTGTCATCCGCGTCACCGGCAAGGGGAACAAGACCCGCGTCGTTCCGGTCGGCGGGGCCGCCCGGGAGGCGATCGGAACCTATCTGGACGGGGAGCGCCCCGTTCTCGTGAGCCGACACAGCGGCAGTGAAATTTTTCTTTCCAAATGGGGGAAAAAGCTCAGCACCACTCGTATCTGGCAGATCGTCAAAGAACGCGCCAGCTTCGCCGGAATCGACAGCCGGGTCTACCCGCACCTGCTGCGCCACTCCTTTGCGACCCATCTCCTCGGGAACGGCGCGGATTTGCGGGTGATTCAGGAGCTGTTAGGACACGCGGACATCGCCACGACCCAGATCTACACGCACGTCGATCAGAAGCATCTGCGCGATATCCACCGCAGATTCCACCCGCGGGGACGATAGCTCCCGGGCGCCCGCCTCACTCGCCGTCGGAGGATTTCCACCAATCGGGTTCGCGTTCCCAGGGATCGAGGGATTCGGTGCGGTCTTCGGAGGAGAAATTGTCCTCCACGAAGAGAGCGTTGCGCTTCTCGTCTTCGGCCATTTCTTCGAGGAGCAGGTCGAGTTCGTCGGGTTCTTCGGCGTATTTTCTCTCGCGCCACATGAGGTAGCTGAAAAAGATGGCGATGCCGAGGACGACACCGCCGATCAGTCCCACGAGAAAAAACGCGGCCGCGCTGTCCGCCACGACGAGGGTGCTTTCCCCGACTCCGTATTCCGACGAGACGGAGCGTTGCAGCCGGATGAGTCCGTCGATGGCCATGAGAGCGAGAATAAAGGCTCCGACGAGGAGGGCAAGACGATTCCGGGACGATTTCATAAGCAGTCGGCGTTGTTTTCGCAGGCACGCGAATCAACTATGACAACTAGAGCAAAACGGCGGCGGACTCAATCCCAAAAAGCCGAAAACGCTACATTTTTGCGATTATCGCAATTTTGAGAATGAAATGTGCGTTGGCCCCCGGGATGTCTCTTCGGGTCTGGCCTCAGTTTTGGCCTCAATTTTGGCAGGTGCCGCAGCGGCCGTAGAACTCCAGTTCGTGTTCGAGATCGGCAAACCCGCTCTCGTCCGCGATTTGCTTTTCCAGATGTTCCACCGGACACGCAATGTCGAGGACCTCGACGGTGCCGCAGTCCCGGCAGATGAGGTAGTCCTGGTGATGATTCTCGCGCAGGCAGTAGTGCGCCGCCCGACTGTGGAAGCCGATGCGGCGGACGATGCGGCGTTCTTCGAGACGGCTCACGAGCCGGTAGATGGTCGCGGGGTCGCAGGAGACGTCGAAGGACGAACTGGCGGCGATTTGTTGCAGAGTCATCGGCTGGTCGGCCGTCGAGAGCACCTTGAGACAGGCCTCCAGAGCCGCCGTTCGGCGCAGACCGGCAGCGGAGCATTCTTCCAGGAGGCCTTTGATGGGAATCGGTTGACCACTCATACACCGTTCAATCTAGGACGGTTGGAGGGAAACTGCAATCCCCACCGAAAGAAGCTTGGATGCCGGGGGATCTGCTCAGTAGACGTCGCGCTGGTAGCGTTTCGCCTTGCGGAGGGCGTCGAGGTAGGCCTTGGCTTCGACGGGGGTTTTGCCTCCGTGTTCGGCGATGATCCCGAGGAGGGCCTGCTGCACGTCCTTGGCCATGCGGGAGGCGTCGCCGCAGACGTAGAGGTGGGCACCCGATTCGAGCCATTGGTAAATCTCGGCCCCGCGTTCGACGAGCCGATCCTGGACGTAGATTTTTTCTTTCTGGTCGCGGGAAAAAGCGAGGCTCAGTTCGCTGAGGGTGCCCTCTTCGAGATAGTCGAGCCACTCCAATTGATAGAGGAAATCGTAGGAGAAATGTTGCTCGCCGAAGAAGAGCCAGTTTTTCCCTTTGGCGCCGCGGGCCGAGCGTTCTTCGATGAAAGCGCGGAACGGAGCGATCCCGGTGCCGGGTCCGATCATGATCACGGGGATCGCATCATGCTCGGGGAGGCGGAAATTGTTGTTGTGATGGAGGAAGACGCGGATCCTGTCCCCGACCGCGACGTCGTCCGCGACGTAGCAGGAGGCGACCCCGGTGCGATCACGATCATGGGTGTGATAGCGCACCGCGGCGATGGTGAGATGGACTTCGTCCTCGTGTTTTTTCAGGCTCGAGGCGATGGAGTAGAGGCGCGGCGTCAGCTTGCGGAGAATGCCGGTGAAGGACTCCGGGGTCCAGCTTTTGTATGGGTAAGCCTCCAGCAGGTCGATGAGTTGACGCCCCGCGATCCAGGATTTCAATTCGGCGCGTCCCTCGGCGTCGAGGAGTGTTTTGAGAGAGGCGTCGCCGACGATGGCGTTGAATTTATCCGCGAGGGTCGGGGCGAGGGTGGTGATGTCGAAGTCGTGACGGAGCGCGTCGCCGAGGGTCTTGTCCCCGAGTTTCGCGTTGGCGCTGAGACCGGTCGCGGCGAGAACCCCATCTATATCGGAGGCCCGGTTTTCGGGGTAAATGCCGAGGGCGTCGCCCGGTTCGTAAACGAGTCCCGAACCTTCGAGGGACAGTTCGAGGTGGAGAACCTCCTTGTTGGACCCGGTGCCGTTGAGGACGATTTTTTGCAAAATCTCGGAGGAATAGGGGTTCGCCTTGTCGTAGACCACCGAGGTCGCCACGGGACCTTGGAGGGGGGCGGTGATGGTGACGGACTCGGGTTCGGGGAAGGCGTTGAGCGCGCCCGAGAGCCAGCAGTCGAAGGTGGCTTGGTAATCGACATCGCACTCCGCGCGGTCGTAGACGCGGATCGCCCCGAGTTCGGCGAGACGGGTGTCGAAGTCTTTCCCCATTTTGCAGAAATGCTCGTAGCTGGTGTCCCCAAGACCGCAGACGGAATAGCGCAGGCCGGGGAGTTGGGGCATGGCGCCGGACATGAAGCCTTCGTAGTAACTGGTGGCGGCCTCCGGCGGATCGCCTTCGCCCCAAGTGCTGACGATCACCAGCAGATTCTCCCCCTTGCCGAGATCGGAGAGTCTCGCTTCGGCCATGTTGGCGAGGGTCACTTTAAAGTCGTATTTGGCGGCGGTTTTGGCCGCGGCACTGGCGAGCTTCTCGCTGTTCCCCGACTCCGTACCGTAGAGGATCGTGAGCTTGCGTTTTTCCGCGGAAGGAAGCACCGGGGGCATGGCGGACAAACCGCCGTCGGCGGTGGCGTTGGCGGAACCGAGCCCGGCGAAGAAGCCCGCAAGCCAGAGGGCCTGGTCGCGATTCAGTTCGGCGGCGAGCTTGCCGACGAGCGACTGCTGCTCGGGGTTGAGCGGGGTAAGATTGGGGAAACTCATGGGGGAGGAAGCTGTTTAGCTGTTTAGCTGTTTAGCTGTTAGCTTTTTAGCTTTTTAGCTTTTTAGCGGTTTGGGCGGGAGAGGAAGGAGGAGACGATTTTGTTTGGAAAGAGAGCTAAATGGCAAAAAAGCTAACAGCTAAACCGCTGCGACGTCTTTGTGGAAACCCGGTCCGTTCTCGCTCGCCTTGACATAACCGGCCCGGACCGTGAAGTCGCCGAAGCGCTCGCCGGGAAGGCGGTTGGCGGCGTAGTCGAGGAGGATGGGCCGGAGCACCGCGGTGATCTCACCGTTCTTTATCGAACTGCGGTAGAGTTTGTTGAGACGGTCGCCCGCGAAGCCAGCGCCCAGGTAGAGGTTGTAGGTGTCCGGTCCCTTCCCGACCAGGGCGATCTCGCCGATGTAGGGACGGGCGCAGCCGTTGGGGCATCCGGTCATGCGGATGGTGATGGCGTCGTGCCGCAGGCCGGCCTCTTCGATCACTTCCTCCAGCTCGGTCACCAGGGTGGGGAGGTATCGTTGGGCTTCGGTCAGGGCGAGACCGCAGCTCGGCAGGGCGACGCAGCTCATCGAATGGAGACGGAGGGCGCTGCGTCCGACGGAGTCGAGCATGCCGTATTCGGCGAGCATTTTCTCGATGCGAGGTTTTTCGCCGGGGGGGATTCTCGCGATGATGAGGTTCTGGTTGGTGGTCATCCAGAATTCGCCTTGGTGGACCTTGGCGATTTCCCGCAGACCGGTCATCATGGGGTATTCGGGACCGTCGTAGACCCGGCCGTTTTCGATGTAGAGGCAGAAGTTCCAGTTGCCGAGGTGGTCCTCGGTCCAGCCGTAGGTATCGCCGTTGTGTTCAAAAACAAAGGGGCGGGGTTCTTCCAGCTTTTCTCCGAGCAGCTTTTCCATCTCGCTGCGGTAGCCGTCCACGCCGAGGCGCTCGACCGTGTATTTCACCCTCGCGTTGGCGCGGTCCTCGCGGTTGCCGTGGTCGCGCTGGACGCGGAGCGCCGACTCGGCCACCGCGATGACCCGGTCGGGGGTGCAGAATCCCATGAGTTCGCCGAGCCGGGGGAAGGTCGCTTCGTTGCCGTGGGTCATGCCCATGCCCCCGCCGATGGTGACGTTGTAGCCGAGGATTTTGTCCTGCGCCTCGTTGAGGATGGCGATGAACCCGAGGTCGTGGGCGTAGACATCGACATCGTTGCTCGGCGGCACCGCGATGACGATTTTGAATTTCCGCGGCAGGTAGTGTTTCCCGTAGATCGGCTCCAGTTCGTCGGCCGGTTCCCCCACGAGAGGAGGGTTCTGGGTCACCTTGATCTGTTCGCCCGCTTCGTCACCGATCCAAATGTCGTGATAGGCACCGGAACGGGGCAGGAGGTGGCGCGAGATACTGTTGGCGAGGTCGTTGACTTCGTCGCGGACCTGCGATTGCATCGGGTTCGGGTTGCTGATCACGTTGCGGTTGACGTCGCCGCAGGCGGCGCGGGTGTCGAAGACGGCCTGGTTGATCTCGTAGATGGTGCGCTTCAGATTGCTCTTGATGACTCCGTGAAGCTGGAAGGTCTGGCGGGTCGTGATTTTCAGCGCGTCGCTGGCGTAGTCGCGGGCGATCCGATCCATTTCGAGCCACTGTTTGGTGGTCGCGACACCTCCCGGTGCCCGCACCCGGATCATGAAGGAATAGACCGGCTCCAATTTCTTCTTGTGGCGTTCCCGGCGCAGATCGCGGTCGTCCTGCTGGTAGATGCCGTGGAATTTGGTGAGTTTCTGATCGCCGCCGGAAAGCGATCCACTCGCCGCGTTGGCCAACCCGTCGAGGATGGTGCCGCGCAGGTAGTTGCTGGCTTCTTTGAGAGTTTCGTTGGCGTGTTTGGCCATAATTCAAGAGGGTTGGAGGGAAAAACGGGCGAAAGATTTTAAAGTTGCGTCATTTACTAATGTATCGTAAAGTCCTTTGCAAGCGATTTTTTTCTCATGCGTCTCCCCCTCAAGACTGAATATGCCTGTCAGGTTCTCGCCCAGCTCGCGAGCACGTATGCCGACGGGGATGTGCGTCAGATCGAGGAACTCGCGGCCTCCGAAGCGCTCTCGCCCAACTATCTCGTGCAGATCCTCACAACCCTGCGTCAGGCGGGGCTGGTCATCAGCCGACGCGGCAAGAACGGAGGCTATTTGCTCGCGCGGCATCCCGGTCTCATCACGCTCGCCGAGATCGCCTCGGCGATGGAGGGTGGTTCCCTCATCGAGAGCAGCCCCGGCAACGGAGGCAAGTCCGCCGAAACCGTGCGCGCCGCCTGGGTCAAGGTGAACGAGGCGATGATGCGGCGGTGCGGAGAGATTCCCCTGACCGATCTGATCCCGCCCCAGGAACCGCCGGACGGGGCGGACTGGGTGATTTTCTGAGCGGGACTCACTGCTTCGCCGTGTAATCGAAGACATACACTTTCTCCAGATGCGGCCTGAGGAGTTTCACGAATTCCTGATGCGCGGGGTGGGGGAGATAAACTTCGAGCCCGGCCTTGTCCCGGAAACTCACGAGGAACGAATGGGTGAAACCGTCGTTGCGCGGTTCGACGTTCTCGGTGCCGCCCCATTCGAGACCGGTGATGGTGTCGATCTTGCCTTTCAGTGCGAGGAAGCCCGTCACGATCTCGTGGATCTTGTCCTCGCTGGTCCCCGCCTTGAACTGGAAGGAAACGAAGTGGCGGAATGGTCCGCTTTCGTCCGCGCGGAGCGACGATCCGGCGGAGAAAAGCAGGGCAAGAGCGAGAGCGGCGGCAAGGGGAAAACGGTTCATGGGGAAAACCCTTTGCGAAACGCGGCGAATTGTCGAACATAAAATCACTTATGAGTCATTGGGAAACGTACCAGAAATCCGTCCTCCGCTATCCTGAACTTGGCTTCGCCCTCGACACCAGCCGGATGGATCCTCCGGCGGAGTGGTCGCCGGAGTTGCAGGAAAAAATCGCCGGAGCCTTCCGCGACCGGGCCGCCATCGAAGCCGGGGAAATCATGAACCCCGACGAGGGAAGGGCCGTCGGACACTACTGGCTGCGCCATCCCGCTCTGGCACCGGAGGCCGAGGGCAAATGGATCCGCGAGGTGCGGGCCTCGGTGGAAAGTTTCGCGGCGAAAGTGCTCTCGGGCGAGATCAAGGCGCCGAACGACCGATCCTTCCGCCACGTTCTCCTCATCGGCATCGGAGGATCCGCGCTGGGTCCCCAACTCGTCGCCAAGGCGCTGCTGCCGGTCGACGCGCCGCTCGACATTCATTTCCTCGACAACACCGATCCCGGCGGCATGGACGATGTCTTCGCCCGCCTTGGCGACGGCTTGGCCGAAACTCTCGTGATCGTGATCTCCAAATCGGGCGGCACCGCCGAAACCCGCAACGGCATGCTCGAAACCGAGGCGGCTTTCGCGGCGCGCGGACTCGACTTCGGAAAGCAGGCGGTCGCGGTCACCGGAGAGGACAGCCAACTCGACCGCTACGCCCTTTCCCATGGCTGGATCACGCGCTTCCCCATGTCGGATTGGATCGGTGGGCGCACTTCCGTGATGAGCGCGGTGGGCCTGCTCCCGGCGGCCCTGCTCGGACTCGATATCGATGCCTTCCTCGCCGGGGCGGCGGCGATGGATGAAAAAACCCGCGTCGACGATGTCGCGGAAAACGCTTCCATGCAGCTCGCGCTGATGTGGCACCATGCGGGAGCGGGACGGGGGGAAAAGGACATGGTCATCCTGCCCTACAGCGACCGGCTCGACCTCATGAGCAAATACCTGCAGCAACTGGTGATGGAATCCATCGGCAAGGCCCACGACCTCGACGGAACCCTCGTCAACCAGGGCATCGCCGTCTACGGCAACAAGGGTTCGACCGACCAGCACGCCTACGTGCAGCAATTGCGCGACGGCCTGGCCAATTTTTTCGCCACCTTCATCGAAGTGCGCCGCCCGCGGAAAACGAGTTCCGTCTTTGTCGATGCGGAGGGCTCCACCACGGCCGATTATCTCCAGGGGTTCCTCCGCGGAACCCGCAGCGCCCTCCACGGGAACGGACGTCAGTCCATCACGATCTCACTCGACGAACTGACCCCTTTCTCCCTCGGCCTGCTCATCGGATTGTATGAACGCGCCGTTTCCTTCTACGCCAGCCTCATTCACGTGAACGCCTACCATCAGCCCGGCGTCGAGGCGGGGAAAAAGGCGGCGGAGGCGTTCCTGTCTCTCCTGACGAAAGTAAAAAATCATCTCGCCGAGACCGGATCGGGCGGAGTCCGGGCGGAGGCGATGGCTTCGAATGTCGGCGAGAGCGACGTCGAGGAAGTCTATCATTGCCTCAACCATCTCGCCGCCAACGGTTTCTGCACCCGCGTGGACGGCGAGGGGCCGGGCTCCGATGAGTTTTTCGCGTAGCGCACCGACAGACTGTCAGGCTGCCAGGTTGGTTTTTTCCGTTGACCGGGTGGTCAGGGGCTTGGCTCAGTTGCGGGAAGGCCGCACCGGGATCCCGTGCTTTCCGAGATACTCTTTCACGTCGCCGACCGTGTAGTCGCCGAAGTGGAAGATGCTCGCGGCGAGGACGGCGTCGGCCTTGCCTCGATCGAGCACTTCGACGAGGTGATCGAGGTGCCCGGCCCCGCCGCTGGCGATCACGGGAACGGGAACGGCCTCACTGATCGCCGCGGTCAGGGCGATGTCGTAACCGGCTTTGGTTCCGTCGGCGTCCATCGAGGTCAGGAGAATCTCACCGGCCCCGCGTTCGTAGACCTCCCTCGCCCATTCCACCGCGTCCCGCCCCGTCGGGGTGCGCCCCCCGTGGGTGTGGACCTCCCATCCCGGGCCGTCTTTTTTCCGTTTGGCGTCGATCGCCACCACGATGCACTGGGCACCGAAGGCCTTGGAACCGGCCGAAATGAGTTCCGGCCGGGTCACCGCGGCGGTGTTGACACCGACCTTGTCCGCGCCCGCCATCAACATCTCGTGCATGTCCTCGACCTGCCGGATGCCGCCGCCCACCGTCACCGGCATGAAACAGCGCTCGGCTGTTTTTCGCACCACATCGACCATGGTCCGGCGTTCGTCGGACGAGGCGGTGATGTCGAGAAAAACGAGTTCGTCGGCACCCTGGCGATTGTATTCGACGGCGCAGTCCACCGGATCCCCGGCATCGCGCAGGTTCACAAAGTTGGTGCCTTTGACAACGCGGCCGTCGGTCACATCGAGGCAGGGAATGATTCGTTTGGTCAGCATGGGAGACTGTAGCTCTTCGTGGACAATCCGCATCCGGTTCCGTGTCCGCTATTCGCTATTCGCTATTCGGTTCCGGTCCCGGCACAGTGGGGATGGCGCGGCGAAGTTCCGCGTGGGTTCCGACAGAACCGGGGCGGCTCCGGCATTTCCTTCGCTTCTCCGATTTTCCGGTGTTTGCTTTTAGCGGTCCAGGGCGGTGAGAATCCGGTCGGCGATGCGGGCGAGTTTCTTGTATTGAGGAATGCGGCTGTTTCCCCCGAGGACCTTGGGATGGATGCGGTTGCCCAGCATGAGCGCGAAAAGTTCCTTTTCCGGATCGATCCAGAGAGCGGTGCCGGTCCAGCCGCCGTGGCCATAGGCGCTCGCGGAAAGGCGCTCGGGGCGGTAGGGTTCCTCCCCGGTGGCCCAGATGAATCCACGGGAGGAAAACCCCGCTTCCAGATCCTGGCTCTGGGTGAAATCCCGGGTGAAATCGCGGATCACCTCCGCCGAGAGAAAGCGTTTGTTTTCATGCAGACCCTCGCGCAGCAGCATCCGGCAGAAGCGGGCGAGATCGGGTGCGGTGGTGAAAAGACCGACAGCACCGATGGCGCGTCCCGCGGCCAGACTGTCGGTGTTGTGGCTGATGCCGGCCTCAATGTGGGTCCCGGCGACGCGGTCGAGATGCGGGGTGGCGTTGAAGGTGCTGTCCTTCATGCCGAGGGGCTGGAAGATTTCCTGCGTGCAAAATTCCCCGAAGGGAAGCCCGGTGACACGCTCGACGATGACACCGAGCAGGATGGTATTGCGGTCGGCGTATTCGTATCGGGTGCCGACTGGCCAAGAGGGCGATTCTGCGAGCATTCCCTGAAAAAAGGCTTCGCCTTTTCCCCAGGAATAGAGTCGGGGATTGGCGGCGAAACCGGAGGTGTGGGCCGCCAGATGGCGCAGGGTGATTTTGTCGATGCCGGTGCCTTGGTGATCGGGCAGGTAGCGCGACATGGGGGCATCGGGATCGAGCAGTCCGCGATCCACGCAGAGGCCGCACGCGGTGGCCGCCGCCACGACCTTGGTGACGCTGGCGATGTCGAAAATGGTGTCCGGCCGCATCGGAATCTCGCGGGGTGTGACCTGGGCGAGTCCCACGGCTTCGTGGAACAGGATCTCTTCCAGAGTGCCCACCATCACCACCACCCCGGGAATGGGATACGGCGGCGTGGCGAGTTCCTCGGCCATGAATTTCCGCAGGGAAGTGATCTCCGCTTCCGGGAGGGTTTCGGCCCGAGAGCGAACACCCGTCAACCAAGCGGCGGCGGTTGCGAAAGTGGCGGTGTGGAGAAAACGACGCCGGTCGTGTTGGGTGAGAGAGCGCAGGTCCGTCATGTTGCGAGGCAAGGGAGCAGGTTGGTGGGAGGTCAGTCTATCGGCAAGGGAGGATTTGGCAACTTAGGAATGAGAGGGCAGACAGGCTGGGACTAATTAGGGGCCAGGCCCCCAGTAAAAATCGCTTGCACTGTGGGGCGGGATCGTTATGGTGGCGGGATGAGAGCTTTGCGACTGTTGGGGGAGGGCCGTTCGTTTTATCACTGTATCTCGCGGGTCGTGGACAGGCGGAAGGTGTTCGAGGGGCGGGACAAGGAGGTCTTCCGCAAGATC
>JAAYAT010000282.1 GCA_012719225.1 Verrucomicrobiaceae bacterium
GATCTTGCGGAAGACCTCCTTGTCCCGCCCCTCGAACACCTTCCGCCTGTCCACGACCCGCGAGATACAGTGATAAAACGAACGGCCCTCCCCCAACAGTCGCAAAGCTCTCATCCCGCCACCATAAGGATCCCGCCCCACAATGCAAGCGATTTTTACTTGGGGCCTGGCCCTCAATCAATGTAGTGATTGGTGCCTTGGATCTACTCGTTGAGGGGGCGCTAACGACAGGGCAGGTGGAGAATTTCCCTGGCCTTGGTTTGGGCTTCGAGGGCGGCTTCGAGGGTGGGCGCGGTGAAGGTGATGTGTCCCATTTTGCGCCCGTTGCGGGCTTCCTCTTTTCCGTAGAGATGGAGGGTGGTGCCGGGAAGGGCCAAAACGGAAGGCCAGTCGGGCTCTCGGTCGCCCTGGCTCCAGAGGTCCCCGAGCAGGTTCAGCAGTACGGCGGGACTGTGGAGGCGGGTGCTCCCTATGGGGAGTCCGGCGAGGACGCGCAGTTGCTGCTCGAACTGCGAGGTGGCGCAGGCGTCGATGCTGTGATGCCCGGAGTTGTGCGGCCGAGGGGCCATTTCATTGACGAGGAGATTTCCGTCGCGGGAGAGGAAAAATTCCACGGCGAGGATTCCGATATAATCGAGCGCTTCGGCGATTTCCGTCGCGATCATTTTGGCTTGTGCCAGGAGCGACGGGTCCAGTCTCGCGGGGACAATCGAGATGTCCAGAATATGATCGCGGTGAATGTTCTCGGCGGGATCGTAGGTCGCGGCGTTTCCCGCCTGATCCCGCACCACCAGCACGGACAGCTCGGCAGCCAGCGCTATTTTTTCTTCCAGAATGGCGCGGGAGGAAGCGAATCGCGCCCAGATTCCTTCGCTGTCGCTGCCACGGTCCACCGGCACCTGACCTTTCCCGTCATACCCGAATTCCGCCGTTTTGAGGATTCCGCCGTTTTCGGGAAGGGCGTGGAGAGCGCTTCGCAACTGCTCGGAGGATTCGACCACGGAGAAGGCGGCGCACGGGAATCCATTTTCGGCGAGGAATCGCTTTTCCCTTTCGCGGTGCTGACAGATCGCAACCGCAGCCGGACCGGGCATCAGGGGGATTTCGGCGGCGATGGTATTGAGAAGGGCTTGGGGAATGTTTTCAAATTCGACGGTCGCGACATCGCTTTGGGATAGAAACATGGCGAGTCCCTCGGGTGAATCGAAAGGCTCCTCGATGACCAGATCGGCCATGCCGGCGGTTCCGCTGTCCGGTCCTCCGATCCACGAGACAATGCGATAGCCCATGCGCCGCGCCGCCAGTGTCAGCATGCGCCCGAGCTGCCCTCCGCCGAGCACTCCGACTGTGGAACCGGGGGGAAGATAACCGCTCATTCTGCAGCCGACAGGGGTGGCAGTTCTGAGGATTCCACTTTCTGTCGCAGTCCTTCACGGTAGTCGGCGAGTTGTCCGGCGAGCGTGTCGTTGTCCAAGGCGAGGAGGGAGACGGCGAACAGCCCCGCATTGGTCGCGCCAGCTTCCCCGATGGCAAAGGTGGCGGTGGGAATTCCCGCCGGCATTTGCACGATGGAGAGGAGGGAATCCACTCCGTTGAGGACCCGCGACCGCACCGGCACGGCGAGGACGGGCACGGTGGTGAGGGCGGAAGCCATGCCCGGCAGGTGGGCGGCCCCTCCGGCACCGGCGATGAGACATTTGAGCCCGCGGGAGCGAGCGGATTTGGAATAGTGGAAAAGCAATTCCGGAGTGCGGTGGGCACTGACGACTTTCGACTCATAGGGAATGCCGAAATCCCGCAGGATGGCAGCGGCCTTGGACATGGTGGGCCAGTCGGAGGTGCTACCCATGATGATTCCGACTAGAGGCGCTTCGCTGGTAGGGTGATCGGACATATTCCGTTTCATAAACTGGCGGGAAGAAACTGTCGAGCGGGGAATTCACTTCGCGGTCCCGTTTTTGCCTCCGGCGGTCCCGCTTTCGACTAGAGGCGACGCCATTCGTGTCCGTCTTGCTGGAGGAGTTCATCCGCCTCCTTCGGTCCCCAGGAACCGGCCGGGTACTCGGCCATTTTGGGCGGAGCGCCCGATTTGTGCCAGGCGTCCTCGATCTGATCGACGTAGCGCCACGCGGTCTCGACCTCGTCTTTGCGGGCGAAAAGAGTGGCGTCTCCGGCCATCGCGTCGAGAAGAAGCCGTTCGTAAGCCTCGGGGCTGCTTTTGCCGAAACTGGTTTGGTAGCGGAAATCCATTTTCACGGCTTGCAGGGTCGCGGCGGGGCCGGGGCGCTTGGAGCGCATCCCCAGCGAGATGCCTTCATTGGGCTGGATGCGGATGACGAGGACGTTGCCCGGCATCGCTTCGGCTCCGGAAGCGGCGTTGAAGAGGACCCGGGGAGCCTGTTTGAAATGGATCGAGATTTCGGTTCCTTTTCTCGGGAGGCGTTTGCCCATGCGCATGTAAAAGGGGACGCCTTCCCA
>JAAYAT010000283.1 GCA_012719225.1 Verrucomicrobiaceae bacterium
CGTATGAAGTTGCCTCGCGATGTCGATGGAACCGGTCTCGCCAAAGACCTCCGCAAGCTAGGCTACGAAATCACGCGGCAAAAAGGATCGCACATCCGGGTCACCACCCAAGCGGGAGGAGAGCATCACGAGGTGATTCCGGCTCATCGTCCGATCAAGCCGGGCACTTTGGCCTCTATCCTGAAAAGAAAAGACTGAAACGCTGCCATTTCAAAACGCCGAACCGGCACGGAGCGAAGGTGGCCGGAGGCAAATCCAGGGGGGCGCGTGGCACCAGGTTTTCAGATTCTCCTTATTTCAAAATTTTCCATGACTTCCATTCTTGGTATCAACGCTTATCACGGAGATGCTTCGGCTTCTCTGGTCATTGACGGCGAGCTGGTCGCCGCCGTCGAAGAGGAACGATTCAACCGGATCAAACACTGGGCCGGCTTTCCGGCGGAGTCGATCCGCTGGTGCCTCGAGACTGGTGGGGTCAGGCCCGAAGAGCTCGAGCATGTCGCGATTTCCTTTGATCCGAAAGCGAACTTCCGCAAGCGCCTCAATTTCGTCTTGCGGCACCGTCCCTCCCCGCGGGCCATCCTCGACCGACTGAAACGACAGAGCAAAACCCTCTCCCTCGAAGACCAGTTCGCCGAAGCGGTGGGGATCGAACGCAGCGGGCTCAGGGCGAGGTTCCACCGCATCGAACATCACCAGACCCACGTGGCGGCGGGATTTTTGATTTCGCCCTTCGAGGAGGCGGCGGTGCTCTCGGTCGACGGGATGGGCGACTTCACCAGCACGATGACGGCGCTGGCGAAGGGAAGGGATTGGGAGGAGCTCGACCGGGTCTTTTTCCCGCACTCGATCGGCTTTTTTTACAGTGCGATGACGATGTATCTCGGCTTTCCCTACTACGGGGACGAATACAAGGTGATGGGGCTGGCGCCCTACGGCGAGCCGGAATACGCCGACTTCTTCCGCAAGGTGATCTATCCCAAAGGCGATACCTTCGAGTTGAATCTCGATTATTTCACCCACCACCGGCGCGGCGTCCGCATGACCTGGAACGACGGCGCCCCCCTGGTCGACCCCCTCCACAGCGAGCGGCTCGAAAAGGAACTCGGGCCGATGCGCAAGAAGGGCGACGAGATGACCCGCCGCGAGGACAACCTCGCGAAATCGATGCAGGTGGTGACCGAGGAGATCATCATCCACCTCCTCAATCGCCTCCACGCGAAAACGGGGTGCCCAAACCTCTGTTTGACCGGAGGTGTGGCGATGAATTCAGTGGCCAACGGCAAGATCACCCGCGAGACACCCTTCGAAAACGTCTACATCCCGGCCGGCGCGGCGGACAACGGAACTTCGTTCGGCGCGGCCTTCCACGTGTGGAACAAGGCGCTGGGCGGTCCGCGCGGGTTTGTTCAGGATCATGCCTACTGGGGCTGCCGGTCGAGCGACGAGGAATGTCTCGCGGCGATCCGCGCGGCGGGCCTGCCCTGCGAGATCCTCGCCGAGGAGACGCTCGTGGAACGCACCGTCGAGATGATGCTGGCGGGCAAGGTGGTCGGCTGGTTTCAGGGCAGGATGGAGTTCGGCGCCCGCGCCCTCGGGAACCGCTCTCTCATCGCCGACCCGCGACGCACCGACATGCGGGACATCATCAACCTGCGAATCAAGTTCCGCGAGAAGTTCCGTCCCTTTGCCCCCAGCATTCTGGAGGAGAAGGTGGGAGAGTGGTTCGAAATCGACGAGGCGACCCCCTACATGGAAAAGGTTTTCCCGATCCGGGAGGAGAAGAGACACCTTATCCCGGCGGTGACGCACGTGGACGGCAGCGGGCGCCTCCAGAGCGTGTCAAAGCAGACCAATCCGAGGTATCACGCCTTGATCTCGAAGTTTTTCGAGAAGACCGGGGTGCCTATCGTCCTCAACACTTCGCTGAACGAAAACGAACCGGTCGTGCGACTGCCCCGTGAAGCCATTTCCTGCTTTCTGAGGACGGACATGGATGTGCTCGTGCTGGGCAATTGTCTGGTCGACCGCGGATCAGCGGAATTTCCGGAGCCTTTGCGGGAAAGGGTGGCGCTTCGGCCGGGAGAGCTTCCGTGAGGTGGGCGACGCTTGATTCGTAATGTCTCTCCTGTGGTAGAACGGGTCTCCGGGCCCGTTTGTCTTTTATCGATCCATTGCGGGAACGAAAGCGGTAAAGGACGCACGACTCATGGAGCGCGAACAAGGCGCGGGTAGCGTGAGTTTTTCGGATGGCCGAAACCTAAAACCTAAAACCTCACCCCATGCCCCCCGAAACGAAGCACGACGAACCAGGAACGAGGAACCAAAACCCGTCCCGGGTTTTATTCCTGAACCAATTCGTTCCTCCCGATCCCGCCCCAACGGCGCGGCTTTTTGGGGAGGTGGCGGCGGAGCTGGAGCGACGGGGCCACGAGGTCGTGCTGGTGGGGGACGGGGCGGATTACCGGGGCTCGAAGACCCTCTTCGGAAGCCGGGCGCTGC
>JAAYAT010000284.1 GCA_012719225.1 Verrucomicrobiaceae bacterium
GATCGAAAGGGCGGCGGCGATCATGAATCCCGCCAGCCACCATCCGCTCTTCGGGATCGTCCTCCACTCGATCCGGTGCTCGTCGCGCTTCACCCACACCGCCAGAAAACCCAGCACCAGTAGGGCGTGTCCCGCTGCCACCAGTTTTCCGCCGAGGAAGACCCCCAGGACCAGACAAAACAATCCCGCGGCAAGCAGACTCGTCGGTCCGAACCATGTGTCGCGCTGTGTCATTCTTGCTTCACTCATCGGACGGACGCACGCCTCTCCGTTTCTCCTAACAGCGAACCACATCGGGGAGCAGACGCGAACCCGGGATCAGGGAATGGGCGTATTCGCGGAGCGCGGCCTCGTCCCCCTCGTCGATCAACTCGAGGAGATATCCCAAGTCGATTTTCGCGCTCGTTCCATTGACGTTTTTTTTCACCACCCAGATCCGGTCCAGATCGGTGGCGACGACATCCTCATCATCGGTGAGCAGTTCTTCATACTCTTTTTCGCCTTTTTTCAGGCCGGTGTAAACGATGGCGATATCCACTTCCGGAACAAATCCCGAGAGTTCGATCATCCGGCGCGCCATGGCATCGATCTTGACCGCCTCGCCCATCTCCAGGACAAAGACCCTTCGATCCACCGGCTGGGAACCCGCGACAATGACCAGCTCCACCGCTTCCGGGATGGTCATGAAATATCGGGTCACCTCTTTGCTGGTGACCGTGACCGGTCCTCCCCGGGCGATCTGCTCCGTGAAAATCGGCACGACGCTTCCGCTGCTGCCCAGCACATTGCCGAAACGCACCGCTTTGAATCGCGTCTTCGAATCGGGCCGCTCCATGATGCAGCGCTCGGCCATCCGCTTGCTGGCACCCATCAGGCTGGTGGGCCGGACCGCCTTGTCCGACGAGATCAGGACGAAATCCTCCACCCCGTTCTTCTCCGCCATTTCCGCCATGGTCACGGTACCGATGACATTGTTGAGAAAACAGACTTCGGGATTGCGCTCCATCAGATCAACATGCTTGTAGGCGGCCGCATGGAAGACCACCTCCACGGTATCGACCAGATCCATCGCCCGTTTGATTTGGTCCCGATTCCGCACGTCTCCGGCACAGGCGAGCAACTTCACTCCCGTCCCCAGAGACAGCAACTCCCGTTCTATCTCGAACAGCAGGAATTCCGATATTTCAAACAACAGCAGCGCCTCCGGTTGCAATCGGATCACCTGGCGGCAAATCTCGGATCCGATGCTTCCCCCCGCACCCGTCACCAACACCCGCTTCCCTTTGACGAAGGATTGCAGGTGCTCGTAGTCCACCTCGTAGGGGTTGCGCTCCAGCAAATCGGAGATTTCGACGCGCCGTATCCTCCCGACATCGATCCGGCCCGAGGCGATGTCGTTGTAGGAGGGGATCACTCGGAATTCGCAGTTCACCTTCTCCGAGGTGACCGATTCGACGATGCGATTGATGGAACGGGGCGCGGTGAAGGGCGGCAGGATGACGATGCTGTCCGCTCCCAGATCCGTGACCGCCGCGCCGATCTGGGACTGGTCCCCGTAGATGGGAATACCGTGGATTTTGCTCCCGATATGAGCTTTGACATTCGCGAACACGGCCACCACCTTTTCGGTATCCCCTGCCTGACGCTCCAGCGCGCGAATCACCTGATCCGATTCCGCGGTATCCCCGACAAGGATGATTTTTTTCCGCGCCCCCACCCGGCGACCCTGGATCCCCGCGATTCGCCACTCCCGGAAAAGGCGAACGATCCCCCGCCCTCCGATCTCCCACCCCAGGAAGAGCAGGAAGAAAATCATGGGGACGGAGCGAGGATAATGGAGAAATCCCCCGCCGGTTCTCAGAAAGACCATCGCCATCACCAGCGCGGTCCCCAGAGCCAGCACGGCGGCGGTCACGACACAATCCCGAAAGGTGAAAAATCGCCACAACCCCTGATACAATCGGAACAGCAGGATCAGCACCACGAAGATGAACACCACCATCCCGATGGTTTGCCGGAAGGACTCGGCGAACC
>JAAYAT010000285.1 GCA_012719225.1 Verrucomicrobiaceae bacterium
ACGACTGCGACCAATCCGAGCAATGACATTTTCATAGGCGAACAGTCTTCGTTTACGCATCTGATATCGCGATATCAAATCGCTTGAGGGAGCAGGATGCCTTGAGGAGAATGTTCGGTTTCTCTCTCCCCGTCAACCCTTTGTGAATTATGAAGGAGGAATTATGAATTATGAATCAGGAAGGATGAGGCGATCAGCGGTAGCGGAAGATGCTAATCTTCCCGGAGGAGGGAGACGATTCGGGAAAAGTGGCAGAACCACCTTTGGCGAAAGGTAGGGCGAACCGTCCCCGGTGAGCCGCCGCACCACCAGCGACGATCTTTTTCTCTTCCCCGTCTCACCGTCCCGACGGGCGGAAAGTCGAAGCCCTGCGGATGCCCAATCGGCTCACCGGGGACGGTTCGCCCTACCTCCACGCCCCTCGCACCCACGCGCCGCCCCCACGGGAAGATTGGCATCTTCCTCCACGCCTCCTCCCACCATCGCTTCCCATTCACGGGAAGATTGGCATCTATCTACTTTCCCACTTTGCTACCTTCCCACTTTGCTACTCCCGCGGCCGCCATTCCCGCGCGCTTCCAACGACGCGAATGCGATCGCCCTGTCCCAGCGCTTCGTAAACCCGCTTCGTCCACTCGTAGGCGGGGGGAATTTTCCCGATAAAGGTGATGGGGCGGGGGTGGAGCAGGGCGAGGTTTTGGGGCAGGTCGCCGGTGCGGAGGATGCCGAGGAATTCGGCGGTCTCGGGACGGGTGTGGCTCTCGGGAGGATTTTCGAGGATGATCTCGCCGATCTCGGGGTCGAGGAGGGCGGCGTAGATGGCCAGGGCGGCGGTGTCGCCTTTTCCATACACGGCGATCGGACCGCCGTCGGTTTCCCGCCGGATCAGGGCGGTCCCGGCGAGGAGGTCGCTCACTTGGCGCTCGGGCAGGGTGTGGCCGAGCAGCGGATAGACGCGGCGCAGGGTCCAGAGATAGCCGGGACCGACAGAGGTGGCGCCGGTGTGGCGCACTTCGACGCCGGCGGTGGGGAACTCGGGCGCGAAGGGGGGACGGGACGCGCCACCGCCGGTGAAGGTGCTGCGGGCTTCGGGCTGCATCGCGAAGAGGATGGTGGGCGCGGTGCCGGTGCCGGTGTGAGGTTGCTGCTGACGGGTTTTGACCGCGAGGGTGAGTCCGTCGGCGGTGTCGAAGACCCGCGTGCCGTAGGTGGTGCCATCCCGGGTGCCGCCGTCAGCGAGGATGTCGCGGAGACGCGGCGCGGGCGAGGCGGGGAGGTTCCGGAAGGTGGTTTCCCGCAGCCGGGCGAGGGCGGCTTGCTGGTGCGTCCGCCACTGGGATTCGTCGTCGGGCAGGGCGATGTCGGCCGCTTGGACGAGGCGCTCGTCCATCCGCATCATGGTGTCGCCGCTGGGCAGGGTCCCGCCGAAGACGAGCAGGTTCTCCTCGGGTTCGACAAAGTCGGTCACGTCGTCCCGCACGGGGGTGGGATCGTTTTTCAAGTGGGTGTTGAAGAAGGTGAAGATGGCCTGACGCAGCTTCGGCGTGTAGCCGTGCGGGGAGAGGTCTTCGACGAGGTCGAATTGGTCGGGCACGCCGAGGGCCGCGTATTGGTGGCGGATGCGGTGCGCGACGTCGCGGTAGCCGGCGGGACGCCAGAGCACGTCTTCGCTGCCGGAGGCGATCAGGAAGGCGCGCGGGGCGATGAGCGCGCCGATGTCGGGCCAGCACCAGCGGTAGTAATTGATCCAGAAGGCGCAGTCGCAATGCCCATCGGTGGCGCGGTCCACGGCCATGCGTTCGATGCTGCCGCTCTGGCAAACGGGTGCGACGGCTTTGACTCGTTCGTCCGCAGCCCCGAGGAACCAGGACATCGCTCCGCCGCCGCTGAGTCCGGTGACGCCCATTTTCTCTCCGTCGACGTCGTCGCGGCTCTCCAGGTAATCGAGGGCGCGCATGGCGTTCCACACTTCGGTGCCGGCAGGGGTGTAGCCACGGCTGGGCCAGTCGAAACGCCCTTCGCGGTAGGTGCCGTGATGCATCCCCTGGCATTCCCCCAATTGTATGGGGTCGAGGACGAGGGCGACGTAGCCATGCTGTCCGAACCAGCGTGGGTTCGCCTGGTAGGGGGCGTTCACCTTGCCTTTGGAATGGCCGCAGAGATAGAGCACGGCGGGGAGTTTCCCGGTGATCTTCGCCGGGCGGTAGAGGTTCCCGGCGACGTGTGCGCCGGGCGAGCTTTGGAAGTGGATTTTCTCGACCACGTAGTCGCCGCGATCCAGCACGCCGGTGACGGTGGCCTGCAGCGGGGTACGCTCAGGCAGGGGGGACAGCCCCAACATCTCCCGCCATTTTTCGCGTCGTTCCGCGAGGGTGCCCTCCCACTCCTCGGGCGACATCGCCCGCGCCAATGACGCGCCGCTGATCGCCCGCCCCTCCCGGCTCACGCTGCCGTAGAGGGAGAGATCCTGCGCGCCGAGCGGCGGGGCCCCCAGCCACCCGAGCGGCAGGAGCAGGAGAAGGAGGGAGGTGGGGTGCTTCATGACGGGGGATGTCGCGGAGGGGGCGAGCCACAGGTTACTTGCGGTGCTTCACCTTGAAGCTGCGGAATTCCACGGGATCGCTGTGGCCGGCGAAGCCAATGAAGCCCTTGCGGTTGTCCAGTCCCTTCGGCACTTTGGCGAACTGGCTGCGGTCGAAGGTGTCGATGTCCACGTCGAGAATCTTGGTGCCGTTGAGGGTCACTTTGATTTTCTGCCCGTCGACTTCGATCTCCTGGAAATTCCACTCGCCGACGGGACGGAGGTAGCCGTGCTTCGCGCCGACGCAGTAGTAGAGGGAGCCGTGGTATTGCTCGGGCTTGAGCCCGGCCTTGCCCGCAGCGGCTTGTTTGGCGTTGTAGCCGTCGCTGTCGATGACTTGGATCTCGAGTCCGTCGGCGGCGGAGTGCCCGCCTTTCGGGGTGCGCAGGGCGATGCCGTTGTTCCCGGCGGGCGGGAGCTTGAACTCGATGCGGATGACGCCGTTCTCAAATTCCTCCGTCGTCAGCAGGTCGCCGCCTTTGCCGGGTTTGCAGACGATGGCTCCGTCTTTCACTTCGTAGCTGTCGAGGGCGCCCTGCCAGTTGCTCAGGTCTTTGCCGTTGATCTGCTCGACGAAACCCTCGGCGTCGCGGGCGGCGAGTTCTTTGTTGGCTTCCTCGGCGGAGATTTCGCGGAGGAAAACGTTGCGCCAGCGGATCTCGCTGCCGTGGGTCTGAAGCTGGATGGGGCCTTTGGGAAAGGCGGGATCGCGCATCCATCCGTTGGGGAGTTTTTTCTCCTCTTTCTTCTCCGACTTGGCGTCGGGTTTGGCGTAGGCGATGTAACCGGCTTTTTTGTTGGCGAAGAAATTCTCCAGCACGGCGTTGTCGACCACGGTCTCTCCGTTCAGGACCACGGTGACCCGCTCGCCGATCATGCGGACCTGGAGCTGATTCCATTCGCCGAAGGGCTTGTCCATTTTTTTGCTGGGATCTTTCCCCGGCGCTCCCTTGCTGTTGTTCCAGAGACCGCCGGAGCCTTTGTCCTGACCGAGTCCGCGGGGATCGCCCTTGGTGGTGTCCCAGATCTGGACCTGGGGGATGCCGCGCAGGTAGACGCCGCTGTCGCCGTCGGGCAGGGCCTTGTATTCGACGTGGAACTCGAAGTCGCCGTAGTCCTTGTCCGTCGTGAGGTAGAGGCCCTTGCCGTCGTTGACGAGTTCGCCGTTCTCCACGGTCCAGTGGGCCTTGAGGTGGACGGGACCGTCCTTGCCTTCGGGCAGCCCGCCCTCGATGGATTTCTTTTTGTAGTCGGCCCGCTCTTCGGGCGACATGTTCTGCAGCTCGGTCGGGTCCTTGGTGGCCCAGCCATACCAGCCGGACAGGTCTTTGCCGTTGAAAAGCGCGGTGAAGCCCTCGGGCGGCACGTTGTCGGCGGTCTGCGCCGGTGACGCCATGGCGAAGCCGAGAGCGAGCAGGGGGAGGAGATGATTTCGTTTCATAGTATTGGGATGGGGTAGATAAGGGAAAAAGGATCGCAGGGAAAGTCCCCGATTCACCGACCGGGTTTTCGAATCGGCAAACGAGCGACGCCCGGATTCTAAATCAAGTAGCCCGGGATTTCCCCGGCTCACGCTAGCGTGATCGCGCTCCTCGGAAGCAAATCCCCATGCAACCACCGAGCCTCTTCCCAAACTGGATTGTGTGGGGTAGACTCCGTCCGATGATGTGGGAAAAAATCCGTCGGGACGCCTTGCGACTGCCGAGGACACAGCGGGCGAAGCTGATTCGGGATCTTTCCAACTCGCTCGTCGATGAAAAGAAAGAGAACAGAACGGAAGAGGCGGTTGCCCTTTCCATTCTCCATTCGGGATGCCTCTGGTGGTGGACGCACATCCAGTTTGTGACCGCGGTTTTTTTCGGACTCCCCTTTTTGCGTCCCGATGTCATTGGCGTCCTGTGGTTTTATGTTCCCGCCCCGGGTTGGCCGGTCAACGTGCCGACCCTGTTCTTCTGCATTACCGTTCTGGGCGTCGTGACGCTCTTCCTGGCCATGCCAATGATCCTCTCGGGCTCTCGTGCCAAATGGCGGCAGATTCTCCTGATGTCCCTGTTCTCCCTGATCGCTCTCGGCTTCTCGTTTTATATTTTTGCCAGTGAGGACGCTCACTACGAAAACGCGCTGAAAACGTATGAACAGTATCAACAAGAAACCGACCCGTCGCGCAGGGAGCAGATGAAGCGCTCCATGGCACCGCTTGCCGAAGTGCTCAACGCGTATCTGGCGGCGAAGTAGAACGCCTCAGGTTGATCAAGCGACGCAAAAGGTCTATCCTCTTAGTGAGAGCGAACGGGTTCAATACCAAGGCAATATTCATTCGACCAAATCCCGCTGGAGGCCCCATCGATGACGGAAGAACTCTCGAATTACAGACACCTGCAAGACGAACTGTTGCGCATCAGATGGAGCCATCGAGGGATCGACTCCGCGGAGGAAGACGCCCATTTGGAAACGATGGATGCGGCGTGGTGGACTCTCTCCGATTCGGATCGGGCCATGTTGAACTCCGAACCTCCTCTGGAAACGCCCGACAGCATTCAGCGGTTTAAGTAATGAGCTTTCTCGACGTCGTGTGCGAGGACGACACCCCGTTCCATCTCATCGAACAAGCCTTGATTGCCGCGGGGAACGAGAATCTCGCGCCGGAAACCGTGTTCTTTGAAAACGGCGTATTGATTTCTTACTGGGTCGGCACGACCGCCCCACGCCAACAGATGCGCATTTCCGAGTTACGGGTTCTTTCCGCAAAGATCACCGCTTTTCTCCAAGCGGTGAAGAATGCCCCCGTGCAGCCTTGAAGCCCTCAGCTGCCGTGACAACCCCCGGGGAACATTGGCATGTTCCTCTACGGCTTCGCGGCCAGAATTCCCCTGGTCGGTCCGCGGAAGTTCGTTGCGGAATTTGCCAAAATTCCTTCGCCGTTCCTGCGAGCGCGGAGGCTTTGCCGGGGGGAACATTGGCATGTTCCTCTACGGCTTCGCGGCCAGAATTCCCCTGGTCGGTCCGCGGAATTTCGTTGCGGAATTTGCCAAAATTCCTTCGCCGTTCCTGCGAACGCGGAGGCTTTGCCGGGGGAACATTGGCATGTTCCGCTCCTCAACCGCTAAACAGCAAAAAAGCCAACAGCTAAACAGCTCCTCCCCTCAGCGCCGCCCGTCCGTCCAGGAACGCGGCTTGCAGTTGCGCGTAATCCGTCGTCACGGGGAATTGGGGGAATTCCTCGATGACATTTTGCGGCGGACAGAAAAGGATGCCGCGATCCGCTTCGTTGAGCATGGTGGTGTCGTTGTAGGAATCCCCGGCGGCGATCACTTGGAACTTCAGCTCGTGGAAACGCCGCACCGCCTCACGCTTTTGATCGGGCATGCGCAGATGATAGGCTTCGATGCGACCGTCCGGGCCGATCCCGAGGCGATGGCAGAAGAGCGTCGGGTAGCCGAGCTGCCGCATGAGCGGGCGGGCGAACTCATAAAACGTATCCGAGAGGATCACCACCTGGAACTCGGACTTGAGCCATTCGAGGAAATCCACCGCCCCGTCCAGCGGCGCGAGGCTGCCGATGACCTCCTGCACATCCCCGAGCCGGAGCCCGTGCTCGTCGAGGATACGGAGGCGCTGGGTCATGAGCACGTCGTAGTCCGGAATGTCCCGGGTCGTCGCGAGGAGGGCGTCGATTCCGGTTTTTTGCGCCACATTGATCCAGATTTCCGGAACAAGGACGCCTTCGAGATCCAGGCAGGCTATTTCCACAGAATGAGAGGGGGTTGGTTGAGGTCCCACGTTTCCACCGGTTCCGCGACAAATTCAATCGGATTCCCTTGCGTAATCCGCATTCCGCGAGTTCATCAAGGGAAGCAACCCTCTCGCCATGCCGACCCAACCCTCTCAAGTCCTCGGAGTGATCCCCGCCCGCTGGGGATCGACCCGATTCCCGGGCAAGCCGCTCCACCTCATCGCGGGCAAGTCGCTCGTCGAGCACGTCTGGGACCGCTGCCAAGCATGCCGCGGGCTCTCCTTCGTCACCGTCGCGACCGACGACGAGCGCATCGCCGCCGCCGTCGAGGCCTTCGGCGGACACGTCACGATGACCCGTCCGGATCACCCCAGCGGGACCGACCGGACCGCCGAGGTCGCGCGGGCTTTCTCCGAAATGTCCCACGTCATCAACATCCAGGGCGATGAACCGCTCATCGACCCGGGCCTGATCGACAGCCTCGCGGACACCCTCGCCGCCGATCCCGCTCTGCCCATGATCACCGCGGCCAATCCCCTCGCGGCGGACGATCCCCTCCTGATCGATCCGAACGTGGTCAAGGTGACGGTCACCGGCGACGGCCACGCCCTCTATTTTTCGCGCAGCCTCATCCCCCACCCCCGCAGTGTCCCCGCCGACCTCGTCTACTACCGCCACAAGGGCATCTACGGATTCCGCCGGGATTTTCTCTTCGACTTCGTGTCGTGGGCACCCTCTCTCCTGGAGCGCACCGAAGGTCTCGAACAACTGCGGGCCTTGGAAAACGGGGCGAGAATACGAGTCGTTTTCACCGATGACACCTCGCCCGGCGTTGACACTCCCGAGCAGGCGGCGATACTCCAGCAATTATTGAGTCGATGAAGTACATTTTTGTGACAGGAGGCGTGGTCAGCTCGCTCGGAAAAGGTCTCGCGGCCGCCGCTCTCGGTACCCTGCTGGAGCGTCGCGGGCTGCGTGTCCTGATGCAGAAATTCGACCCCTACCTCAACGTCGACCCCGGTACGATGAGCCCTTTCCAACACGGCGAGGTCTACGTGCTCGACGACGGTGCCGAGACCGATCTCGATCTCGGGCACTACGAGCGTTTCACCAGCGGACGGCTTTCCAAGCTCAACAACATCACGAGCGGTCAGGTCTACGAGACAGTCATCAAGAACGAGCGCCAGGGACTCTACCTCGGCGCGACCGTGCAGGTGATCCCCCACGTCACAGACGTCATCAAAAACCGTATCTACGAAGTCGCCGAGAAGTCCGATGTCGACGTCATCATCACCGAGATCGGCGGCACCACAGGTGACATCGAGGGTCTCCCCTTCCTCGAAGCGCTGCGCCAGTTCAAGGACGAGGTCGGGCACGAGAACGTGGCTTTCATGCACGCCACCCTGATCCCCTACATCAAGGCCGCCGAAGAACTCAAAACCAAACCGACCCAGCAGAGCGTCGCCAAGCTGCGCGAAATCGGGATCACTCCCGACGTCATCCTCTGCCGCTCCGAGTATCCCCTCGACAACGAGATTCGCCGCAAGATCTCGATGTTCTGTAACATCCGGCCCGAGGCGGTGATTCCCTTTCTCGACATCCAGGGGACGATCTACCGGGCCCCGCTCAATCTCCACGATCATCAGCTCGACAGCATCATCTGTGAACGGCTCGGTCTCGAGACTCCCGACCCCGACCTCATCGAATGGCGCAACATGGTCGACCGCATCGTCAATCCCAGCCACAGCATCAAAATCGGGGTGGTGGGCAAGTACATCGACCATCAGGACGCCTACAAGTCCATCTACGAATCTCTCACCCACGCCGGAGCGGCGAATGACACCAAAGTCGAGATCGTGCGGATCGACTCCAGCGACATCGAGGAGGATGGGGCCGAAAAGTACCTCGGCGAAGTCTCCGGCGTCCTCATTCCCGGTGGTTTCGGCGACCGCGGCATCGAGGGGAAAATCTCGGCCGCCCGCTACGCCCGGGAGAACGACATTCCCTACTTCGGCATCTGCCTCGGCATGCAGATCGCCGTCATCGAATTCGCCCGCAACGCCTGTGGCCTCGAACACGCCCACAGCACCGAATTCGCGGAAGGCACCCCCCATCCCGTCATCTGCCTGCTCGAAGACCAGAAAGGGATCAACGACAAGGGCGGCACCATGCGACTCGGCACCTGGGAGACCAAGATGACCGCAGGGAGTCGCTCGGCGGAACTCTACGGCCAGCAGTCCGTCAACGAACGCCACCGCCACCGCTACGAACTGAACCAGAATTATCTCCCTCTCTTCGGGGAAAAGGGTCTCCAACTCGTCGGCACCTCGCCCGACGGCACCCTCGGCGAGGTCATCGAGATTCCCGGGCATCCCTTCTTCATCGCGGTGCAATTCCACCCCGAATTCCAGAGCAAACCGAACGCTCCCCATCCTCTTTTCAAGGGATTCATCGCGGCGGCACTGGAGAATCGCCGCTGAGACGACAGCGGCGCGGGGAATCCGTTGCGGCGGATCCCGGAGAAATTTAGCCGATCAATCCCAGAATCACGCCGGGATGGACGCCGGCGAGGAGGATGAGCACGATGAGGGCGAGCAGGGTGATCCTGGTGAGGGGCGTTATCGAGATGGGAGCGGCATCGCTGTCCTGCGGCGGATCGCTCAGATACATGGAGACGGCGATTTTCAGGTAGTAGTAAAAACCGGCCGCGGCTCCGATGAGACCAAAGACCAGCAGGGTCCATTGCTGGGATTCCACCGCGAGCGCAAAGACGAAAAATTTCCCGAAAAATCCGGCGGTGAGGGGGACTCCCGCGAGCGAGGCCATGGAGATGAGCAGGGCGAAGGCGAGGAAGGGGGAGCGTTTCGCGAGACCGCGGTAGGAGTCGCGTTCCTCTCCGGGGATGGTGGTGCGCAGGGTGGTCATGACGAGGAAGGCGAGCAGGGTCATGAGCAGGTAGGCACCGAGATAAAAGGCGATCACGGTGTCGGGGGAGAGGGTGATCTCCCCGCCGGTCTCGTGGGGCGAGCAGGCCAGCGCCATGACCAGGAAACCGGCGTGGGCGATGCTGGAGTAGGCGAGGAGCCGTTTGAAATTTTTCTGCGGGAGGGCGGCGAGATTGCCGACCAGCAGGGTCAGGACGGCCAGCACGGTGAGGATGAGGACGACCTTCTCGAAGAGCGCGGGGCTGCCGAGGAAGGGGGCGAGGAGCCGCAGGGTGATGATGAATCCGGCGGCCTTGGAACCAACCGAAAGGAAGGCGGTGATCGGGGTGGGCGCTCCCTGGTAGACGTCGGGGATCCAGAGGTGGAAGGGCGTCGCACCGATTTTGAAGGCGAGACCGACGAGGATGAGGGCAAAGGCGAACAGCGCCACAGTGGGGTTGAGTTCGGGGTTCGCCAGAGCAGTGGCGATCTCGGACAATTGCATGCTCCCGGTGATGCCGAAGAGCCAGGCGAATCCGTAGACGAGGAAGCCGGTGGAGAGCGCCCCGAGGATGAGGTATTTCACCCCCGCCTCCAGCGAGCCGACGTTCCGCCGCAGGTAGGCGACCATGATGTAGAAGGCGATGGTGACCGTTTCGAGCGATACGAAAATGCTGACGAGGTTGTTGGCCGAGGCCATCCACATGAGTCCGGCACAGGCGAAGAGAGGCAGGGCGAAACATTCTCCGAGACCGGCCTGGGGGTGGGCGCCGGGTTCGGGATTGGCGATTTGTTTGAGGATGATGGGGGAATAATCGATCGCCATGACCAGCACGATGAGAGTCGTGAGCACGGCGATGCCTTTGAAAAACAGCGCGAGGGAATCGCCGGAGCTGTAGAACCGCCAGAAGGCACCTTCGGTCGAGGCGGGCCATTCCACCTTGAAGAGCAGGGCGAAGACCACCGCCAGGCCGAGGATGCCGATCCAGGCGAGGGAGCGTTTGTCCTCCAGCTTGACGAAGGCATCGACCATCAGGACGACAAGGCCGAGGGCAACCACAATGATTTCGAGATAATAAACCGGCATGGACGGAGAAAGGTTGAGGCAAAGAGGGACGGGTCGGCGGGATCAACCGGCGGAGACGAGGAGGAGCCCGTTGATGGCGGGACGGATGTACTGGTTGAGGAGCTCGGGGGCGAAGCCGACCGCGAGGAGGGTGGCCGCGAGCAGGAGCAGGGGGATCCGCATCGACCAGGTGAGATCGGCGGGGACGGCGAGTTTTTTGGGCAGGGGACCGAAGAAGATGTGGCGGTAGGCGCGCAGCAGGTAGACGGCGGAGATGACCACTCCCCAGAGCGCTCCGACGGTGGCCCAGCGGATCCAGGTCATGGCTTCGCTTTCCCCGGCAAAGGCCCCGAAGAAGATCGCGATCTCGCCGGCGAAGTTGGCGAATCCGGGCAGCCCGAGGGACGCGAACACACCGAAGCCGAAGAGCAGTCCGAGTTCCGGGAGGGACTTGGCGAGGCCGCCGAGCTTGTTGAAATCGACGGTGCCGAACTGCTCGCGAATCCAGCCGCAGAGGGCGAAGAGCAGGGCGATGGAAATGCCGTGGGCGAACATCAGGAGAACCGCTCCGGAGAGTCCGATGTGATTTCCCGCCGCGATGCCGAGGAAGATGTAGCCCATGTGCATGACGCTGGAGTAGCCGAGCATGCGGTCGAGTTTCTTCTGCGCGATGGTGACCAGGCCGATGTAGAGGATGTTCCCGATGAGCAGGAGGAGGAGAAGGTTGAGCCATTTCTCCGCTCCGGCCGGAGCGAGGGGCAGGGCGAGGCGGATGAGACCGTAGAGGCCGAACTTCTTGAGAACGCCGGCGTGCAGCATGGCCACCGGGGTGGGCGCTTCGGCGTAGGCGGGCGCCGCCCAACTGTGGAAGGGGAAGAGGGAGACGAGGACGCCGAATCCGATGAGCAAGAGGAGGAAGACCCAGCTCTGGGTGCCCTCGGACATCGCGTTCCCCGGTGTTTTTGCCAGGGCGATGAGGGAGGGGATGTCAAAGGTGGTGGTGCCGGTGGCGAAGACGGCGAGGAGCAGTCCGATGAGGAGGATGAGGCTGCCGATGCCGAGGAAGAGGGTGATGGTCCAGGCGGTGCGGACGCGGTTTTCTCCGTTCCCGAAAAAGCCTATCATGAGAAAGGTGGGAATGAGGGCGAGTTCGTGGAAGGCGTAGAAGAAAAAGAGGTCGGTCGAGCAAAAGGCCCCGATGGCCCCGCCGGCGATGAGGAGGAGCGAGAGGTAATAAAAACGGGGGCTGCCTTTGATTGCCTTTTCTTTCGGCGCAACCAGGACCGCCGCGACGAGGACGATGGCGGAGAGGAGGAGGAGGACCAGGCTCATCCCGTCGAGACCGAAGGCGAGGCTGAGCCGGGGGAATCCGGCGATCTCGAGGAGGGTGCGCGAACTGGTGAACTGGTAGGCGCCCTCCAAGTCGGGGCTGAAGCGGAGGGCGGTTCCGAGGGAGAGAAGCAGCACTCCCACCGAGGCTCCCAGTGCCGTGAGGCGGGCCGGGGAACCCAGTCCCACCGCGAGGGCGGCGAGGAGCGGGAGGAGAACGATGATTTCGATGGTACTCACGGCGGTAAGAGGGAAAAAGGTCGATCAGAGGATGAGGAAGAAAATCAGAGCGATCACCCCGATGGCGAAGAAGAAGGCGTAGGACTGGACGTTGCCGGCTTGGAACACACGCAGGAACGATCCCGCGGTGAGGGCGAGACCGGCGGGGAAACGGGCCACGAGCGGATCGATCACATAGCGGTCCACGAAGTCGAGGAAGGCCGCGACGGAGTCCTGGAAGAGACGCACCAGACCGAGATACAGTTCGTCGATGTAGAACTTGTCGCGGAAGAGCGGAATGTGGAGGGGATCCTTGCTTTTGCCCCGGTAGAGATAGACGGCGGCGGCGACCCCGGCGACGAGTCCGGTGAGGGAGAGGATCGCGGTGAGACCGAAGTGGCTGAAGAGATGTCCGAAATCGGCGCGGCCGCGGGCCAGCAGCGGCCCGGAGAGGAAGCCGTAGGCGGAGAAAACCGCCATCGCTGCGAGCAGGACCAGCGGCACCCACATGACCGGCCCGACTTCGCGGGCGTGATCGGCGTCCTTGGTTCTCGTTGGGCCGAAGAAGGCCACGATGACGAGACGGGCCATGTAGAAGGGTGTCAGGAAGGCCACGATCATCGCGAGGATGTAGGGGCCGGTCATGTTCTCGTTCAGAGCCGTCTCGAGGATGGCCTCCTTGCTCCAGAATCCGCTGGTGAAAGGCACCGCGATGAGGGCGGCGGTGCCGAGGGCGAAGCTCCAGAAGGTGATGGGCAGCTTTTTGCGAAGTCCCCCCATTTTCCAGATGTCCTGCTCGTGGTGGCAGGCGTGAATGACGGCCCCGGCACCGAGGAAGAGGAGGGCTTTGAAAAAGGCGTGGGTATAGAGGTGGAACATCCCCGCGTCGCTGCCGACCTGCCCGAGACCCTGGGCCATGACCATGTAGCCGAGTTGGGAGAGGGTGGAGTAGGCGAGAATGCGCTTGATGTCATTCTGCTGCAAGGCCATGAGGGCGGCGGCGAGGGCGGTGAGGGCCCCGATCCAGGTGATGACCGTGGCGGCCATGTCGGCGGCTTCGATGAGGAAAATCACGCGGGCGAGCATGAAGACCCCGGCGGCCACCATGGTCGCGGCGTGGATGAGTGCGGAGACGGGCGTGGGGCCCTCCATCGCGTCGGGTAGCCAGACATGGAGCGGGAGCTGGGCGGATTTGCCGACGGCGCCGCAGAAGACGCAGAGCACCGCGATGTTGAGCAGGGCGAGATTGCCGACCCCGCCGACGGCGGCCTTGATTTCCTCGAAATAGATCGAGCCGGTCAGAATCCAGACCAAGAGGATCCCGATCATGAATCCAAAATCGCCGATGCGGTTGGTGAGAAAGGCTTTTTTGGCGGCGTCGGCGGCGGAGGGTTTTTCGAACCAGTGGCCGATGAGCAGGTAGGAACTGACCCCGACGAGTTCCCAGAAGACGAACATCATCACGAAGTTGTCGGCGAGGACGATGCCCGTCATCGAGAACATGAAGAGCGAGAGAGCGGCGAAGTAGCGCGACTTGCCCGCGTCGTCCTTCATGTAGCCGAGCGAGAAAAGATGCACGAGGAAGCCGATGGAGGTCACGATGAGCATCATCCCGCGGCTGAGGGCGTCGAGCTGGAAGCCGATGGTGAGGCGAAGGTGTTCGCCGAGATCGACCCAGGGATAGGCGGCGGTATCGACAGTCTCATTCCCGTCGCCCGCGAGGAAAAGACAAAAGACCAGGGTGAGCAGAGCCGAGCCTGTCGAGACGAGGGCGCTGAGACCGGACCAGCGTTTCAGCCCGAGAAGGATCGTCGCGGCCACGACGAGCGGCAGCAGGAGAACGGCCCAGGCGAGAGTGTTGACATCGGAATCCATGAAGTAGTTCGTACGCCGTAAAGATCAGTATTTCATCGAGTTCACCTTGGTCACGTCGGTGGTTTCCTTGGTGCGGAACAAGGCGACGATGATGGCGAGACCGACAGCGACCTCCGCCGCTGCCACCGTAATGATAAAGAAGAGGAGGACCTGCCCGTCGTAGTGGGGATGCCCGTCCTGCACGTTGAAGCGGGAGAAGGCGACGAGGGTGAGGTTCGCGGCCGCGAGCATGAGCTCGAGACACATGAAGATGATGATGAGGTTGCGCCGCAACAGCACTCCGGCGAGTCCGATCGCGAAGAGAGCGGCGCTCACGAAGAGGAAGTGATTGAGGGTCAGGGCGGATTCCATGGAAGCGGGAGGTGGGGGATCAGGGGGACGGTCGAAAGGCGGCGGAGATCACTTCAGTTCCTTTTTGCTCAGGACCACCACGCCGACGGTGGCGACGAGGAGGAGGACCGCCACGATCTGGACGGGGAACCAGTAGGTGCTGAAAAGAAGTTCGCCGATCTGATGGACGTCGGACGTGCCGGGGCCTTTGCTTTCGGTGAGGGCGGTGAAATTGGCTTTGCCGATGTCCCCGCGCGAGAGGACGGTGATGACGAGGGCGACAAAGGCGATCGCCACCCCGCTCGCGCCAATGAAATGGACGATGGAGCGGCGGCGTCGTTGCTCCTCCCGCACATCGAGGAGCATGATGATGAAGAGGAAGAGGACCATGATCGCCCCCGCGTAGACGAGGATTTGGAGGATGCCGACGAGAAAGGCGTCGAGCTGGATGAAAAGAGCCGCCAGCCCCAGGAAGGAGAGGATCATCGAGATCGCCGACGAGACCGGGTTGCGGTTCACGACCACCCCGATGCCGCCAAAAAGGGCCAGTGCGGAGAAGAGGTAGAAGAGGAAGGTCATTTGGGAGTAGGAAAGTAGTAGAGGAGTGAAGTAGTAGAGTAGTAGAGGAGTGAGTTTCAGGAGGAGGCTTTTAGCTTTTCTGTGTAGGAGGAGAGGATTCTTCTCACTTCTTTGGCTTTTTCCTGAAGGGTAGAGGTGTCGGCGAAGCCTAGATCGTGGCCCAATTGGAGCTGGTAGCGCATTTCTTCGAGCGAGGCGTCGGAGTAGTTGTAAAACTTGAGTTTGTCTGATTTTCCCTTGCGATTGAAGCCTTCGACAATGTTGGAGGGGACCGAAATGGCGGCCCGCCTCACTTGCGAGGTGAGACCAAAAATTTCCTCCTTCGGGAATGTGGCGGTCACCTCGTAGACACCAAGGACCAAATCGTGGGCTTTGCGCCACACAATCAAGTCTTCATATGTCCTCGCTGACTCGCTCATGCCTTCTAGTCTCCACCCTTTACTACTTTACTTCTTTCCTTCTCTACTACTTCCTCCGACTCCTACTTCAACTCATTCCACTTGTTCACCAATCCTTCGCGGACGCCGCCGATTTCGTACAATCTCTTTTTGTCGTGGACCATTTCGGCTCGGGTGATGCCGGTGATGGCGTAGTCTTTGCGGAGGAAAATGGCCTGCTCGGGACAGACTTCTTCGCAGAGGCCACAATAAATGCAGCGGATCATGTCGATCTCGAAGGCGCGGGGGCGCTTCTCGACCTTGGCCCACTTGTCATCGCTGGGGATTTCCTCGGGTTGGATGGTGATGGCGCGGGGCGGACAGATGAATTCACAGAGCTGGCAGGCGACGCAGCGCTCGCGATCATGCTCATCTTTGACGAGGGCGGGGGCCCCGCGGTAGTGCCCGGGGAGATGGGCGTCCCATTTTTCCTCGGGATATTGCATCGTGACCTTGGAGCGACCCGAGAGAATGCGGTAGAAGTGGGCCAGGGTCACCCGCAGTCCGGCAATGATGCCGGGGAGGTAGAGATGTTCCCAGAACTTCAGTTTGGGACGTTTTACGATGATGGCCATGCGTGAAGTAGGAAAGTAGGAAAGTAGGAAGTCGGGAGCTAAAAAGCAAAAGGGCTAACAGCTAAACAGCTAAAGAACGGCGAGGAGGATGGCGGTGAGGGCTACGTTGAAGAGGGCGATTTCGAAGAAGAAGACCCAGCCGAGGCGCATGAGCTGATCGTAGCGGAAGCGGGGCAGGGTCCAGCGGATCACGATGAAAAAGAGGATGACGCCGATCACTTTGGTGAAATAGACGCCGATGTGGATGAGGCCGTGCCACCAGGGGACGGCGGCATCGATGGACTCGGGGGCGAGCCAGCCGAAGGGGAGGCTCCAGCCGCCGAAGAAAAGGGTCACGGCAAGTCCGGACCCGATGATCATGGCGGCGTATTCGCCGAGGAAGAAAAGGGCGAATTTCATCGAGCTGTATTCGGTGTGGTAGCCGGCGACCAGTTCGGTCTCACATTCGGGCAGATCGAAGGGCAGCCGGTTGGTCTCCGCGAACATCGAGGTCATGAAGATGACGAAGGAAATGAAGAGGGGGATCGCGAGAATAAACCCTTTCAGGCTGAGTCCTTCGCCCCAGAGCGGCAGCAGCGCCCAGCCGTTGACCGCTTGCTCCTGGACGATGCGACCGAGGTTGAGCTCGCCGTAAATCAGGATCAGCGGGATGATGGAGAGGCCGAGGGAAATCTCGTAGGAGATCATCTGGCTGGTCGAACGCACTCCGCCGAGGAAGGAGTACTTGGAATTGGAGGACCAACCCGCGAGAACGATGCCGTAGACGGTCAGGGAGGAGATCGCAAAGACGAAGAGAGGTCCGACGTCGAGGTCGGCGATGACCATTTTTTCCCCGAAAAGGCGGCTCCCGAAGGGGATCACCGCGCTGGTGAGCAGGGCCGGCACCATGGTGAGGGCGGGAGCCAGCCAGAAGTAGAATTTGTTGACCTGGGCCGGGGTGAAATCCTCTTTGAGGAGGAATTTGATCCCGTCGGCGACAGCCTGGAGCAGGCCGAAGGGACCGACCCGGTTGGGGCCGACGCGGTCCTGGATCGCGGCGCTGACGCGACGTTCCGCCCACACGGACATGGCCACCATGGGCAGTGTCACGAGGAAGACAAAGACCACGATCTTGATGACGGCTGCGATGATGATATGCCAATCCATGTGGTCAGAGAGAGCGCGTGTGACGGAGGGGAAGAGGGGACGTAGCATGGGCTTCCAGCCCATGTTTTGTGGCGTGCGGTGCGAACGAACCCGCCGGTTGGAATCGCGAGGGAGCGTTCCCGGTGCTTCGTTGCTCTCCACTCGGGCCATGGGCTGGAAGCCCATGATACAGGGGGAGATGGTGGAAAAGTAGGATCATGAAAACGAACTTTGTTGCCTAGCCGACGATGAGGCCCGAGGCGATGCGTTGTTTCTCGCGCTCGAGGAGCGGAATGGTGACATCGGTCTCGAGGAGGGGGAGTCCGAGGTCTCCGATCTGGCCCCAGGTCAGGCCGGCGAATGCCTCCACCTCGGCGGTGAGCTGTTTGAAAATATCGGTCACGGCATGGACCCCGTTGCCGCCGCCGGTGGCCTGGATGAGGTCGCGCACGATTTCCCACGGTTCAAAGGTCTGGCCGGGGGCGTCGACGGCCTTGTTGAGGCGCTGGAGACGACCGGTGGCGTTGATCATGGTGCCGGATTTCTCCGCCCAGCAGGCCCCGGGGAGAACGAGGTGGCTCGCGTCGGCGGTGGCGTTGGCGATCGGGTAGGTGGAGAGGAGAAAGTCGAGCTTGCCGAGCAGTTCGGGGCTGAAACCGGCCTCGTCGACGATGTTTTCCTGGAGGACGAGGAGTCCCTTGATGCGGCCTTCTTCGATGCCGCGCTGGATCGCCGCGATCCCCGAACCGGGATTTTCGAGCCCGAGGATGAGCTTCGCCCCGTTGGTGTTGGGATTGCGGTCGGAGGAGATGAGGTAGCCGTCGGCTTCGCCGGTGCGGGCGACGGTGTCGAGGTGACCGGCTTTGAGTTGTTTGGCGAGGCGCTTGACCAAGAGCAGTTCCTCGTTGGTCATCCGCGCCGAGGCGATCACCGCGATCTCGCCGCCCTTGAGGGAGGAAAGCCGGTCGGCGGCGGTGGCGAGGGCTTCGCTCCAGTCGGCGATGCGGTGGTGCCCGCCCTCTTTGACGAGGGGGTCGGTGAGGCGGGCCTCGCTCTCGATCCAGTGGTAGTTGAGGCGGTGCGAGTCGGGCATCCAGTCCGAGTTGACCTCGTTGTTTTGCCTCGGGGTGATGCGGTAGATTTTGTTCTGACGGGAAAACACGGTGATGTTGCAACCGGTCGCGCAGTTGGTGTCGATGGTGTGGGTCTCGCGCATGAACCAGACCCGCATCTGGAAGCGGAAGTCGTTGGAGGTGAGCGCGCCGACGGGGCAGATGTCGACGGTGTTGAGCGAGTAGTTGTTGGCCAGTTCGCGACCGGGATAGACTGTCAGGACGGTGTGGCTGCCGCGGTCGGTGAAGCCGAGGACCGGATCATCGGCGATCTCGTCGGTGAAGCGAATGCAGCGGCTGCACATGATACAGCGCTCGTCATCGAGGCGGATGCGGGGACCGACATCGACGTTTTTCGGTTTTTTGACCTTTTGTTCGCGGAAGCGGGATTCGCCTTTGCCGTGTTCGACGCTGAATTCCTGCAGACTGCACTCGCCGGCCTGGTCACAGATGGGGCAGTCGAGGGGATGGTTGGCGAGGAGGAATTCCATGACCCCCTTGCGGCATTCTTCGGTGAGGGGGCCGGTGGTGCGGATGCCCATGTTCGGCCCGACGGTGTTGGCGCAGGCGATCACCGGACGCGGCATCCAGGAGATGGGAAGGTGGCCGTCTTCGTCGGGTTCGGGGGCTTCGGCTCCGGGTGCGGGCCGGGGCGGCAGGCCCATTTCGACAAGGCACATGCGGCAGTTGCCGGGCGAGGTCAGTTTGGGATGGTAGCAATAATGCGGCACCTCCACACCGGCCTGACGGCAGGCTTCGATCATCCGCGTTCCCTTGGGGAAGCGGTGCCACACACCGTCGATTTGAACGTCCACGAGATCTGTTTTTGCTTCGCTCATCTCAAAGGCCGGCGGCGGCGGTCAGGGTTTCGGAGTTGACGATGGCACCCTCGAGCTCGGGGCGGGTGTCGGAGGTCAGCTCGTCGCGGAATTTCTCGATAAAGCTCTCGGTCGGCCAGGCGCAGGCTTCCCCGAAGGCGCAGATGGTGCGTCCGTCGATGTTTTTGGCTACTCCGTAGAGGGTGTCGATGTCGCTCGGAGAGGCTTGCCCGGCGACGAGGCGGTCGGTGATTTTTTTCATCCAGAGGGTTCCCTCGCGGCAGGGGGTACACTGGCCGCAGGACTCGTGGGCGTAAAAGCCGTTGATGTTGTTCAGCACCCAACTGATGGGGCGGCTGTCGTCGATGACGATGACTCCGCCCGATCCGGCCATGGAGCCGCAGGCGGCGAGGGTGTCGAAATCCATCGGGATGTCCCAGAGAGTCAGTTCGCGGGCGTCGTCGCCGCGCCCCACGGAGTAGACGTCGCCAGCCCGCAGGACCTTGGCGGAGGAGCCTCCGGGAATGACCGCCTTGAGGCTGCGTCCCGGTTTGAGTCCGCCGCACATCTCGTTGATGACCTCGCCCAGGGTGACCTTGCCGACTTCGACTTCGAAGTAGCCGGGCTTTTGCACGTCGCCGCTGACGCAGAGGATGCGGGTGCCGGTGTTGTTGGGGGTGCCGGTTTTGGCCCAGGCCTCGGCCCCGATCTCGAGGATGTGTTTCACGTGGCAGAGGGTCTCCACGTTGTTCACGATGGTGGGGCAGAGGTAGAGACCCATCGCGGCGGGGAAATAGGGCGGCTTGATCCGCGGATAGGGGCGTTTGCCCTCGAGCGATTCGATCAGGCCGGTCTCTTCTCCGCAGATGTAGGCCCCGGCGCCGCGGTGGACAAAAATGTCGAGGTCGAAGCCCGAACCGAGAATGTTTTTGCCGAGCAATCCCTTTTCGTGTGCTTCGGCGATGGCCTTTTCGACGATGACGGCGGCTTCGGGGAATTCCTCGCGGATGTAGATGTAGGCGAGGTTGGCCCCCACCGCGAAGCAGGAAATGGCCATGCCTTCGAGGAGCTGGTGGGGGTCCTGATGGAGGATGTAGCGGTCTTTGAAAGTGCCCGGCTCGGATTCGTCAGCGTTGCAGATGAGGTAGACCGGCTTGGTGTTGGTCGGGGGGATGAAGCCCCATTTCACCCCGCAGGGAAAACCGGCACCGCCGCGTCCGCGCAGGCCGGACTGCTTGACCGCGTCGATGATTTCCTGACGGGGGAGCTGAAGCGCCTTTTTCCACTGCTCGTAGCCGCCCTCGCCGAGGTAGGTGGCGAGGGACGTGTCCCAGCCTTCGCGGTCGACGTTGCGGAAGACGACCCGGTGTTCTTTGGGGTGCGGTTCGCGCCCGCTTTTGTAGGAAATTCCGCTCATCACTTGGAATACTGGCTGAGGAGACTGTCCGCGTCGGAGACCTTCTCGTGGAAATCATCGTTGACCATACAGACCGGGCCGAAGCCGCAACTGGCGAGACATTCGGCGAATTCGATGCTGTATTTCCCGTCCGGACTCACCGCGATGGGATGGTGGTGGGTCACGCCGGAGCGGTCGATCCCGGTCTTTTCACAGAGCGAATCCATCAGCTCGTAGCTCCCCGCCATGGCGCAACTGAGGGTGCGGCAGACGCGGATGTGGTATTTGCCGGGGGCCTCCTGGCGGAATCCGGGGTAAAAGGTGACCACTTCGAGGACCTTGATGGGTTCGAGTTCGAGCTTGGCGGCGGTCCACTCGATCGCCTCTTCGGTGATATGACCGAATTGATGCTGCAGCAGATGGAGCACCGGGAGGACGGCGGACCGCTTGCTCACCGGGTAATGGGTGATGCGGTCATCGATCTCTTTTTCCAAGGCGGTGGGAACAGCGAGTGACATGGTGAGGTGGGAGTTTCGGATCAACGGTCGCATTCTCCCATGACAAAATCGAGGCTTCCGAGGATGGCGACGGTGTCGCTCATCATGCAGCCCTGGAGCAGCTTGGGCAGGATGCTGAGATTGACGAAGGAGGGCGCGCGGATCTTGAGGCGGTAGGGGACTCCTCCGCCTTTGGAGTGGATGTAAAAACCGAGTTCGCCCTTGGGATTTTCCGCTCCGAAGTAGACCTCGCCGGCGGGGGCGTCGAGCCCTTCGGTGACGAGGATGAAATGGTGGATGAGTTCCTCCATGCTCATGAGAACCGAGTCCTTTTTCGGGAGCAGGGCTTTGGCATCGACCACGTTGATGGGACCGTCGGGCAGTCCGGCGACGACCTGGCGCAGGATGCTGGCGCTCTGGCGCATCTCCTCCATGCGGACGAGGTAGCGGTCGTAGCAGTCCCCGACCGATCCGACGGGAATGTCGAACTGGTAGCGGTGGTAGTCGAGGTAGGGATTGGCCTTGCGGAGGTCGTGATCGACTCCCGCGCCGCGCAGGTTCGGTCCGCTGAGACCCCAGGCGATGGCGTCTTCCCGGGAAATGACCCCGATGTCACGGGTGCGGTCGAGGAAGATTTTGTTCCGCGTCAGCAGGGTGTCGACCTCGTCGAGAGAGATGAGGAGTTCGTCGCAGAAGGTGAGAAGCTGGTCGGTGAACCCCTCGGGCAGGTCGCGGATCTGGCCGCCGATGCGGGTGTAGCTGGTCGTGAAACGCGCCCCGGTGAGGAGTTCGCAGAGATTGTAGACGGTCTCGCGCTGGGTGAAGGTGTAGAGGAAGACGGTCATCGCCCCCACGTCCATGGCGTAGGCGCCGATGCCGAGGAGGTGGGCGGAAATGCGGGCCATCTCGCAGCAGATCGTGCGGATCGCCTGGCCGCGGGCGGGCAGCTCCCAGCCCATCAGCTTTTCCACCGCGAGGGCGTAGGCGACGTTGTTGGCGAGGGGGGCGAGGTAGTCGAGCCGGTCGGTGTAGGGGACGAACTGGTTGTACTGCATGTTCTCCGCGATCTTCTCGTCGCCGCGGTGCAGGTAGCCGACGTCGGGGTCGGCCTTGGTGATGATCTCGCCGTCGAGTTCGAGGACGATGCGGAGCACTCCGTGGGTCGCGGGATGCGACGGCCCCATGTTGAGGACGAGCTTCTCGCCGACGAGGTCTTCGGTGGTCTGCTGATAGCCCTCCGTCCCCGCCGCGCGGGCGGCTGAGTCCTGAACTTCAATTTCCCGGGTTGTGGTCGGCATGGCGTTTTTTCGTTCCCCAGGATCAAGGGGAGTGTTTCTGACCCCGGAATTTCTGACTCCGGGCGCAAAGGGAGTGCAGCAAATTTTCGACTATCGGTGCGCGTTTTTCGAGGGTCAAGGGGACTTTGTGAAATATTTCACAAAGTGCTTTGCGGCCCGGCCTCGAGGCAGCCGTAGAACGGGTCTCCCGGCCCGTTTCGGCGGTGGATCGACAAGGGGGCGTTTGGGCAGACGGAGCGTCCGCCCTACAGATCGAAAGGGTCACCGAGGATTTTCGATCCTGATCCTGATCCTGATCCTGATTTCGATTTCGATTTCGATTTCGATTTCGATTTCGATTTCGATTTCGATTTCGATTTCGAT
>JAAYAT010000286.1 GCA_012719225.1 Verrucomicrobiaceae bacterium
CTTCGCCCTGGCGAAAGGATTCCAGACATCGGGCCTCTCGGACTGGGTCGGGGCGCGCTTCGTCGGTCTGGAGGACGCTCCCATCCCGGTGCTGGTGGGCGCGATCTGCACGGTGATCACCTTTCTCACCGAGTTCACCTCGAACACCGCGACCACGGAAATGATTCTCCCGCTCCTCGCGGCGGTCTCCACCGCGACGGGAATCCATCCGCTCGTGCTGATGATCCCGGCGACGATTTCGGCTTCTTGCGCCTTCATGCTGCCGGTAGCGACGCCGCCGAACGCGATCATCTTCGCGAGCGGCCACATCCGCATCGGACAGATGGTGAAGGTGGGCATCCTCCTGAACCTCACGGCTGTGGTCCTGACCACGACGATCTTCCTCCTGATCGGACCGACCGCCTTCGAAATCGATCTGACCGGGCCGCCGCCGGCGTGGGTCCGGTGAAGCTGGCGAGCTACTCCGGCAAACTCCACTGCACGGGAATTTCGAGCGACTGGTTGAAGCGGTTGCGGTATTTGACGAGTCCGTGGCGAACCCCGTACTCGTGGACCAGCTTGGTCACCTTGACGTCAAAGCAGCAGTATTCGGCGATGTCCATGATGCGGCCCTCCTGCCACCACTTGATCGCATCGGTGCCGACGGCGGTTTTGCTCTCGCCGAGGGATTCCGAGGCGACCGCGTCGAGCTTGGGACGGTGCTGCAGGGTTTTCTCCAAATCGACCATCAGGTCGAGGTTCTTGGTCTGTTCCTTGAGATCGAGGATGGTGTATCCCATCAGCACCTCGTAGTCGAAAGAGATGTGGTTGAACCCGATGACGAGGTCGGCGCCGCAGAGTTCGTCGATGAGCGCCTGGACGTTGCCTTCGTCGTAGATCATGTAACGGTTCTGCGCCGTGCTGTAGGTCACCCCGACCGACATTTTCATGTCCGCCTTGCGATCCCAGCCGCCCACGTCGTTGGCGGAACGCTGGGTCTCCAGATCGAAATAGACGTAGTTCTCTGCCATGGGAGGGACGAATCGGGAACGAATCAGGAATAGGGCTCGTACATGTTCCACGGCAGGTCGGCGAAGACCGGATTGGCCTGCTCGATTTCGTCCAGGAGAGTCCCGCCGTCATCCTGAAGAGTGGTGGCCCAGACCTTGTCGAAATTCGCGAAATGCTCGCGGCTGCGCTTTTCCGCATACCCGCGCGAGGGTTCGTTTTGCATGAGGAACCCCCAGTCACTGGATTGCGCGAGGAGCAGTTCCTTCGTCAGCAGTTGGATGCAGCGCTGGCGATGGGCGATCGTTTTCTCGTCAAAGTCGCTGCGGTTTTCTTCAAACAATTTCACAAAACGAGCCAGTTGCTCGGATCGCTTCTGGATCTCAAAGTAAACCCAGTCGTTCTCCGCACTGGTCCAAGTCTCGAAATACCCGCCTTCGCCCCAGGAGGAGGAAACCGGCGCGGCGGGCGGAAACGCGGTCTCCCGGTGCGCCGCGAGGTAGGCTCCCGGCGTGGTGAACACGAGATCGTTGCGCGTCGCCGCCTTGCGGAAGACCCGCTCTAGGAATTCCGTCCCCTCGTACCACCAATGCCCGAAGAGATCCGCGTCGAAGGCGCAGACCACGATGGGATTCTCCACGCCCCGCGCCTCCAGCGCGGCGAGCTGGGCACCGCGGCTGCTGATGAAACGAACGGTGTGTTCCTCCAGCGCCCGGGAGGCCAGTTCGGGATCGTAGAGGGCGCTGTCCTCGCCTTCGCCCTCTCCTTCGCGCGAGGAGCGGAAATACTTCAACCCGGTGAACTGGCGTTCGCCTTTTTCCCCGAGATACTCGCGCAGGTATTCGATGGGGGCCTCCAACCCGATGTCGCGCATGAAATCGCGGTAGCGCTCGTCGCCGGGGAATCCCTCGTCGGCGTTCCACACCTCGCTGCTGCTGGCCTGGTCGCGCCCGAAGATCATCAGGGCGTCCTGGGTCACTCCCGGCACGAAGGGAAAATCGTCGCTCGCCTGCGGAGAGGTGGTGAGGGCGTGTTCCTCGACGAGGGTCCAGTCGAGACCCTCCTGTTTCAAGACTTGGCTGAGCGCCGGAGCGTAGGCGCATTCGGGCAGCCAGAACCCTTTCGGCATACGGCCGAAACACTGCACGTACTGGCGGATGCCCGCGCGCACCTGGGCCTGCACCGCTTCGGGCACCCGCATGAGGAGCGGGAGGAGCCCGTGGGTCGCCGCGCTCGCGGTGATCTCGAGATGACCGCTGTCGCGCAGATCGGCGTAGGCGTGGACCAGCTCGCCCTGCCATTGATCGACGAAGAGTTCCCGGAAACGGTGCAGCCTGTCTTCGTACATCTCGGCCAGCTCGCGGTAGCCGGTGATGTCGCCCCGCTCGACTTCGTCGCGGCAGAGCCGGAGGGTGCGATCGAGATACGCCAGGGTGCGGCGCTTCAGCAGCTTGTCCCGCAACATCGCGAGGAGGGTGGGCGAGAGATTGAGGGTGAGTTTAAAAGGAACCCCCTCTTCCCGCAGGCGGAACAGCATCTCGAGCAGAGGCAGGTGGGTTTCCACCACGGCGCTGTGCAACCAGTCTTCCTCGAGGCAATGAGGCACATCGGGATGTCGCACCCAGGGAACGTGGGCGTGGAGGACGATCGAACAATTTCGACTCATGAAAATTTTACGGATTGGAGAAGGAATAAGGCGAAAAAGGCACAAAATGCCAGCCCTATCCTAAGCGCGCCGAGGGGAGGGTTTTCAACCCTTATTTTCAGGTGCTGATCCCAGAGGCAATCGCCAGTGGAGTGAATACGAAAGAAACTGAAAATCATTCCGATGAGAATGAGGGGGAATTGGTAGAATCCCACGCCCAGCACGTAGACGTAGAAGGAGCGGCCCAGAGAGGTTTTCATCGGCAGGGGTTCCCCGGTGATTTTCCTCACCCGGATTCCGAAGAGCGCCTTGCCCGGAGTGGTGCCGAACAGATGGATGAGCACCGCCTCGAGGAAATGCCAGCCGATCAGGGCGAAAAAGAGAGTCCGTGCGAAGACGAGGGCCTCCGGCTTCTGGAGTTCGGCGAGGTAGCGGCCGAAGACCTCCGCCAGACTCTCCCCCGGAAGCGGTTGGGGCACCGCCGCGTCGGACAACTGGAAGATCAGCACCGAGACCGCGGTGTAGTCGAACATGCGGGCCCAAAAACGGACGAAAGGCCGTGTTCGGGCGGCTGCTCCGGACGGTGCCGGAGCGTCCAGCGGACGCGTCGAGGGGAGCGGGGCGTCGCCGATTTCCCCGGCGTGGGGATTGACCGGCTCGGATTCCGGTTGCGGAGGCGGGGATGCGACCGATTCTTCGGCCCGGCTTTCCTCCGCTCGGGCCTTGCCGCGCTCGCGCATCATCTCCAGCGCGGGGATTTCGCGGAGCGGTTTCCATCCGTCGAGATCGCGGTGCCACGCGAGGGAATCACCCGAGACGTCACCGCTTTCGAGGAGTTCCCCCACTTTGAAAAGGGAATACGGCCCCTTCCGGGCACCGTCGATAGAGAGATAAAAATCCATGGGAGAGGGGTCTGGGGGGGAGAGCCGCGGGCGTGGCGGTACGGTCTATTCGCTGCGGAGGGCCTTGGCGGGTTGCATCGTGGCGGCGATGAGGGCGGGCACGAGGGCGGCGAAGGTGCAGGCGAGAAAGGCCGCCACCGAGATGATGACCGAGTCGCGCAGGGTTTGTTTGGCCGGGAGACCGCCATCAACCTTGTAGATTTCTTCCGAGAAAATATCCACGCCGAAATTGGCCCCGATCCAGCCGGCCATGTCATTGCGGAAGTAGAGCGTCAGTTGGGCGAGGAGCAGTCCCACAACCACCCCGGCAAGGCCCACGAGCATCCCCTGGAAGAGGAAGACCCAGGCAATCTGGCCCTCGACCGAGCCGAGTGCCTTGAGCAGACCGATCTCGGTGCGTTTCTGCACCGTGATCGTGATTATCGTACTCATGATTCCGAAGCTGCCCACGATCATGATGATGAAAAGGATCAAGTACATCGCCTGCCGCTCCGTCGCGACCGCGTCGAAGACCAGCTTATGCATCTCCGCCCAGGTCATGACGCGATACTGCTGGGGCAGGATGGAATAAAAAATCTCCTGGTACTCGTTGGCCTTGAACCCGTCGTCCGTCCGCACCGCGATGCCGTGGCACTCTTCGAGATTGAAATTGTAGAGCACCTGGGCGGTTTCGAGATGCACGAACACGATATTGCTGTCGAAATCCCAGTGACCGGAGTCGAAAATCCCCGTCACCGTGACCTCCTGAGGCGCGGTCATCTCGCGGATTTCGTCGATCTCCTCCTTGCGGCCGTCCTCGTCCCCGGCCTTTTCCATGCGGTCGAGCGACTGCATGATGGAGTCGATGTCGCGCGGCGAATAAAGCAGGATTTTGTCTCCCACCCGGATGTTCTGCGCCTCGGCGATGCCGTCGCCGATCACCGCCGAATAAAAATCATTCAGGTCGAAGTCCCCCCTCGGC
>JAAYAT010000287.1 GCA_012719225.1 Verrucomicrobiaceae bacterium
GATGAGGACGCATGACAAGTGGGCCGAGGCGCTCAGCGATACACGTCCCGTCGATGACGCACTCGCTCCACCGCCACGATGAGCACGGCATCGTCCACTGTGTAGATTACCCGGTAGTCTCCGATACGCAGGCGATAGGCATCATCGCTGCCGTGCAACTTCCGGCAGCCATCCGGGCGCGGATCCTCCGCCAGCGGCTCCACGGCGCGCAGCACGCGAGAACGGAGCTTCGCATCCAGCTTGCGCATGTCCTTCTCGGCGGAGCGGCGGAAGCTAACGTCGTAGGGGGGCATCGGCTTTGAGGCGGCGTTTCACTTCGGCCAGCGGGATCAGTGGCTCGTCCTTGCGTTGGACGATCACGGCCAGGTCGTGAAGGTCTTCCAACAGTTCTTCATACTCGGCCAGCGGAAGGATCACCGCGGAGGGAACACCGTCTTTCACAATGTATTCGACCTTGGGATTCAGTTCTTTTGCCATGAGGTAAGTGTAGTCGTGATTTGCGGTGCTGGCTACGGGGAATCAAGCTTGGAACGGACTTGCTTGACGCGGGGGCGCAACACTGTTTGGTCGATGGGTGAACCCTCTTCCCCGGCTCTTCCTCGCCCCGATGCAGGATGTCTCGGTCCTGCCCCTCTGGCGATGCCTGGAGCGGCGCGGGGGCCCCGATGTCTATGTGACGGAGTATTTCCGGGTGCATCGCGATTCCCATCCGGGAAAAGAGATCCTGCGATCCATTCGCGAGCTGGAGACGGACAAGCCCATCATTGCGCAAATGATAGGGAACGACCCCGCGCATCTCGTGCGCACCGCGGAGCGCATCCAGCAGCTCACCTCCTGCGCGGGGATCGACGTCAATCTCGGCTGCCCCGCGCCCACGGTCTGTGGGAAGGACGCCGGCGGAGCGCTCCTGCGCGATCCCGATCGGATCCGCCGCATCGCCCTCGCGTTGCGACCGGTCGTGCGGGGGGCGTTCACTTTGAAAACCCGGATCGGATTCGAGTCGCCGGACGAGTTCGCTGCCCTCCTCGACCTTTTCGCCACGCTCCCTCTCGATGGTCTCGCGATCCACGGGCGCACCGTGCGCGAGCGCTACCAATCCGACGTCCACACCGCCGAGATCGCCCGCGCCGTTGCGACGCTGCCGTTTCCCGTCGTCGCCAACGGCAGCATCGTCTCGGTCGCCAGCGCTCGCGCGATGCGGCGCAAGACCGGCGCGGCGGGTCTCATGATAGGCCGCGGGGCGATCCGGGATCCGTGGCTTTTCGAGGGCATTCGCGAGGATCTCGCGGGGCGGGCAGCGCCGCGTCGCCGTCTCCACGAAGTCCTCGCCTACCTGCGCGAACTCACCGGGGAAGTGATCGATCACGGTCGTTTCGAAAAGGAATCCCAGATCGTCAACCGCATGAAAAAATTCACCAACTACATCGCTTCGGGGATCAGCGGTGGGACCCTCAACCAGGAACTCCGCCGGGCCACGACCCTCGCCGTCTACGAGGAGTCTTGCCGTCGCCACCTCGACAACGACGATTGGTTTCCCGCCGAACCCGCCGAGGACGGAACCCTCTTTTGTGGAATACGCGAGCTGGGGACGCCGGACCGGGCGATCCCGGCCGGTCCGATCAGCTGAAGTCGCAGTATCTCCGGAAGGTCGCCAGCCTCTCTTCGAAACCCGCCGGAGTGAGGTCGCGCAGCGAATGGGTGCTGAAACTTTCGCAGGTGACGCTCGCCAGGATGGTGCCGCGGGCGATCGCGCTCTTGAGATCGGCGAAGTCGTAGCTCTTTTTACCGAGGCTCGCGAGGTACCCGGCGAAACCGCCGATGAAGCTGTCGCCCGCACCGGTCGGGTCGAAGACATCGTGCAGAGGGAAGGCGGGGCAGGCGAAGAAACCCTCCTCGCCGAAAAGCATCGCGCCGTGTTCCCCTTTTTTCACGATGACGTGCCCCGGTCCCATTTCGCGGAGGCGATGGCCCGCCGCGACGACGTTGGAGGTGTCCATCATCAGCTTCGCCTCGCTGTCGTTGAGGACCAGCAGGTCGATGCGCTTGAGGAGATCCTCGAGTTCGTGGCGCGAGACTTGAATCCAGAGATCCATCGTGTCGGCGATGGTAAAGCCGGGACCTTCCCCGAGTTGGTCGATGACCGAGTGCTGATTCAGCGGATGGGAATTCGCGAGCAGATTCACCGTGGTGGTGGCTTTTTGCGAATCGGCCACAGCCGGCTGCCACGATTCGAGAACATTGAGCGCGACGGAGAGCGTTTCCCGGTCGTTCATGTCCTCCATGTATTCCCCCTCCCAGCGGAAGGTCTCCCCGTCGGAGAACTCTATCCCCTCGAGATTGATGTCCCGTCTCTTGAACACTTCGAGATGTTCTTCGGGAAAATCGTGTCCGACCACTCCGACAATGCCGACGGGAGAGAAAAAGCTCGCGGCGATGGCGGCGTAGGCGGCGGACCCGCCGAGGAGATTCTCCTGCGAGGCCTTTTGCGTTTTGACATTGTCGATGGCGATGGAACCGGATACGAGGACGCTCATAAGATGACTGTGGGGGAAAGAAAAAATAAAATGTTAGGATGCGGGGAGGAGAGACCTCGCGCTGCGGACATAAGCAGCGATATCGGGTGCCTGCAAGATCCCGGATACGATGACGGCGCGTTTCGCCCCGGCGGCGACGAGTTCGGCGAGCGATTCTTTTTTGATCCCGCCTATGCAGAAAACGGGCAGATCGGGAAACGAGCGGTGGACCTCGCGGATCGCGGCCGTGCCGATGGGCGCGTAGTCCGGTTTCGTGGGAGTGGCGAAGAGCGGCCCGAAGCCGATGCAATCCGTGCGCGGGTCCGCCGCCGCCGCCGTCGCCTGGGCGAGACTATGGGTGGAGCGGCCCACCAGCATCTCCGGCCCGACGATGTTGCGCACCTCATCCATGGAGGCGTCGTCCTGCCCCACGTGGACGCCATCGGTGCCGAGCGAGGCGGCCAGGTCCGCGTGATCGTTGAGAAAAAAGGGAACCTCCGCCTCGCGGCAGATCGGGAGGAGCGCCGCCCCCCACTTTTGGATGTCGTCGGCGGAGTGTCCCTTGGCGCGCAGTTGGATGACGTCGATGCCGCCCTCTATCATCTCCGCGGTGACCCGGACGAGCGAAGTCGGCGCGACGTAGCCCAGATCGACGATGCCGTACAATCTGGCGTGGAATAAAGTGCTTCGGGGCATGGGTGTTCGGGGAAGCTTGGCGATAATGCTGTTTGCTGCTTTGCTTTTCAGGGGTTGAGGGAGAAGGTAAAACGTATACCGAAAACCGCAGTTCCCCAACCCCTGAAAACCTCAACCCCTCAATCCCTGAAAACCTCTCCTTACCGTATGCCCGCCGAATGGGAACCCCAGGCCGCCGTCTGGCTTTCCTGGCCTTCGGGACATCCCGAGTGCTGGCCCGGAACTCTCGAAAAGGTCGAGGCCGTGTTCGCCGAAATCGCCGCCGCAATCAGTCGCTACGAACCCGTTCGCATCAATGCTCCGGCCTATCGTCACGAGGAGATCCGGCAGCACATCCTCACCGCCGGACCGCAGGCCGATCATCTCGAACTTTACGATCACCCCAACGACGACGTCTGGTGCCGCGACCACGGTCCACTTTTTGTGAAACACCGCGAGAGCGGCGAAGTCGCCGTGACCAATTGGGGGTTCAACGGCTGGGGCGACAAATTCGGGCCCTACGAATTGGACAACGAAATCCCCGTCCGCATCGCCGACACTCTCGGGATGGAACGTTTCGACGCCGACCTCATTCTCGAGGGCGGCTCCATCGAACAAAACAGCGTCGGGCAGATGCTCACCACCGAGGCGGTTCTCCTCAATCCCAACCGCAACCCCGACCTCTCCCGCGCGGAGATCGAGGAGCGTCTCCAATCCCTCCTCGGCATGGAGGAAATCTTCTGGCTGCGCTCCGGCATCGAAGGGGATGACACCGACGGACACATCGACGACATCGCCCGTTTTGTGAACGACCGCACCATCCTCATTTCCCGGGAAAACGACGGCAAAAACCCCAACCACCGCGTCCTCCGAGAAAACCGCGAGCGCCTCGACGACTTCCGCCTGCCCGACGGCACCCGGCCCGAGATCATCGAGCTCGACATGCCCGACGCCTGTCTCGCGCCCGACTGGCGTCTCCCCGTGCTGCCGGCCAGCTACGTGAATTTTCTCATTCTCAACGGAGCCGTCCTCGTCCCCGTGTTCGGTCAGAAAAAACGGGACACCAATGCCGTCGGTCTGCTCGGCGAACTGTTTCCCGGACGCGAGATCGTGCCGATCCATACCCTCGACATCGTCCGCGAGGGCGGCGCGATCCACTGCATCTCCCAACAGCAACCCGCCTGACCGAACCGAGCCATTCCCGGGCCGCTCGTTTTTTCCGCTGCAAAAACCTGCTGCGTCCCCGCGACAGTGGCTCTACACTCCCGCCCACTCCAATCGACAGATCATGGCCGAGCAACGCAAGAGTTTCCCTTTCCGAGATTTCGAACCCAAATGGCAGGACCATTGGGAAAAAAACAAAACCTTTTCCGTGCCCAATCCGGGCGATGAGGGTTTCGACGCCTCCCTCCCGAAATATTTCGTCCTCGACATGTTCCCCTATCCGAGCGGGTCCGGCCTCCACGTCGGACATCCCGAGGGCTACACCGCGACCGACATCATCACCCGCTACAAGCGCATGAGCGGCTACAACGTCCTCCACCCTATGGGCTGGGACGCCTTCGGCCTGCCCGCCGAGCAGTATGCCATCAAGACCGGGCAGCATCCCCGCGTCACCACCGAGGCCAACATCGACAACTTCCGTCGCCAGCTCAAATCCATCGGATTCGCCTACGACTGGGACCGCGAGGTCAACACCACCGATCCCGGTTACGTCCGCTGGACCCAGTGGATTTTTCTCCAGCTCTATCATTCCTACTTCTGCGAGGACACCCAAAAGGCCCGTCCCGTCAGCGAACTGGAGGAAAAAGGCTGGACCCGCGAGCAGATCGACGCCGTCCGCCTCGCCTTCGTCCACGAGGCCCCGGTGAACTGGTCTCCCGATCTCGGCACCGTCCTCGCCAACGAGGAGATCGAGGAGTGGAAAGCCAAGGGCCACACCGTCGAGCGCCGGCCCCTGCGCCAGTGGATGCTGCGCATCACCGCCTACGCCGAGCGCCTCATCGACGAACTGGAGCCGCTCGATTGGCCCGAGGGCATCAAGCTGCTGCAGAAAAACTGGATCGGGAAAAGCGAGGGAGCCGAGGTCGACTTCGACGTCGAGGGCCACAAGGTCACCGTTTTCACGACCCGACCCGACACCCTTTTCGGGGCCACCTACATGGTCCTCGCGCCCGAGCATCCCCTCGTCGCGCAAATCACCACCGACGCGCAAAAGGCCGAGGTCGAAGCCTACGTCCGAGCCTGCGCCGGCAAGTCCGACATGGACCGCGGCGAACTCAACAAGGAAAAATCCGGCGTTTTCACCGGCGCTCACGCCATCCATCCGGTGAACCGGGAAAAAATCCCCGTCTGGATCGCCGACTACGTCATGATGAGCTACGGCACCGGAGCGATCATGGCCGTGCCCGCACACGACGAGCGGGACTTTGCCTTTGCAGAGAAATTCGACCTGCCCGTTCTCGAGGTCGTCCGATCAGAAAAAAGTAGCATGGGCTTCCAGCCCATGCACCGTGGCAAGACGCTCGAAGTTCGGGACGGTGCCAAGCTCCCTCACTGGACCCAAGACGGCGCCACCTACGCGGTTACCTTCCGCCTCGCCGATTCCCTCGCCAAGAGCGTCTTGGACGCCTATCGCGCCGAGCGCGAAGAACTCTCCGCCGAAGTGAAAAGAAAGGGCGGAAAAATCAGATCCGAAGACGCTTCCCGTCTCCGCCAACTCTACTCCGAGCGCATCGAGTCCTATTTGGATTCCGGCAAAGGCGAATGCTGGCTCGCCCGACCCGAGATCGCGGATCGGGTGGCGGCGACGCTGAAGCATTTCGACGGGGATCGCTATGATCTCTATGCCTGGTGCGTGATGCCGAACCATGTCCACGTCGTTCTGCAGCCAAAGGGCGAGCATTCACTGGAATCCATTCTCCATTCCTGGAAATCCTATACCGGCAACGAAATCAATAAGGCGTTGCAACGCAGTGGGGAAGTTTGGCAGGCGGAATCGTATGATCACCTCATCCGCGACCTCGACGACTTGAATGCCAACATCGCCTACACCCTGAATAATCCGGCAAACGCGGGGCTTGGTGAGTGGAAATGGCGCGGTTCGGCATTCTCCCGTCAAGGGGAGGTGCATGGGCAGGATGCCCATGCTACTGCTACTTGCTTCGTCGGCGAGGGATACGCGGTCAATTCCGGCTTCCTCGACGGTCTCCCCACCGCCGAAGCCAAGGCCAAAATGATCGACTGGCTCGAGGCGGAGAATCGCGGACGCCGCCGCGTCCAGTTCAAGCTGCGCGATTGGCTTTTCTCCCGCCAGCGCTACTGGGGCGAACCCTTTCCCATCGTGTGGGAAGACGGACAGCACGCCGCCATCCCCGAGAGCGAACTGCCCCTGCTCCCTCCCGAACTGGAGGACTTCAAACCCACCGGAGATCCGCGCGGGCCGCTCATCAAGGCGACCGACTGGATCGCTTACAGTCCCACCGCCCGGCGCGAGACCAACACCATGCCGCAGTGGGCCGGTTCGTGCTGGTACTACCTGCGCTACTGCGACCCCCACAACACGGAGCGTTTTCTCAGCAAGGAAGCCGAGGCCTACTGGCTCGGCGGCGGCGGCACACCCGGCGCGGTCGACCTCTACGTCGGCGGCACCGAACACGCCGTGCTCCACCTCCTCTACGCCCGCTTCTGGCACAAGGTCCTCCACGATCTCGGGCACCTCGGCACCGCCGAACCCTTCCAAAAACTCGTCAATCAGGGGCTCATCCTCGGCGAGGACGGGCAGAAAATGTCCAAATCCCTCGGCAATGTCGTCAACCCCGACGACGTCATTTCGGAGTACGGAGCCGACGCCCTGCGCCTCTACGAAATGTTCATGGGACCGCTCGAGCAGGTCAAACCCTGGTCGATGAAAGGGGTCGAGGGCGTCTACCGCTTCCTCGCCCGCGTCTGGCGTCTCGTCATGGAAGCCGACGAGGCAGGCGAATGGAGCCTCCATTCCAAACTCGCCGACATCATCCCTGACAAGGCAACCAACAAGGTCGTCCACGCCACCATCAAAAAAGTCGGGGAAGACATCGAGTCGATGGATTTCAATACCGCGATCTCCCAGATGATGGTCTGCACCAACGAACTCACCAAGCTCGAGTCAGTGCCGGTGTCCTCCGTGGTGCATTTGCTCCAGGTGCTCAACCCTTTCGCCCCGCATCTCACCGAAGAGCTCAACGCCCGTCTCCGCGTTTCCTTCGCCGCCGTCACCTCCACTGAACTGGCTGACCGGCCCTGGCCCGTCTTCGACCCCGCTTGTCTCATCGAGGACGAGATCGAGATCGTGCTGCAGGTCAACGGCAAGGTGCGCGACAAATTGTTCGTCGGCAACGAGGCGACGAAGGAGGAAGTCGAAACCCTCGCCCTCGCCAGTGAGAAGGCGAAAAGTTTCACCGCCGGACTCACCGTGCGAAAAGTCATCGTGGTCCCCGGTCGCCTCGTCAACATCGTGGCCAACTGAGTCAACCCCCTTTACTCCGGGACCCAACCCGGTTAGGTTCCCCGTCATGCAACGACGCGACTGGATCAAGAGCGCATCGGCTACCGCTTTGGCACTCCTGTCCAGCCGGTGGGCGATCACGGCGGAGGCGGCGGATTCCCTCTCGACCCGTTTTCCCGTGCTCGCCGATCGGGTCCTCGCGAAGGCCACGGAACTGGGTGCGAGCTTCGCCGATCTCCGCTTCATGCAGACCGACCGCGAGTCGCTTTTCGTGCGGGAGGAAATGGTCCAGGGCATCGACGCCGCGTCCTCCCTCGGTTGTTCCGTCCGCGTCCTCGTGGACGGTGCGTGGGGATTCGCCGCGAGCGAGGAGATCACCGAGTCGCGTCTCCTGCAACTCGTCGAGTCCGCTGTCGCCATCGCCAAAGGCCAGGCCGGATGGCGCAAGCAACCCATCGAGATCGAGTCGCTCCCCGCCCACACCGGGCGCTGGGACATGCCGCTCGCCATCGATCCTTTCACCGTCTCCCTCGACGAGAAGGTCGAGCGGCTCCTCGGGATCAACCGGGCCGCGCTCGACCAGGGCGCCGACTACTGCCACTCCCGCGTCGCCGCCGTGCGGGAGCGCAAATGGCTCGCCAACACCTTCGGGACCCGCATCGAGCAGTCCCGGGTGCGCCTTCATCCCGGATTCAGCGTCACCCTCGTCGATCCGAAAAAAGGGGAGTTCGCCTCGCGCGCCAGTCTGCGTCCGCCGCGCGGGGCCGGTTACGAGCACCTCGGCGAATGGGACGCCGCCGCCGAGGCCGCCCTCGCGGTGGAACAGGCCCGGGAAAAAATGGCCGCGCCCTCCGTCACCCCGGGGAAAACGGACCTCGTCATCGCCCCGAGCAATCTCTGGCTCACCATCCACGAGACCGTCGGCCACCCCACCGAACTGGACCGCGCCCTCGGCTACGAAGCCAATTACGCGGGCACTTCCTTCTGCACGCCCGACAAGCTCGACTCGCTCCAGTATGGCAGCACACTCGTCAATCTCTTCGCCGACCGCAGCGCCGAAGGCGGCCTTTCCACCGTAGCCTGGGATGATGACGGGGTGGAAACCGCCGGAAAAGAATTTCCCATTGTGAAGGATGGCGTTTTTCGCAATTTTCAGATGGCTCTCGGTCAGGCCGCCCTGATCGGACGCGAGGGCGGATCGAACGGCTGCGCCTACGCCGACAGCTTCGACGCGTTCCCGATCCAACGCATGCCGAACATTTCCCTGCAAGCGGGAGACGATCCCACCGTCACCGCGGCAAGCCTCATCGCCGATGTCGAGGACGGCATCTACATCGAGGGGAACGGGAGCTGGAGCATCGACCAGCAGCGCTACAATTTCCAGTTCACCGGACAGGTCTTCCACCGCATCCGCCAGGGCAAGCTCGACGGGATGCTCCGCGACGTCGCCTACCAGGGCAACTCGGTCGATTTCTGGAACACCTGCGACGGTCTCGGCGGTGCCTCGACCTACGAACTGGGCGGCGCGATGAACTGTGGCAAAGGGCAACCCGCGCAGATCGCCCCCGTTTCCCACGGGGCCGTGCCCGCGCGGTTCCGACAGATCAACGTCCTCAACACCGTCCGGGAATCGGGCGATGCGATCGCCGCCGCGATGCGGGGGGAACCGGTGCGGGGCTGCGGCTGCCGCGGAGCGAGGGAGTGGGCGTAAGCAATGAAAGCCGCTTATTTTTCCGCTGCAAACCCCTCGTCAAGTTTTTCGAGAACGGCGAGGCCGCGATCCGTCGATCCGCGTGCCGCGAGAGTGCGGAAGCGGGTCTCTGCATCGAACTCGGCGATGCTGATCGTGGCCAACTCCTCGATCAGCTTGTTGACACTGATGTCGCGGTGTTTCGCAAGTTGCCGCAGACGGTTGTGCTTGTCTTCGGACAATCGTATCGTGAGGGTGCTCATGGTTTTGGGTGGTTGTAAGGAATTTTTTAACATATGTCGCGTCACATTGTCAATTGTGGCATCACACCAAATCCTTATCCCATGGCTCTGACAAAATCCGACACCGAATCGCTCTGCTCGAAAATCCTCGGCCTTGTCACCGCCGACGCGGCGGAGATTTCCCTCCGCGACTCCGAGGATCTCGTCCTGCGCTCGGCCAACAATGACATCACCAGCAACGGCCTCGTCGACCGCGTTTCCCTCCGCCTCTCGGTGAGCTTCGGGAAGCGTTCGGCCTCGATTTCCCTCAATCAAACCGACGACGAGACCCTCCGCGCCGCCGTGGCCAAAGTCGAGGCCATCGCCCGCCTCGCGCCGGAGGATCCCGAGCATCTCCCGCCGGTCGAACCCGCCTCCTACGCGACGCCGCTGACTTGGTCCGACGCCACCGTCGCAATGACTCCCGGCGAGGCGCTCGCCCGATTGCGGCCCGTCATCGAGGCGGCGCGAGCGGCCGGGGTCGATAGCGCCGGGTATCTGGAGCGTTCCGTCCAGGGCTCGGCCTATGCGAACAGTCGCGGGGTCTTCGTTCACCAGGACAGCACCACGGTGGGGTTTTCCCTGACCGCCCGCACCGCCGCCGGACGTGGATCGGGCTGGGGCAGCACCCAGGTCACCGATGTCGATGGGTTGGACCTCGATGCCGTCGGGGAGCGGGCCATCCGAAAAGCCCTCGCCTCGCGCGACGCCACCGAGCGTTCCGCCGGACGCACCACCGTGGTCCTCGAAGCCGCCGCCGCCCGAGATCTTCTCGCCTTGCTCTCGCGGGGACTCGACCGGCGCGCCTTTGACGAGGGGCGCAGCTTTCTCAACGGACTCGTCGAAGAGGGCGAGGATCCCATCGGCAAGGAGCTCTTCGGCGAGCGGGCCACGCTCTTTTCCGATCCTCTCCACGCCGCCGTCCCCTCGGATGTCCACGCGGGCGGAATTCCTCTGGGCCGCACCACCTGGATCGAGAACGGTCGGCTCGGGGCGCTCCCGGTGGAGCGATTCTGGGCACAAAAAAAGGGTATCCCGCCCCTCCCTTGGCCGGGCAATCTCCTCATGCCGGGAGAGGGCAAATCTTTGGATGAGCTGATCGCCGGGGTCGCCGACGGGGTTCTCATCACCCGTTTTTGGTACATCCGCATGGTCCGGCCCGAATCCCTGCTCCACACCGGCCTCACCCGGGACGGGACCTTTGCGATCAAGGATGGTGCCATCGCCGGTCCCGTGAAAAATTTCCGCTTCAACGAGACGCCGGTGAACGTCTTGAAAAATCTCGTCGCCAGCGGGACGCCCGAGCGGGTCCTCGGCAGCGAGAGCCAGTTTCCCATGCACGTGCCGCCGCTCGTGGTGGAGAATTTCCATTTGTCGTCCGTCTCGGATGCCAGTTGAGCGCCAGCCCGATGTCCCGATCCGAATGGGCGGGAGCGGGGCGGGGCCGGGAGTTATTTTTTGAAATACTCCGAGGGATCGACGGGAGGCTTGGGTTTGGCCGGTTCGGGATCGGGCGCGGCGGCGGACGGGTTGGTTTTGTTTTTCGCGGGGGCCGCGGCAGGCTTTTCTTTCTTCGTGACGGGCGGGGGGAAGACGGCGTCCGGCGCGAGGACGGTGATCTGGTTCGGATCGGTCAGTTTGATCTGCGGTTTGTCCCGATACAGGGTGATGACCCCCTCGACGGCGATGCGTTTGGCGTCGTAGGCGAGATAGGGCTCCTCTTCCGGGAAGAGGCCGAGGTCGCTTTTGAAGGTGACGAGGGAAAATTCGCTTCCTTTGAAGTTCACGAAATTGGTCCCTGAAGCCGATTTCGCCGAGCCCGCGGTCTCGCCGTAGACGACGATTTTCTGCCCTTCCTTGGCGACGAGATCGGCGGTCCGGGTCGCTTCGAGATAGATTTTGGGACGCAGGTTAGGTTCCTCCTCCGCTCCGGCGGCAGGGGAATGGAGGAGCACAACCAGGGCGAGGAGTCGAGTCGCGGGATTCATGGGGATTCATGGGGATTCGTAGGCGGGATTGTGCAGGCTCGAGACCGTGCCGTTGGCGGAGACGACGGAAATTTCGGGTACCTGGGGCGGAGCGATTTCCTGGATGACGATGACGGAATCGCTGATCGCCTCGAGTACGGGCCGGTCGTGGCGGACCAGTTCGAAGGCGCGGCGGCGGCCGCCGGGGTAGGGGCTTTTCAGGAGGGAGGAAAGATCGCCGGGGGCGAGAAAGCGGCCCGAAAGATCGTCCCACGCCTCGGGGTAGCGGTCGCGATTGGCGCGGGCGTATTCCTCGCAGGCGACAAAGAGTCGCGAAGCGTTGGCTTTGCTGAGGGCCTCCAGTCCGGCGGTCTGGCTGGAGCGCCATTGCTGGACGGCGGGAAAGGCGACCGCGATGAGCAGGGCGAGGAGGGGAAAGAGAACCATGGACCCGTAGCCGAGTCCCAGCCCGAGGGTGGCGAGGCGACGCCCCCGGAGCGGTCGCAGGGTCATGTCGTGCCGGGCGAGGTGTCCGCAGATCGCGGCGAAGGCGGCGAGGAAAAGCCCGCCGACGAGCCAGAGCGTGGCGAAACCGAGGCAGCCGAGGATGGTGCTGGCAATCGCCTTTTGGGACCATTCCACAGGAGGGGCGGCGGAGTGCGGGCGGGGAGTCATCATGACAGACCTTTCGTATCACGGGAGGGACACCGGGGAAACCGTCTTTTCTTCCAAGTCTTCGCGGGGCGGAATCCTCGAAAAAAGAAAGGCGATGATGAGCAGGGCGCAAGTGCTCATCCCGGCGCCGAGGAAGAGGCAGCCGCGGAGTCCGAACCAAGTCACCATGAACCCGGCGGAGACGCCGCCGATGACGCGGGCGGTGCCGCCGACGGCCATGGTGAAGACTCCCTGGATGGAATTGCGGAACTCGTCTCCGGCGAGCCGGTTCAGAAACATGATCGGGCCGATGTAGAGCGCGAGAATCTCGAAACCGTGTCCGAGTTGGGCGATCACCGCGACGAAGGGCGTCGGGAAACAAGCCAGCAGGAGCATGCGCGCGACCATGCAGGAGAGCCCCAGCACCATCACACCCTTGAGATGGATTTTGCGCTGCAACCATGGCATCAGGAGGGTGCAGACCAGTTCGAGGACCACCCCGAGGTTGATGATCAATCCGATGTGGCGGCGAGGGATGCCGATGACCTCGTCGAGGTAGTTCCCGATAAAGGCATAATAGGTGGAGACGGCGAAGAAGGCGAAAAAAAGTCCGATCGCGAGCCAGCGCGCGTTGGGACCGAAGATCGCATGGAGAGCCTGGCGCGAGGGCAGACGGCGGGTCCCGGCGGGAGCGAGACGGGGGACCGGGGTGAGGGTGAAGCTGTTGGCGAGACTGAAGAGGCAGAAAAGGATCGCGCAGGGGAGGATCATGCGGGGTTCAGCCCCGCGCGAGAGCGGGTAGAAGAGGATCAGGCTCGGGACGATGAATCCCACCGCCCCCCAGATCCGCACGAGGGGATACTCGGGCACGGGACGCCCCAGCTTGCGATGCTTTTCGGCGAGGGAAAAGAAATAGCCGTCCTGCAGCGGCAGCATCGCCACGAAGGCGAGGCCGTGAAAGACGAAGAGAGTCAATGTCAGGGTGATGCTGGTGGAGAAAAAGATCAGCGAGAGCACGGTCGCGCTGCAGGTGAAAGCCGCCGCGAGGATGACCCGGGCATCGAGGTTGCGGTCCGCCAGCAGGGTGATGAGGGCCGGGGAGCAGAGCATCGGCACACTCATGAGCGACTGCGCGAGACCAATCTGGAGATAGCTGAAACCGCCCTGCTCTTTCAGGAAGACGGTCATCAGGGGCATGACGCTGCCGATCACGGCATAGCTCAGAAAAAACTGGCGGCGGATGGCGGTCATCGGAGGGGTGGAGAAAACCGGGACCGTCCCATGTTTCCTTCGCCACGACAACTACTAGGAATTTCCTTTTTCATTCACAGTCATCCCATAGCGCGACAGAATCGGGCTACAAGGCTTGATGTTGTGTTGATTTCGGGGTGGTTTCCGATTTTTGAATTCTGGAATTGGGCTGATTATCGGGTTTTTAGCCGGGTGCTGTCCCACAGATGGGAGGCGCGAAGCCCGGTAGGAATGCGGCTTCGGGGACCGCCCGCATTCGCCATCGCCCCTTGGCTGTCCCATAGAATCCGAGCAAGGCGCAAAGCGAGATTCGGTCCCAGATCACCCCTCGAATCATCGTAAAGAGCCTCGCAAAACTGTGTGGCCAGCCCATTATTTGTCCTTGGTAGCGCAACAAAACGTAGAGCAACAACGCGGACCAGAGCTGCCAGCGGATCGCTTCCTCGCTGTGCCCCGGAAAGTCGCAGACTTTCAAGGTTTGCTTGATCTGCTTGAAAAACACTTCGATCCCCCAGC
>JAAYAT010000288.1 GCA_012719225.1 Verrucomicrobiaceae bacterium
GAAGTCGAGATGAGCCGTTACGATCTCTACACCGCCGACGAGGTGTTCCTGAGCGGGACGGCGGCGGAAGTCGTTCCCGTGGCCGAATACGACAAGCGCGTCATCGGCGGGGGAGGTCCCGGCCCGATCACCCGGCAACTCATCGTCGCGTTCCGGAATCTTGTACAAACCACAGGTACCCCGATTTACTAAACTGATTTTCCGTCGTAACCTATTCCCGGTGTCGCCTCGCCCCTCTTTGCAACGATCCGACGCCCCACGGGAATCCAATGAACTGCGACCTCTGCCAGACCGAAAAAGCGACGATATTCTTCAGCCAGATGGTTGAAGGCAATCTGCAAAAGGTGAACCTCTGCAAAAGCTGCGCCGACGACAAGGGGGTGACCGACCCGACCGGCTTCGCCCTCGCCGACATGCTGGAGGGCATGGGACAACAAACCGCGATGGACCCTCCCGTACACAAGGACGAACTCGTCTGTGGTAGTTGCGGTTTCTCGCAGAGCGATTTCAAAAAGACCGGGCGTTTCGGCTGTGCCGATTGTTACCACGTCTTCGACGAAGGCCTCGACGGACTCCTCGAGGCGATGCACAAGCACACCCAGCACGTCGGCAAGGTCCCCGCTTCCTTCCCCGACCTCCCCGGGTTGCTCGAAGAAGAGAGCCCCGCGCCCCGGCCCGAAGCGACCCGACTCGACAAATTGAGCGAACTCAAGCAAGCGCTGTCTAAATCCGTGGAAGACGAAGATTACGAAGAAGCCGCCCGGTTGCGGGACGCCATTTCGCAGATGGAAACCCACCTCAGCGAATCGTGAGCGACGGCCTCCTCCGATCCGCGGCTTCCTTTGATTTTTGACCCCATCCCGATCCTCAGGCACCGGGAGTGCCATCCCAACCCACCGAGTCTCCCTGCGACAATGCGTTTCTCCACTCTCCTGAAAAAACCCGCCGAATGGATGCGGACACCCGGTCCCGAGAGCGATATTGTCATGACCAGTCGGGTCCGTCTCGCCCGCAACCTCCTCGGCCATCCCTTCCCCGGTTGGGCGCGAAAAGAGGATCGTCATATCGTCATGGACACGGTGAGGCCGAGCCTGGAAGAGCTCTCCGAGATGAAGGACTCCTTTTCCGAGGAGATGACCAAGCTCAGCGCGATCGAGAAACAAGTCCTCGTCGAGCGCCACCTCATCTCCCGCGAACACGCCGCCAAAGGCCCCGGCTGCGGCACCGTGATGAACCGCAAACAGACCATCAGCGTGATGATCAACGAGGAGGACCACCTCCGCATGCAGGCGATCCGGCCCGGTCTCCAGCTCCTCTCCGCCTTTCACGCCCTCGACCAGATCGACACTCAGTTGGAGGGCGAGCTGCCCTACGCCTTCGATCACCAGTACGGCTACCTCACCGCCTGCCCCACCAACCTCGGCACAGGCATGCGGGCCTCGGCGATGCTGCACCTGCCCGGCCTCGTCCTCAGCGAACAGATCAGCCAGACCATCGCCGGAGCCAACAAGATCGGCCTCGCCGTCCGAGGTTTGTACGGCGAAGGCACCGAAGCCCTCGCCAACCTTTTCCAGATCTCGAACCAGAACACCCTCGGGGCGAAGGAAGAAGAGATCATTTCCCACCTCGACCGGGTCATCTCGCAGCTCATCACCAATGAGAAAAACGCGCGGATGAAAATCCTCGAGGACAAACCCACCATGATGCAGGACCAGATCGGCCGCGCCTACGCCGTTCTTAAGTTCGCGCACATTATTTCGTCCAAAGAGGCGTTGAACCATCTTTCCATGATCCGCCTGGGCTGCGACCTCGGTTTTATCCCCGGCGAGGAGCGCGAGGCGATCACCATCCTGCTCACCGAAATCCAGCCGGCCCATCTCCAAATCTCCGCGAAACGGAAACTTTCCCCCGAGGAAAGGGACATTTTGCGTGCCGACATTATCCGTTCTAGCTTAAATGGCCTGACGCCCCCTGATTTTAGCACTATATTGACCGAAAGGGACAACGACGATGAATAACTTTACCCCCAGAGCTCAGCAGGTCCTCGCCCTCGCCAGAAAAGAGGCGGACCGGTTCAACCACAACTACGTCGGGACGGAGCACCTCCTCCTCGGTCTCATCAAACTGGGGCAGGGCGTCGCCGTCAACGTCCTCCAGAAAATGAGCCTGGATCTCGAGACGGTGCGCCTCGAGGTCGAGAAGCAGGTCGGCAACGGTCCCGAGACCAAGATGGTGGGCAACATCCCCTACACCCCGCGGGTCAAAAAAGTCCTCGCCCTCGCCGGGAAAGAGGCCAAGGCGCTCAATCACAGCTACGTCGGGACCGAGCACATCCTCCTCGGGCTGCTCCGCGAAGGCGACGGCGTCGCCGCCCGCGTCCTCAAGAATCTAGAGGTCGACATCGAGCGCACCCGCAACGAGATCCTCCGCGAACTCGACCCGAATTTTTCGGGCGGAGCCGAGGACGAGGACGGCGAATTCGAAGAACCCGGCGGGAGCGGTCGCAAGGAGGGCAAAACCCCGGCTCTCAAGGCCTTCGGACGCGACCTCACCGAACTGGCCCACAACGCCGAGCTCGATCCCGTGATCGGCCGCAGCAGCGAGATCGAACGCGTCATCCAGATCCTCTGCCGCCGCACCAAAAACAACCCCGTGCTCATCGGGGAAGCCGGGGTCGGCAAGACCGCCATCGCCGAAGGGCTCGCCCAGGAGATCGCCTCGGGCAACGTCCCCGAACTCCTCCGCGACAAGAAGGTCATCACCCTCGACCTCGCCCTCATGGTCGCCGGCACCAAATACCGCGGGCAGTTCGAGGAACGCATCAAAGCGGTCATGGACGAAATCAAACGTTCCAAAAACGTCATCCTCTTCATCGACGAACTCCACACCATCGTCGGCGCCGGTTCCGCCGAAGGGGCCATGGACGCCTCCAACATCATCAAGCCCGCCCTCAGCCGCGGAGATCTCCAGTGCATCGGCGCGACCACGATGAACGAGTACCGCAAGTTCATCGAAAAAGACGCCGCCCTGGAGCGCCGCTTCCAGCAGGTCAAAGTCGAGGAGCCCAACATCGACGACGCCATCCTCATTCTTCAGGGCCTGCGCTCCAAGTACGAAGCCCACCACAAGGCCCACTACACCGACGAAGCGGTCGAGGCCTGCGTGAGGCTCTCCTCCCGCTATCTCACCGGTCGTTTTCTGCCCGACAAGGCCATCGACATCCTCGACGAGGCCGGGGCGCGTTCCCGCATCGCCTCCATGACCCGCCCGCCCGAAATCAAAGGTCTCGAGGCCCGGATCGAAGCCATCGTGGCGGAGAAAGAAGCGGCCATCAAAGACCAGGACTTCGAGAACGCCGCCGCGCTGCGCGACAAGGAGAAAAACAAACGCCAGGAAGTCGAGGAGATCCTCAACGAATGGCGGGCCGCCAACGAGGAGAAAATCGTCACCGTGGACGAGGACGACATCATGACCGTCGTCGCGAAATGGACCGGCGTCCCGCTCCAGCGCATGGAGGAAAAAGAGACCGAAAAGCTGCTCAAGATGGAGGAAGAGCTGAAAAGCCGCGTCATCGGTCAGGACGAGGCGGTCACCGCGATCTCCCGCGCCCTGCGCCGCAGCCGCGCCGACCTCAAGGATCCCCGCCGTCCCATCGGGTCGTTCATTTTCCTCGGCCCCACCGGGGTGGGCAAGACCTACCTCGCTCGGAATCTCGCCGAGTTCATGTTCGGCGACAAAGAGGCGCTCATCCAGATCGACATGTCCGAGTACATGAAGAAATTCACCAGCAGCCGTCTCATCGGTTCGCCTCCGGGCTACGTCGGATACGAAGAGGGCGGCCAACTCTCCGAGGCGGTGCGCCGCCGACCCTATTCCGTCGTCCTCTTCGACGAGATTGAGAAGGCCCATCCCGACGTGATGAACCTCCTCCTCC
>JAAYAT010000289.1 GCA_012719225.1 Verrucomicrobiaceae bacterium
AGCTACACCAACGTGCTCGACATCGCCGCGGCCGGGGAGCTCATCCTCGAATTCCGGCGTCCCGCCGTCGCCATCCTGAAACACACCAACCCCTGCGGAGTCGGCGCGGATGAAAACGACCTGCGCCTCGCTTGGGAAAAAGCCTTCGAGACCGACCGCCAGGCACCCTTCGGCGGGGTCATCGTCTGCAACCGTCCCCTCGGCATCGGACTGGCCCGCGTCATTTCCGAAATTTTCACCGACGTCATCATCGCCCCCGAGTTCGAGAGCGATGCCCGCGCTCTCCTGCAGAAGAAGAAAAATCTCCGTCTCATCCAGATGAACGAGTCTTTCCGCGACACCATCGGAGATCCCGTGGTCCATTCGGCACCGGGCGGGCTTCTCGTCATGGACCACGACGTCCGCGCCCTCGGACTGGAGGACATCGAGAAAAAGGTGGTGACCCAGCGGCCTCCCACCGCCGAGGAGATCGAAGCGATGCGGTTCGGCTGGCGCATCGTCAAGCACGTCAAATCCAACGCCATCGTCTTCACCACGAGCGACCGCACCCTCGCCATCGGAGCGGGGCAAATGTCGCGCGTCGACTCCTGCCGCATCGCCACTTGGAAAGCCGAGCAGGCCGGGCTCAGCCTCAAGGGCTCCATCGTCGCGAGTGACGCGATGTTCCCCTTCCCCGACGGACTCACCTACGCTCTCGATGCGGGTGCCACCGCCGCGATCCAACCGGGCGGATCGGTCCGCGACGAAGAGGTCATCAAGGCGGCCGACGCCAACGATGCCGCCATGGTCTTCACCGGGCACCGGCACTTTCTGCATTGAGGGAAAACGGCGGGAAGGTTCGGCCCGCTCCCGCCTTTCCTTCTCCCGTCCTCTTGTCCCCCGTCGACTCCCCCGGCTTTGCATTCGCGGCGTCGAGAGACTACTCTCTTCCCATGGCAATCGAATGGAAGGTCCTGGGACGGGCGGGTGCCGACAACGCCCTCCATGTCGTGGTGGATTCGGGGGTGGCGCGGGAGAGTTTCCTGTTCGACTGCGGCGAGGGTGTCCTCGAATCCCTCCGGGCGGGTGAAGTGAAAGCGGTGTCACATCTCGCTTTCTCCCATTTTCACATGGACCACGTCGCGGGTTTCGACGGTTTTTTCCGGATCAACTACAACCGCTCCGACGCGCCGGTGACCGTGTGGGGTCCGGCCGGAACGGTGGAGCTGATGGGACATCGCTTCCGGGGATTCGTCTGGAATCTCCACGCCGATCAGGAGGGCGAATGGATCGTACGGGAGATCGGAAAAACCGCGCTCGGCACGGCCCGCTATCTCACCCGCGAGGCCTTCACCCCGGCGCATCGCCAGCCCGACCAGCCTCGCGAGGGCACCCTGCTCCACCGCGGCGCATCGTGGCGGCTCGAGGGTCGCCTGCTGCCGCACGGCTTGATCGACTCGGTCGCCTATCGCCTCGCCGAATCCCCGCGTCTGAACATTGATGCGGCGGCGATGAAACGGAACGATTATCTGCCCGGTCCCTGGTTGCGCCGCATCGTCGATGCCACGGCCGACGAGGAAGAAACCCTCGTCGAGGTCGCGGGACGTTCCCTCCGCGTCGGGGAACTGCGGCGCGAATTGCTCGTGACCACGCCGGGGATGTCCCTCGCCTATCTCACCGATTTCCGCGTCGAACCGGACAGCCCCGCCTGGGAGGAGCTCGTGACCTGGCTCTCGGGCACCACCGTCCTCGTGTGTGAATGTCAATATCGCGCCGCCGACTATACTCTGGCCCGGCAGAATGCCCACATGACCGCCGATCTCGTCGGACGTCTCGCCGCCGAGGCCGGAGTGGGGCGGCTCATCCTGCACCACCTCTCGCGGCGTTACAGCAGCGAAGACTGGAGGCAGATGCGGAGCGAGGCGGCTGCTTTTTTCCCGAGAACCGAGCTGCCGGTGGAATGGGGTTTGTCGTGATCGGGACGCGCTTGGAAGCGCTTCTCGCCCATCCATAAACCGGACTCAATACCAGAGCTTCGACTCGGTCGACTGGCTCACCGTGCGGGCGAGGTGGAGGGCGGCGAAGATCTTGAAATCAACTCTCATGCCCTCGGCCTGGCGGTCGCGACACCACTTCGTTACGTCGGACTGATGGACGTAGTGGACCTTGATATTTTCCCCGACGACACCTCCGCCCTCGCTCATTTTGGTTAGGCCGGTGGCGAAGAAAAGCGAAACGACCTCGTCGGTCATGCCGGCGGAGGAAGTCCCGGTGAGGAGCATCGTCCAGTTTTTGGCCACATAACCGGTTTCCTCTTTCAGTTCACGTTTTGCAGCGACGAGGAGAGGTTCGTCTTCTTGCAATGGGATGTCTCCGGCGAGTCCGGCGGGAAGTTCAATCACGGCACGACCCAGCGGCGGACGGAATTGCTCCGTCAGAAGAATGCGCTTGTCATCCGTCATCGCGAGGACCGCCACGCAGCCTTTCGCGTTGGACCGACTCACATATTCCCACCCACGTGCGGTGCGAAGGTAGGTGAGGAATCGTCCCTGATGAATGACCTCGTCGGAATCCGCCATGGGGACAAGCGCCTCAGAGTGTCGCGTCGAGGAAAACCTGATTCTCCTCGAATTTCACTTCAACCATCTGCTGGAGGGCCAGAAACTCGTCGAGACAGGTCGTGCGAAGCCGCAGAAACAAATCCATGACGGGTTTGATGTTGCGCTTCCCCAAATGGATCCGGCCGAGTTGCCAGTCCGTGACGCTGTAGGTCGTTCGCTGGCGGAACTGCCCGGCGGAGACCGTCGCCCCGATGGTGATCGGCATCCCGAACAGCTCCCGCTCGATGACGATATCGACGAGGTCCGGCGAGAAATCGACGTAGACGCCCCGGAAGGTCACAAGTGCCGCCACCGGGCCGGTCTGTTCGGCTTGGAGACGATGATTGAGATACTGGTTGACCTCCTCTTCGGAGAAAGTCAGGTCCGCCGTCCGCGTGACCATCGCCTGCTGTACTTCTTCGAGCAGATTGCGCGGTTTCGGGGAAGTGATAGTCATCGCATTCGCCGGATAGCCCGCCACTGTGGTCATGTCCCTCGGCAAGACCACATAGACCACCGCCGCAAGCAGTCCCAGGGCAACGAGGGTCAGAAAGACGGTCATCATGGAAAAGCCTCCATCGCTGTAGGCCGGTCGCGGCTGGGGTCGCTTCCTCGCGGTGCCCGCGCCCGCAGCCTTTCGGGGGGAAACGTTAGGACGCCGGGGAGCGCGTTTCGTGACCACTTTTTTCTTCTTCGGACGCGGTGCGGCGGGCGGCGGAGCCTGGGGAGTCGGCTCGGGAGCGTCGTCATAAATCCCGCCCGCGGAGTGGGTGGGTTCGGGATACCCCGCCTGCTGATTCGGATCGACGTAAGCCTGGTTCGGATCGACGTAGGCTTGGTTGGGGTCGACGTAGGCTTGGTTGGGGTCGACGTAGGCTTGATTCGGATCGGCGTAGGCTTGGTTCGGGTCGACGTAGGCCTGGTTCGGATTGGCGTAGGCCTGGTTCGGATCGGCGTAGTCGGGTTGTTCGTCGATCAGCGCCGCACCGGGATCATAGGAGAGGGTCTCGTCGGGCACGTGAGGGGGTTCGCCGGGAGCGGCGTCTTCCGCAGGGAGTTCCCCGCCGCCCTGCGGCGCGGCGTCGTCTCTTCTCGGTGGCGTGGGTTTCCGTCGATGAGGTTTCATAGGCGTCTGGGAAAGGTCACGGAAGCGGGCTTGCCTTTCCGTCCGGGATGGCGTGGTCAGGTATCGGATTTCGACGGAGCACTGGCCGGGGCCGGAGCGCTCCCCCCGCCGGAGGCCGGCTTGGCATCCGAAGCGGGCTTGGACTCCGCACCGCTCGAACCCGACGAGGAACCGCCGGAATTGCCCGAGGATTTGTCGGCCGTCTCCCCCTTCTTGTAGGAAGCGCTGCGGTAATCGGTCTCATAAAATCCCGATCCTTTGAAAATAATCCCCGCACCCGTTCCGAGGAGTCGTTTCACCGGCCCCGCGCAGCCCTCTTGCGGGCAGTCGGTGAGCCGATCGTCCTTCATCGACTGGAACACCTCGAACTGATGTCCGCAGGTCTGGCACTTGTAGTCGTAGGTCGGCATAAAATAAGAAAAGATACTTTGTTCTCCCCCACTATGGAGATGCCGCACCATCCTTCAATGCGATTTTTCATCCGAAAAAGGCCATCCGGCATCCGACGATCCGCGGTCGGACTACTCCCGCAGTTCCTCCCCGACCTCGAGGAAAGCCTCCGCCAGAGCGTTCCAGTCCTCCTCCGTCGTGTTCCAGCCACCGCTCGCGCGGATGACCCGCCCCATTTCCCCGTACTCGAGGCCCATCGCCAGCATCACCGAGGAGGGATCGCCCTTGCCCGCGCTGCACGCCGAACCGGTCGAAACGCAAAAGCCGCGCCGCCCCAGCCGGGTGAGCCATTTCAGGTTCTTCGCGCGGGGAACGACAAACAGGGAGGTGTTCCAGAGCCGCGGACCGGCGGCGGCGAGGAGACGACAACCGAGCGCCGTCGCGATCCGCCGCTCGAAGGCGTCGCGATAGGCCCCGAGGGAGGCGGCGGATTCCCACCGGGCGGCATCGCTCCGTTCCCCGAGGGCCTCCACCATCGCGGCAATCCCCGGGAGATCCTCCGTGCCGGCGCGGCGGCCCTCCTCCTGCGGCCCCCCGATCTGGCCGTGAAAATCCACCTCCTCGAAGTCTTCGGGCAAAAGGAGAAACCCGACGCCTTTTCCACCCCCGAACTTGTGTCCGCTCGCGGTCACGAAATCGCATCGGGCCAGTCCGTCAACGGGACCTTTCCCGATCCACTGGGCCGCGTCGGCGTGGTATCGCGTTCCCGCCTCACGGCAGAGCGCGGCGATCTCGGGCCAGGGTTGCAGGGCACCGGTCTCGTTGTTCGCCGCCATCACCGAGACGTAGGCCAGTTCCCCCCCGGCGATCCAATTTCCCAGCACCTCGAGGTCGATGACGCCGGTCTCCGGGACCACCGGAATGCGCCGGATGCGATCCTCGGGGAAAAAGGCCTCGACGGGCACCCGCACACAGGGATGCTCCAGACCGGAGATGGCGATCACGCCCCCCGCCGCCGCGAGATGCCGGATCACCGCGTTGTTCGCCTCGCTCGCGCCGGAGGTGAAGACAATCCGCTCCGGCTCGTCCACGTCGAAAATGTCCGCCAGGGTCTCCCGCTGTTCCTCGAGGAGATGACGGGCCTCGCCCGCCGCCGGGTAGAGTCCCGAGGGATTGTGCCAATGTGTCCCCGCGATCCGATTCCACGCCGCCAGAGCCGCCGCGCTCATCGGCGTGGTGGCATTGTGATCAAAATAGCCGGAATCGTTCGCCATGGTCATGGTATCGCTATCGGGGCCGGGATCGAGTCAGAGAACCGGGCTGGCGAGCCGGGCCAACCGCACCGCGAGGCGGAACCACCATGGCCTGTCGGTGTAGTCCTCGCCCCCCACTTCGCGGCATTTTGTGAAATCCATCTCCAGCATCGCCGCCACCTGCCGGGCGAAGTCCTCGCACAACACCACCGCGGTCACTTCGAAATTCAGCCGCATGGAGCGATTGTCGAGGTTCATCGTCCCCACCGAGGAGAGATTCTCATCGACCACGAGGACCTTCTGATGGAGAAATCCCGCCTCGTAGCGAAAGAGGCGCACCCCGGCCGCCTCCATGTCCGCAAGATAGGCGAAGGTCGCGAGCCAGGGGATGTATTTGTCGGGCGCATCGGGAATCATGATCCTGACATCCACCCCGCGAAGCGCCGCCATCTGCAAAGCGGCGCGGATCGACTCATCCGTGACGAAATAGGGCGAGGCGATCCAGATGCGCCGCCTCGACCGGTTGATCGCGTTGAGGAAAAACATCGTTCCCCCCTCCACCTCCTCGACCGGACCGGTCGGCAGGGTGAGGACGGAGGAGGACCCTCCGCCGCATCCCGAGCCGTCCGCCGGGGTCACCACCAACCACTCCAGCGGCGGGATCTCCCGCGCCGCCCAATAGTAGTCGGCGAGAAAGACCATCTGCAAACTCAATACCGACGGACCGATCAGTTGCACATGGGTGTCGCGCCATGCGCCGAAGCGTTTCGACTTGCCGAGGTAATCGTCCCCCACATTGTGGCCGCCGACGAACCCGACCCGACCATCCACCACCACGATCTTGCGATGATTCCGGAAATTGATCTGGAAACGGTTGCTCGGGCCCTGGGTCGAGTGAAAATCGTGCGCCCGCACCCCCGCCTCGCGCAGCGACCGCAGGTACCGGCGCGAGAGCCGGTGACTCCCGATCTCGTCGTAGATGAAATAAATCCGCACCCCCTCGCGCGCCTTACGCACGACCAGCTCACGCAGACGATTGCCGAGTTCGTCATCCTTCACGATGAAAAACTGGATCAACACATAGTTCCGCGCCTCTTCGATGGCCGCGAAGATCGCGTCGAAGGTCTGCTCCCCGTCGATCAGCAGACAGACCTCGTTGCCTCTCGTGAAGCGCCTCTCGCTGAGCTTCTCGAGGACGCCTCCGTAGCGCTTTTCCTCCCCCTCGAGAATCGCGAAATGAGGGCGCAGCGTCCGGGTCACGCTCAGAAAAGAATGTTCGTTGGATTTCCTCGCCTCGCGGAGACGCTCCACATAGCCCTTGAAGCGCTGGCGTCCCAGGATCCAGTAGAGCGGCACCGCGAGAAAGGGCAGGGCCAGCACCGCCATCGACCAGCCCCACGCCCCGGGGGCGGAGCGGGACTTCATCACGATGTTCACGATCGTCCCCAGCGCGAGGACTTCCCAAGCGAGAAATAGGATCGTCCCGAAAAAGGCTGTTTCTGAAAATTCATCCACCATCGCGTCGCGTGAACTGTTCGATCCGAACAAGCAGATTTTCAAAAGGATAGATGGGTTTTTCCTGCAGCGCGTCGCAGCCCGCCGCCGCGATTTTTTCCTGGTGCTGGGCCATCGTGTGCGCGGTCAGAGCGATCACCGGAATCGCCGCGGTGACCGGGTCCGCCTTGAGCAGACGGGTCGCGTCGAGACCCGCGTTGGGATCGGGCTGGCCGTCCGGCACCGGAGGCAGCTCCAGGTCCATCAGGATGATCTCGGGCCGATCCTGACGCGCCCGGGCCACCGCCGTCTCCCCGTCCGTCGCGATGGAGAGGGTGTGCCCGTGATGTTCCAGCAAGCGTGTCAGCAGACTGATGTTGTCCTCGTCGTCTTCGACCAAAAGAATGTGCGCCATAACTAATTGAGAGTAAAGCATCGTCGCCCGAAAGCGGAAAAAAGGAGGAAATTTCTCCAAAAACTTCGAACGAATTCCCGCCCGAAGAAACAAAGAGAAGCAGTGGCATTTGTGTTGCCGGGGATTTCCTCCTTTAAGCAACGCAGGTGTTACAGTCAAAAACAAGCGGTTCCTTGCAGGGTCCACCCGGTCGGTGGGCCCTGCATTGTTTTCGGGCCTCACGTGTATCTGCTCTGGCGGGGAGGAGGCTTCCGTTTTACCCTCCCGCATGTTGTCCCCCCGCCCCTGCCCGTTCCGCCTCTCCCATCTGTTTCAAGGGGGTCTGGTCCTCGGTCTTACCCTCTTGGGTCTTTCCCTGTCCGCCGATCCCTTTCCCGATCCGGCCCCGCCGACGGTGAGCGCCGCTCCGGCTCCAGCGACGGAGGCGACCTCCGCGCCGGTCGCGATCCCGGGGCTGACCTATCACGGACCGCCGAAACCGCTCTCGCCCGAGGCGGTCACCGCCGCCTGGCCGCGTTTTCTCGGACCCACCGACAACGCCAAATCACCCGAGACCCATCTCCTCGACGACTTTCCCGAAGAGGGCCTCAAAAAAGTCTGGGAACTGGAAAAAGGGATCAGCTACACCTCCCCCGTCATCGCCGGAGGAAAACTCGTCATTTTCAATCGTTTCGAGAACGACGAGGTCGTGCAATGCCTCGATCCCGAGACCGGCAAACAATTCTGGAGCTACCGCTACCCCGTCGCCTACACCGACCGCTACGGATTCAACGGCGGTCCGCGGGCCAGCGCGGTGCTCGATTCGGGAAAGGTCTACACCCTCGGCGTCACCAGCGTGCTGACCTGCCTCGACCTCGCCAGCGGGACAAAACTCTGGCAGCGCCACCTCGCCACCGAGTTCCCCCTGGCCACCTACTTCTTCGGCCACGGGTCCTGTCCCCTCGTCCACGACGGGAAGGTCATCGTCCCCATGGGCACCACCGACAACCTCAGCGTCGCCGCCTTCGACCAACACAGCGGCCGACTCCTCTGGGGAACACGCCACCCGTGGAATGCCAGCTACGCCTCGCCCGTCATCGCCACCCTCCAGGGCGAGGAGAGGCTCCTCGTCTTCGGCGGCGGCGAGAGCGATCCCCCCAGCGGCGGACTCCTCTGCATCGACCCCGCCACCGGCGCTCTCCACGACGCCTTCCCCTGGCGACCCGATAAATTCGAGAGCGTCAACGGCGCCACCCCCGTCGCGGTCGGGAACGACTCGGTCTTTATCAGCGCCTCCTACGGCAAAGGCGGCGTGCTCCTGCATCTCAACGCCGACCTGAAATGGGAGGAGCGCTGGCAAAGCTCCGACTTCGGGATGCACTGGACCACCCCCCTCCTCCTCGACGGGGTTCTCTACGGCTTCCCCGGCCGCAACGAACCCGACGCCTGGTTCGCCGCCTACTCCGTCGAGACCGGAGAAGAGGCCTGGCGCATCGATCCCGACTGGACCGTTTCCCTGCCGAGCGGACGGGACTACCGCATGAAATACCTCCGCGGCTGTCTCCTCCACGCCGACGGTCGCACCTACGCCCTCGGGGAACTCGGTTCCCTCGGCATCATGCACCTGTCCTCCGCCGGCGTCGAGGAAGTCGATCGCACCCAGCTTTTCCTCGCCCGCTCGACCTGGTCCCTGCCCGTCCTCCACCGCGGACTCCTCTACATCGTCCAACACGAACCCGACATGGATGGCCACGCCCCGCGTCTGATTTGCTACGATTTCCGTAAATAAGACAGGAAAGCGCTCCGGAAAAACCCGCGCACGCGATCGCGAGAGTCCGCCGCAATGGTTATTTGCGTAACCGTTTGGGCTGGCTTATGAGTCCTTTCCCACTGTAACATCCCGAATTATGGCAAACGAAAACATCGAGATCACGGCGTATCTGAAGACTTTCTGCGGTTGGAGCGAAGGGGTTCGCGCCATCTTCCGCAAGTATGCGCTGGATTACGTCGAAAAAGACATCATCAAAAACCCGGCCTTTCGCTGGGAGATGGAGCAAAAGAGCGGGCAGCCGCTCTCGCCCTGCGTGATGATCAACGACACCATGCTCGCCGACGTGAGCGGCGAGGAAGTGGAGGCCTGGCTCATCGACAGCGGACTGCTCGAGAAGAGCGACGCCGTCGCCGACGCGCCGATCGATTCCGCCTGCTCCGACGAGCAGCATGCCGCCATGGACGCCGCCGCTCGTTTCAGCGGTCGGGCGGGCGGGGCCAGCGTCCGCATCGTCGAGTGAGACGGACGACCCCGGATCCCTTCCGCACCTTCGTCCCATGTCGGAGAACAAGCCGCCCAAAAAAGGTCTCGGAAGAGGCCTGAACGCCCTGATCAAGGCACCTGGCCAGGTGCCCGTCCGCGGCGCGCAGGCGGCCGAGTCCGACCCCGCCACCGGGGAACGGATTCTCCGCGTCGCCCTCGACCAGGTCGTACCCTCCCCGCTCCAGCCGAGGAAGCGCTTCCACGACGAACATCTCAACGAACTGGTCGAATCCATCCGCGAACACGGGCTCATCCAGCCCCTCGTCGTGCGGTCGGTCAATGGTCGCTACGAACTGATCGCCGGGGAACGCCGCTGGCGCGCCTCGACCATGCTGAAACTCCCCGAGGTCCCCGTCATCTTGCGCGAGGCCTCCGACCGGGATGTCCTCGAAATGGCCCTGATCGAGAACCTCCAGCGCGAGGATCTCGATCCCCTCGAAGAGGCCGAGGCCTACGCCCGGCTCTCCCGCGAATTCGGCCTCAAACAGGAGGAAATCGCGCAGCGTGTCGGTAAAAACCGCGCCACCGTATCCAACGTGATGCGGCTCCTCGACCTCGACGCCGAAGTCCAGACCCTCGTCTCCCGCCGCATGCTCAGCTCGGGGCACGCCAAGGCCATCCTCGGCCTCAAAACCAAGGCCGAACAGCGTCTCCTCGCCGACATCGTCGTGAGGAAAAAACTAAACGTCCGCGACACCGAGAAACTGGTCTCGGACATGATCAACGGGAAATCATCGACCCCGAAAAAAGCGACCAAATCCAAACTGTCCCCCCAGGCCGAGACCTACATCCGCCAGATCCAGGATCAGTTGCGCGGGCGCTACGCCACCAACGTCGCGATCCAGCACACCGACAAACGCGGCAAGATCGAGATCGAATACTACGGCAACGAAGACCTCGGCCGCATCCTCGAGCTGATGGGCATCCGCCTGGACTAAGCCCGCCTCCACGGCTCATGAGTCACCGCCCCCTTTCCCTCCTCGTCGCCTCGGGACTTATTCTCTCCGGCTGCGCCGAAGCGGTCGTGAGCTTCGACGCCGCCAACCCACTGGAGGCCAAAGTCTCCGGCGAAAAGGCTCTCGCCCACGTCACCGCGCTCGTCGGATTCGGCCCGCGCCCCGCCGGATCGGAGACTCTCGAACAATCCCGCCGCTACCTCGAAAAAGAACTCGCCGCTCTCGGCTGGGTGACCCGCCGCCAGACTTTCACCAGCAAAACGCCGCACGGTCAGGTCGAGTTCACCAACCTCCGCGCCCGTTTCGGCGAAGCCGCCTGGAAGGGAAAAGTGACCGGACTGCTCTGCTCCCACTACGACACC
>JAAYAT010000290.1 GCA_012719225.1 Verrucomicrobiaceae bacterium
AGAGAAAATGAACCGGGGGATTGCTGCGATCCGCGGTCCCGGTGACGCCACCGCCTTTTTGGAGCGCCGCGGCGAGAGCTTCGAAACTCTCCGCCGCGACGGCCCGCCGACAGGGGAAGGGCTTGCGTCCGATCGCGAGAGTCCAGGCGGCGTCGGCGGGATGGATCCCACCGGGCGTCGTGGCGAACGCGGTGAGGTTTTCCGAGGCCTTGGCGAGGGCTTCCTCGCTGCGGGCGGAGAGGAGGAAAAGCTGCTGGCGGCGGTTCGAGTCGGACGAATTCACCACGGGGGCTTCTTCCAGCACCACGTGGGCGTTGGTCCCGCCCACGCCGAAGGCGCTGATACCGGCGCGTCGCGGCGGACCGGCCGGTTCGGTCGTCCAGGGCGTCCGTTCGGTGTTGACGTAAAAGGGACTGTTCTCGAAATCGATTTTCGGATTCGCCTTCCGGAAGTGGAGGGTGGGCGGCATCACCGCGTTCTCCAGGGAGAGGGCGGTCTTGATGATCCCGCAGACGCCCGAGGCGACGTCGAGGTGGCCGATGTTTGTCTTCAACGAGCCGAGCGCACAGGTTTGATTTTGCTCGACTCCGGCGCTGCGGAAGGCCTTTGTCAGGGCGGTGACCTCGATAGGGTCGCCCAGCGGCGTCCCGGTGCCGTGGGCTTCGATGTAGCCGATGCTGGCGGGATCGACTGCGGCATCGCGATGAGCCATTCGGATGACGTCGACCTGGCCCTCGACGCTGGGCGCGGTGTAGCTGTGTTTGACCCCGCCGTCGTTGTTCAGGCCGGTTCCACTGATGACCGCGTGGATGTGGTCGCGGTCGCGGATCGCGTCGCTGAGGCGTTTCAGCAGGATCACTCCGGCGCCGTTGCCGAAGACGGTGCCCGAGGCTTCTTCATCGAAGGCACGGCAATGGCCGTCCTTCGAGAGCATGCCGTGCTCGGTGTAAAAATAGCCGCGCTTCAAGGGCAGGGTCACGGTGACCCCGCCGGCCAAGGCCATGTCGCAGAGGCCCGAGCGGATCGCGCGGGAGGCTTCGATGATCGCGACCATGGAGGTCGAGCACGCCGTCTGCAGCGTCATCGCCGGACCGCGCAGATTCAATTTGAACGCGACCCGGGTGGCGAGGTAGTCCTTGTCATTTCCCAACTCGGTCTGCAGCGAGCCGACCTGGATCTGGGGAATCAGGTTGGCGAGATATTCGCGATCGGTGCAGAGATTGTTGAGCAGATAGGTGTCGAAGTAGGCGCCGCCGTAGACGCCGATGCGTCCGCCGTGGGTCTCGGGCGTGTAGCCGGCCCGCTCCATCGCCTCCCACGCGAGTTCGAGGAAAATGCGCTGCTGCGGGTCCATGATCTTCGCCTCCTTGGGGAGGTATCCGAAGAAGGAGGCATCGAACCGGTCGATCGCATCGATGAGTCCCTTGGCGGGCACGTAGCCGGGCTTGTCGTACTCGCCGGGATACTCGACCTCGTCCCGCTCGAAGCGGGTGATGGACTCGACCCCGCCGACGAGATTCTCCCAAAATTGGACCGGATCGTTGGCACCGGGGACGCGCAGGGCCATGCCGATGATTGCGACGGCTTCGTCGTCGTCGTGTCGGGAGGAGGATACCTCCGTCGTTTCGCGCGGGACCGCGCTGGTCGTGCCGCTCGTCGCTCCCGTTTGCACGCCGGTCGCGAGCCGGGCCGCCTGAGACGCGATGGTAGGGAGTTCGAACAGTTCGACCAGATCCAGAACGCAGCCGAATTCCCGCATCAGGGCGACGTGGAGCCGCACCAGTTGGATCGAGCTGCCGCCGAGCGCGGAGAAGGGATCCTCCCGCCCGACTTCTTCCAGGCCGAGAATTTCCGTCCAGATCGCGGCGAGGCGTTTTTCTGTTTCCGTGCCGGGCCGGATGAGTGCCTGGGAAAGTTCGGGGCGGGGACGTTTTTTCTCTTCCGAGATCCGGGTGTGGACCTGACGCGGATCGCTCAGTTCGGTGGCGATGCGCCGGGCCAGGGCGGCGTCGAAAAGGGGAATCGCGGGGAGAGGGCCGCCGACAGTTTTTCCGCCGGTCGGATCCGCCATCGGTTCGGCCGGGAGAGGAGGGAGTTCCGCCGCTTCGTAGGCGGCTAGGGTGAAACCGCCGACACTGTCGAAAAAGCGGCGGCAGGGTTCGTTGCGGTCGGTCTCGCGATGCGCCACCGCGACCGACTCCGCTCCGATGCGGCCGGCCTGTTCGCCGAGAGCGATGAGCATCGCCCTCTCGACGCCTTTCCCCATGGCGCGGCAGCTCAGCAGGAAAAGTTCCACCGCGAGGCGATTGGCTTTCTCATCAAACCGGTGGAGCATCGCCCCGACGAGGCCGTAGTCGCCGAAGCGGTCCGCCACCTGCACGGTCAGGCAGGTCGCGCCTGATTCGAGGCGCTGGACGAGGTCCGACTCGTTGAGCGGGAGCGGATTGGCGTTGAATTGATTGGTCCGTTTGCTGAGCTGGGCGACGCGGGGCAGGTCGTCG
>JAAYAT010000291.1 GCA_012719225.1 Verrucomicrobiaceae bacterium
AAGAGGGCGAGAAAAGCAACGGCAACGAGGACGAAAGAACGGGGCGGGAGCGCGGTGGTCATTAGGGAAAAGTCTTCATCTTCCCGTCCCCCACCCGCAAAACCAAGTCCCTTATCGCGTCCCTGGTTCGCCCGGACGGTTCTTCCTTTCCGTCCTTTCAGGGCTCCGGCTTCGCTCCCGATTCGGGCCAGTCGAACTGACGGCGGATGAAGTCGAAGGTTTTCGTGGCGTGGATCTCGTGGCCTCCGTCGAAAAATTCGATTTCGGTTTTCTGGGGGATTTTCAGTTTGCTGTAGAGACGGTTGACCCTGGCGTATTCAAATCCGACCCACTCGTCGATGCCGACGCCATCGGCGTGACCGCGCTCCACCATGAAGGCCCGCGGCGCGATCATCGCCGCCATTTCGGCATGACCGAAGCGCCGCCCGAGATTGAAGTTCAGGGTTTCGTATTCGGGGACGTACATATAGCTGTTGCCCCAACGGGTCGTGGCGCATTTCCAGATCCATTCGTTGAAATCGCCCGAGCAAATGCTCAGGGCGTAGCGGGGTTCCACCGCGGGCACGCGCATGGCCACCTTGCCGCCCCAGGAGAGTCCGTAGAGACCGATGCGCTGCGGATCGACCCAGGGCTGGGCCGTGAGCCAGTCGAGCATCTTCTCGTGCTGGGCGAAAATGACCGCAAAGGTGGTCTGTCCGAGCGGATTGGCCTTTCGTTCGGCGACGCGGAAGAAGCGGTCCGTGGTGCGCCAGGGAAAATGAGGGGCGAAGACGACGTAGCCCTGTTCGACCAAGCGAACGGCGTAGGCTTTGTAGGCCTTGTTGGTTTTGGGATCTTCGTTGATGACCACGGCGGGGACTCCCGATCCGCCGTGCTGGGCCACGATGAGGGGCCGCTTTTCTCCCTCGGGGATGTCTTTGGGAAGCAGGAGATACCCCCAGACAAACAAATCGGGCTGCGCCACGTCGAGGGTCACTTCGTAGGCGCTCCAAGTGGGACGCTCGAACATCAGCCTCGATTTTGGTTCCATGGGCGTTCCGTCGTCGGGCACCCGTCCGTTGATTTCGTCCCGGAAGGCCTCGCGGTAGGGTTCCATCGCGGCATCCCAGGCCTCGGGCGTGGTGATGGGGGTGTTCTTCCAGAAATAGTCGTCGCGTTCGCCTCGCGAGGTCTCGATGAGCCCTTGGATATGATGCTCCAACTCGCTCACCTGACGCTGCTGCCGTTCCGCCACGACGGCGGGGTCGGGCGCGGGGATGGCCTGGTCGCCGGGAGGAGCGAGCTCGGTCTTTTCCACGCCGAGGGAGCGCAGGAAGGCGAGCAGGGTCGTATCGGCCATCGGACCGACGGTGCGGTCGCTCTCCGATCCGCTGCGTTTCCCGGCGTCGCGGTAGTGGAAGTCCAGCCCTTCCTGAAAAATCCCGGCGAGACGCCGCGCCCGCTCGACCTCGAAAGAGACATCGGCGAAGACGGGCGTGGTGATCCTGCCCGGAGCGGCCGAGGCACCCAGTCGAACCGGCACTCTGGTCAGGGCCGGAGGCGGTCCGTCCACCCGCGGGGCGCGGGAGTGCTCGATGACAAGTTTTCTCGGGGCGATCAGGGAGGCGATCTCCGCGTCGCCGAATTCCCGCAACAGGCCGAAGAGGTTGCGGTAGATCGGCTCGGCCCAGAGGCGTTCACGCCGGTCGAAATACCCGCTCACCAGGGCGGCGTCGATTCGGGTGTCCACGGCGGCGGCATAAAAGGCGAGGAGACCGCCCTCGCCCCAGCCCGCCACGCCGAGCGGCAAATCCTGCTCGGTGTTCTGCTGTTCGAACCAATCGAGCGCTCCAGCGATTTTTTGAATCTCGTAGCCGATGATGTGGCGGCCGAAGGTGTAGGCCTGCCGGTAGATCCACTCCCGGTGCGGCTGGTTGGTGAAACGCTCCAGCTCGGCGTTGCCCGAATGGGTCGAGGAGCGGTCGATCAGGGTGGGCACGATGACCTGGCAGCCGTTTTCCGCAAGCCGCCTCGCGTAGGCGGGGAAAAGTTCCGCTCCCTCGGCAACACCCGTCACGAGCCGTTCGGGCGGCTGGTCGGCGTCCGGCAGGACCACGACGCGGGCGACCGGGGTCCCCGCGGGCTGGAGCAAGAGCCCTTCCCCGTGGACTCCGTCGCAGATCGGCCAGCGCACCGCCCGCACCACGAAGGCTTCGGTTTCCGCTTTTTTCGCGGGCGAGGAGAGGGTGGCGACGAGTTCGAGTTCCGTCGGCGTGGGACGCGGATCGACCGCCCCGAGGAGACGGGCGAGCCGCTCGCGGTTGGGTTGCACCGAGGCGGCATAGGCTTCCGGTGAGGAAAAGTCGGGTTTCCAAAAGGCCGCCCGGCCCTCGGGGGAACGCTGGGTTTCCCGCTCGTAGTAGTTCGACACCCCCGCGCCCATGCGCTCGGAGAGATCTTCGTCGCCGGTCAGCGGGGAGGTTCCGGGCAACGGATCGGCCGCGGGTTCCGCCGCGACGGTGGCTACAGTGGCCGCGACGACCATGGCCAGCAGCGTCAAGAGAGGTGGGATTCGTAGCGCGGTTTTGGACAATCTCATCGGTTTGGGGGGCTTTCCCCCTACCGGGACACCGCGACCGGGGCAGGATCAAGTGACGCGATCCGGCACGAACCGCTCACTCCCGCATGAGGACGACGCGGAAACCGACGTCGTAGCGATCTTCGGCGGAGGGGCGGGCGGCCATGCGGTTGGCCACGGCGAGATCGAATTCGGAAGACCGGTTCCACGCTCCGCCCCGCAGCACTTTCCGGTCGGTGCCGACCCACTCGTCCGTGGCGGTGGAGCCTTCCTGCCGGACCCGGTTGAGGATGGTCTGGGAGTACCAGTCACTGACCCATTCCCAGACATTCCCGCGGATGTCATACAATCCGAATTCGTTGGGAGCGAGCGAGCCGACCGGGGCGGTCGATTTCTGTCGTTCAAACAGGCTGGAGATGGCTCCGTCGAGTTTTTGTCCGCCGACCAGTTGGCTCCACTCCGCGTCCGTGGGGAGCCGGTAGCGGTACCCCGCCGGGAGGGTGCCGAGGGAGCGTTCTTGCACGGTGAGGGCTTCGCAGAACTTCACCGCGTCGTACCAGGTGACGGTCTCGACGGGATGTCGGGGGGATTTGAAATAGCTCGGATTGATCCCGGCGAGGCGCTCGTATTCGGCCTGGGTGACTTCGTAGGCGCCCGCCCAGCCGCCGAGGGCATCGATCCAGACGAGTTGCTGTCCGAGGCCGTTTTTGAAATCGCGGCTGACCACGGGGGTGGAATCGTAGGTGAGCGTGGCGGTGAAATCGAGGGAACCGCCCGCCTCCAGCGATCCCGAGACGGAGGTTCCGCGGTGTTGCTCTTTGCTAAGCTCGAAGGTGTAGTTCCCCGGCGGCACCACCGGGAGGGTCAGCGGCGTCCGGCCCATGGGCATACCGCCCGAGACGACGGCGGCGCCGGACGGCTCGCTCGCGAGGGTGACGGAACCGTATGCAAAGGGGAAGTGAACCGTATTGGAACCGGTGTCGGCGTCGATGTAGGCGGCTTCGGAGACGGGATCGAGCTGCGAGTGCCGGGCGGAAAATCGGTAGTCTCCCTCGGGCAGTTCGAGGCGGAAGGGGGTCTTCTGTCCTCCCCGTCCGAGGGGTTTGTCGCCGAGATAGACCTCCGCTCCGGGTGGATCGCTGGTGAAGGAAACGAGGGCGCGTTCCCAGGAAAACTCGAGGTCCTGGGTCGAACCGCCGCTGACCTCGACGGAACGGCTGATGGGGGCCCAGTCGGCGTAGCGCAGCTCGAGGCGGTGTTTCCCGGCGGGCAGATCGGCGAGGCTCAGCGGGGTCGTGCCGACCTTGCGAATGGCGGATTCCCCGGCCTGGATCCAGACTTCCGCGCCGGAGGGGTCGCTCGTGATCTTGAGACCACCTTTGGCGAAAACGGCGGAGACGGAGGTGTTGCGGTTGTTTTCCACCCGGACGAACTGCGATTGTTCGGGCCAACCCTCCACCGCCATGAGCACCTGGTATTCGCCGGGGTCGAGGCACTCGATGCGGGCGGGGGTGGTCCCGACCTGCACGAGTTCCGCGGCCTTGCGCTCGCGGGTGCGGATGAGCTTGAAGTCCGCCCCCTGCGGTTCGCTCACGACTTCGATCTGGCCGGAACTCCTCGTCAGGGCGATGTCGGCGAGAGTTTGCGGTTCTTCGCTGTCGATGAGGACCTGGCGGGTCACCGGATCGAAACCGTCGAGGGTCACCACCACCTCGTGCTCGCCGAGGGGCACCCCGGTGAAGGTGGCGGGACTGGTCCGCGCTTTGAGCGATCCCACCTTCACCAGCGCCCCTTCGGGCACGGTGGAGACAGTGATGACGCCCCGCGCTTCGGCGAGGCGACGGTTGATCAGGGGCAGGGAGGCGAGGGCGTCGGGATTGTCGGGATCGAGATCGCGGGCTTCTTCAAAGAGGCGACGGGCTGCGAGCCAGTCTCCCGAAGCAACCGCGATCCGCGCTTCGGCGACCTTCTTCGCGGCCGCACCGTCCGCTCCGGCGGGGGCGTGCGCCACGACGGCACCGCCATCCGGCGTCGACCCGCCTTGCTTCCAGCCCAGGTACCAGCCGCCGCCGGCCCCGAGGAGCAGGGAGAGGAGAATCAGGACGATCCAGGCCCATCGCGGCACCCTCGGTCGGCGGGGCCGAATCATCTGCGGCGGAGGCAGCGTGATCCTGGTGGTTTCGGGGTGCATGGCGGCAGGCGAGGGGCTTCGGTCCCCTCCGGGGGTCGGGCAAAACAAATTGGTATGAAAATTCTAGCAGAACAAAATGATTTGCGCTCCCATTCTTTTTTCGCCAGGAAGGGTTTTGTGACCGGTTTCCGGGCATTTTGCACAAAAAAAGGAGCAGGGATCGCGCCCTGCTCCTTCCTTGCAAAGAGTGTGCCGGAGCGAGTCGCTCCGGTGCCCTTTCGTTGATCGGCGGACCTCAGTCCTCCTGGGCGCTGTCGCTCGGGCGCCATTCCTCGGTCGCCAGATTGAAGGCTTGTTCGAGTCCGACGAGGTCGGAGCTGGGACGGAGCGCGTCGAAGGCGGCGGTCTCTTTCTTGAGCTGCTCTTCGGAGTACTCGGCCGCCTTGATCGAGAGACCGATGCGGCGCTCGATCTTGTCGACCTTGATGACGCGGGCCTCGACTTCGTCGCCGACTTTGATGACGTCCTTGACCTTGGCGACGTGGTCCTCGCTGAGCTGCGAGATGTGGACCAGGCCGTCGATGTCGTCTTCGAGCTGGATGAACGCGCCGAAGCTGGCGATCTTCGCGACGGTGCCCTTGAGGAGGTCGCCCACCTTGAAACGGCTGTCGATCTCGCTCCAGGGATCGTTCTCGAGTTGCTTGACGCCCAGGCTGATGCGCTGGTTGGTCTTGTCGATTTCCAGCACGGCGGCCTCGACCACCTCGCCCTTTTTCACCACCTCGCTGGGGTGATTGATCTTGCGGGTCCAGCTGAGGTCGGACACGTGGATCATGCCGTCGATGCCATCTTCGAGTTCCACGAAAGCACCGTAAGGCGTGAGGTTGCGGATCTCGCCCTTGATCGTGGTGCCGATGGGGTAGCGGGCTTCGACTTCGTCCCAGGGGTTGACTTCGAGCTGACGCACCCCGAGGGAGATTTTCTGCTCTTCCTTGCTGATCGCCAGCACGACGGCCCGGATGTCCTGATCGAGGGAAAGCACGTCGCTGGGGCGCGTGATGCGCTTGGTCCAGGAGAGTTCGGACACGTGGATGAGACCTTCGACGCCCTTCTCGAGTTCGACGAAAGCACCGTAGGGAACGAGCTTCGTGATCTTGCCACCGACTTCCATGCCGATGGGGAACTTGGCTTCGATCTCTTCCCAGGGGTTGTCCTGAAGTTGTTTGGAACCGAGCGAGACGCGCTCTTTTTCCTTGTCGACGTCGAGAATGATGACCTCGATTTTCTGGCCGATCGCGAGCATCTCGCTGGGGTGGTTGATGCGGCCCCAGCTCATGTCGGTGATGTGGAGCAGGCCGTCCATGCCCTGCAGGTCGATGAAGGCCCCGAAGTCGGTGATGTTCTTGACGATGCCCTCGACGCGGTCGCCGATCTTGACGGAATCGAGGAACTCGGCACGCTGCTCGGCGCGTTCGGCCTCGATGACCTCGCGACGGCTGAGAACGATGTTCTTGCGGATGTCGTTGACCTTGACGATCTTGAATTCGTAGACGTTGCCGACGTATTCGTTGAGATCTTTCGGCGGGATGATGTCGATCTGTGATCCGGGGAGGAAGGCCTCGACCCCGACGTTGACCATCAGGCCGCCCTTGACGACGGACTTGACCTTGCCTTTGACGAGACCGCCGTCTTCGTAGACTTTGACGATTTTGTCCCAGTTTTGTTTGTGGGCCGCTTTCTCTTTGGAAAGGACGACCATGCCCTCGTCGTTCTCCAGCTTCTCGAGGAGGACTTCGAATTCGTCGCCGACGGCGAATTCTTCGTCTTCGAATTCGGAGATCGGGATGATCCCCTCGGATTTCGCTCCGACGTCCACGACCACGACCTGCGGGCGGACTTCGATGATGGTGCCCCGCACGATGGAGTTCTCGCGGTGACTGTGGAATTTCTGATCGATCAGGGCCATGAGGTCCAGACCGGAGGGACTGAGTGTAGCTGACATAGAATAAGGTTGGGGTTAGTTACTGGTGAGTAAGCCTTCCGACATTGCTCCGTTAAAAGGACCCGACCGCTCCTGGAGCACCTGCAAGCGGTCGAGGGGCGCAAATCTAGGGGAAAAAAGCCATTTCACAAGGGATTTTCCGAAACGGTTTCGCAGGGAAAACGGGGTCGCGCGGGAAAGACCTTGCCGGAAGGCGGATACGAGCGCAGGATGCGCGCCGAATCGGTGGAGGCCGCCAGTCGGTCGGGACCGCGGTGCCCGCCAGGAGCCCGTCGGGACCCGCCTTGCCAGTGGATCCGTCCGCGGTCACGCTTCCGTCGCGATTCGTTTGTCGGCGATCTCGTCGCTCTCCCCCGGCGCGGACGATGACGCGCGTCCTCTCCGTTCGTTCCCCGCCGTGCGCGGGAGTCCTTTGTTTTTCCTTTCCCCTCATTTCTCCTAATTCCCTTTTTCCCGATGCCCACTCTCTTCTCCCGCTCTGCCTGGTTCTCCCATCTCCGCGGCGATGTGCTGGCGGGTATGGTCGTCGCCCTCGCCCTCATCCCCGAGGCGATCGCCTTCTCCATCATCGCCGGGGTCGATCCCAAGGTCGGTCTCTACGCTTCCTTCTGCATCGCGGTGGTGACCGCCTTCGCGGGCGGTCGTCCGGGGATGATTTCAGCCGCGACCGGAGCGATGGCGCTGCTGATGGTCACCCTCGTGCGGGACCACGGCCTCCAGTATCTTCTCGCCGCCACGATTCTCACCGGCGGGATCCAGATCGTCCTCGGCTTGCTGAAAGTGGGTTCCCTGATGCGTTTCGTCTCGAAAGCGGTCATGACCGGCTTCGTCAACGCGCTGGCCATTCTCATCTTTCTGGCGCAACTCCCCGAGCTGAATCCGGGGGTGTCGGGGGTCAACTGGATCACCTACACGATGGTGGCCGGAGGACTGGCGATCATCTACCTGTTGCCCCGCTGGACCAAGGCGGTGCCCTCTCCGCTGGTCTGTATCGTGGTCCTGACAAGCCTCGCGATAGGTTTCGGCCTGGATGTGCGGCGGGTGGGGGATCTCGGCACGCTGCCCGACACGCTGCCGCTGTTTCTCTGGCCGCAGGTGCCCCTCGATTTTCACACCCTCGCGATCATCCTGCCCTACTCGTTGAGCATGGCGGTGGTGGGGCTCCTCGAATCGCTCATGACCGCCCAGATCGTGGACGAACTCACCGACACGCCGAGCGACAAGAACCGGGAATGCCGGGGCCAGGGCCTGGCGAATATCACCGCGGGGCTTTTCGGAGGCATGGCGGGATGCGCCATGATCGGGCAGTCGATCATCAATGTGAAATCGGGCGGCCGCACCCGCCTCTCCACACTCTGCGCGGGAGTCTTCCTGCTGGTGCTGATTCTCGTCTTCGGTCCCTGGGTCCGGCAAATTCCGATGGCGGCCTTGGTCGCGGTGATGATCATGGTCTCGATCGGCACTTTCAACTGGGCCTCGTTCCGAAACCTCGCGGTGCATCCGCGGACCACCAACCTGGTGATGCTCGGCACCGTCATCACCGTGGTGTGGACCCACAACCTCGCCATCGGAGTGGCGGTCGGCGTGCTCCTCGCCTCGCTGTTCTTCGCCCGCAAAGTGGCCCAGGTCATCCGGATCACCTCGACCCGGGAAGGCGACTGCCGCACCTACCTCGTCCGCGGCCAGGTCTTCTTCGTGTCCGCGGACACCTTCCTCGCGGGCTTCGATTTCCGGGAAGTGCTCTCGAAAGTCGTCATCGACGTCTCCCAGGCCCATTTCTGGGACTTGACCTCGGTCGGAGCACTCGACAAGGTCATTCTGAAATTCCGCCGCGAGGGAGCGGAAGTCGTAGTGATCGGGCTCAACGAAGCGAGCGCCACAATCGTCGAAAAACTCGCGGTACACGACAAGCCGGACGCCCTGGAACGCATGCTCGAACACTGAATCCCCACCTCTCCATCCCCATGATCATCGCTTGCACCGACGGCTCCCTCTACGCTTCCAGCGTGTATCACCATGCGGCGTGGGCGGCCTCCCGCCAGTCCGCCCCCATCCATGTGCTCCATGTCATCGAGCGCCACGAACATCCTTCGGAACGGGATCTCAGCGGCACGATCGGTTTTGACGCCAGCGCCGAATTGCTCGCGGAACTCGCCCTGGCCGACGAGACCCACGCCCGCGTCGCCCGGCTGCGGGGGCAAGCGATCCTCGACGACGCGATGAGGCAACTCCGCGCCGCCACGACGGACGAAAGCCCGGACATCTCCGCCACCCAGCGCCACGGTTCCCTCGTGGACGCCGTCGACGAACTCGCCGATGACACGTCGCTGATTGTGATCGGCAAGCGCGGGGAGCACGCCGATTTCGCCCGGGGCCACTTGGGTAGCAACCTGGAGCGAGTGGTCCGCAGCGTGCCGGTGCCGGTGCTGGTCGCCTCGCGGGAATTCAGGACGCCCGACCGTTTTCTGATCGCCTTCGACGGCGGCGCCAGCGCGCGCAAAGCGGTTCACTACCTGACCACCGAGCCGCTGCTGCGGGGGGCGGAATGCCACCTCCTGGCCGTGGGCAAAGCCGACGGAGAACTCGCCCGGCAACTCGAGACCGCCGCCGACTCGCTCCGGGCGGCGGGCTTTTCCGTCACCGCAGACCTTCTCCCGGGCGATGCGGACGACATCATCGCGAGAGAGGTCAAGGAGCGGGAAATCCACCTTCTCGTCATGGGAGCCTATGGCCACACCCGGGTGAGACAGCTCATCCTCGGCAGCACCACCACCACCCTCCTGCGCACCTGCACCGTGCCGGTATTGCTCTTTCGCTGAAAATTTCCCGCCTGGAAATCGATCCAGATGGGGCGGCTTCGGGAGATCCGCCGCCGGAACCCACCCGCGAATCCCCTTGACGCCAAAGCGCATCCGGGCGGACCGTTCCCCATGATCACCCGGATCGTCCCCTCCCCTCCGCCCCACGGCCTGCCCCTCCTTTTGCTGACCTGCGCGCTCGCGTGCGCCCTCCTTCCCTCCGCGCGGGGCCAGGCGGCGAAAGAGGCCGAGCCGGAACCACGCGTCGAGGTCAGCACCCTCACCCCCGACGAGAAGATACGGCAACGCATCACCGCGATCTTTTCGCAGATCGACGAATTCAAAACCATAGCGGTGCAAGTGAACTCCGGGGTGGTCGTTCTCAGTGGGGAAGTCCCCGGAGCGAGAACGCGGGAAGACGCCCTCGCTCTGGTGCGCCGGACCGAGGGAGTCGTCCTCGCCCTCGACCGGCTCACGGAAACCACCCAGGTCGGCGCGCGCTTGTCCCCGGCGGTGGCGAAACTCCACCACCTCGGCGACTCTTTCCTGATGAAGCTACCGCTCCTCGCGATCGC
>JAAYAT010000292.1 GCA_012719225.1 Verrucomicrobiaceae bacterium
CGAGCTTTCCGCCGACAGAAAATTGCGCGACGATTTCCGGCGTTGGTTGGAGGAACGCAACGCCTACGTTTTCACAATCAACGGATTTCCCTACGGAACCTTCCACGGCAGCCGGGTCAAGGAGCAGGTCTACGCGCCGGACTGGACCACGCCGGAGCGGCTGGCCTACACCCTGCGGCTCTTCGATCTGCTCGACGAATTCGCTCCGCCGGGAGAGAGTGTTAGTGTCAGCACCCTACCGGGTTCGTTCAAGGAGTTCATCCGACCGGGGTCCGATCAGGTGGAGACGATCCACCGGCAGTTGCGGGCGTGCGGCGAGTACTTGGATCGTCTGCGCGACCGGACCGGGCGCGACCTGCACCTCGGCCTGGAACCCGAGCCTCTCGGACTCTTCGAAACGAGCGCGGAAACGGTCGCTTTTTTCGAGCAATTGACCGACGGACTCGGTGGGGAAGAGCGGGAACGCTTGCTCCAGAACATCGGGCTGAACTACGATACCTGCCACCTCGCGGTGGAATTCGAAGAGCCGGCCGATGCGATCGGGGCCCTGCGTGGGGCTGGTATCCGGATCAGCAAGATTCATCTCAGCTCGGCGCTTTCCCTCCAACCGACGACGGAGTCCGTGGAGCGCCTCGCGCTTTTTCACGACGAGGTCTACCTGCATCAGGTCATCGTCTCCGACGGGGCCGGAGTGGTCCGTCGTTTCAAGGATCTTCCCGACGCGGTGGAGTGGTTCCAAACGACGGACGATCCGGGGCGGGAATGGCGGGTCCATTTCCATGTGCCGGTCCATTCCCATCCCGAAGCCCTCTTCGCCGACACCCGCGATCACATCACCGGCTTGCTCGACCTGATGGCGGCCGATCCGGGCTGGTGCCGCCATTTTGAAATAGAGACCTACACCTGGGAAGTGATGCCGACCGCGCTGAAAAGCGGAGACGTCGTCGACCAGCTCGTCGCGGAATACGACTGGTGTCTCGGGGAATTCCGTCGCTGCGGATTAGCCAAACCCCTCAACCCCTGAATCCCTGAAAAAGCGCCTTCACCACACGCTGGGGCCGGGCTTTTCGCGATCGGACCGGCTCGGAAAGGAGAAGGCCGATCCTTCCCCGGGATGCGGGGGCGCTTCTTCCCGGGCGGGGAATTGACCGGAAAAGGAGAGGGAAGGACTCGCGACGGGGCCGCCGGAGTGGCCCGGTGATCCCTCGCCTTCGGCCTCGAAGTCGGGCAGTTCCTGAAAACGGGAGGAAGATTCCGCCTCCTCCGAGTCGTCCGCCCGCAGTTGGTTGTAGGTCTTGGCGGCCTGGAGATGGGACTCTATCGTCTGGATCAGTTCCTGGAGCTGCACCGGCTTGGAGAGGACCGTGCTCTGGATGCCGCCGGTGCTGGCGAGGGTCTGCGCTTCGCGGGCAATCGCGGTGAGGAGTATCACCGGGATGTAGCGGAGGGAAAGATCGTTGCGGAGATCGGCGAGCACCCGGCCGCCGTCGCGCTCGGGCATCATGACGTCGAGCAAGATCAGATCGGGCATGTAATGCCGCACCGTGTTGATGGCGAGAAGCGGATTGTTCTCCACGATGGGATCGTAATCGAACTTGGTCAGCGCTTTCGCCAACAGAGTGGTGAGCGCAACATTGTCGTCGATGATCTGGATTCTGGATCTCATCCTAAAAAGAAAGTTAGGATATATGGAAAATATGAAAAATACAATGATTAATTTCACGCTTCTCCTTTTTCTTCCTTTGTTTTTGTGAAAAAACGCGGAAAACGGCACAAAAAAACTCCGGATACGGCCCCTGCGAGCCGTTCCGGAGTGTGGGAAAAATGAAAATGAAGAGCTATGCGAGGGTTACTCGACGACTTTCATGACACCGTTCATGATCGCCCAGTGGCCGGGGTAGGTGCAGAGGTAGGGGTACTCGCCGGGTTCGGTGGGTGCGGTGAACTCCAGCGTGTCCTGTTCTCCCGCCTGAACGAGCTTGGAGTGGTGGAGGATCTCCTCGGAGTCCGGCACCGCCTGCTTGGTCGTGAGGAAGGTCGGGTCGGCCATGCCGTTGTTGGCGGCCATGCCCACGACATCCTTCTTGCCGGGCTTCACGATGAGAATATTGTGCGGCTGCCGGGTGACACTGTCGGCGGGGTTGATGAGAGTGAGTTTTACCTTCTGACCGGCTTTCACGGTGAATTCCTTGATGTCATAGATAAACTGGATCTTGTCGGCCGTGAGGGTGATCTCGGCCACTTCTTCCGCTCGCGTGGTCGTCGAACCGGCGAAGAGGACGGCAGCCAGAGAGAGAGTAAGGAGAACTTTGGTCATGTTTGTATCAATAGGGTTAGGCAGGGGTGTGCCCCGTTTGTTGGGGGGCATTCTAATTTACGTCGGACGCTTCGCAACGGACGATTTTTCGGCGATTTTCAAAAACTTTTAAAAATTTCTTGGAATAAGCTTAAAAACCAGTATATTTATGGTAATTTGATTATTTGCCGATAATTTGGTATTTTTCACTCCATTAACTTATGAATAGGGTTTTGATTGTCGCGGGGGAACGTCAGACCGGCGAGCGCTACCAGCAAGCGCTGGCTCAGGAAGGTTTCCAGACGGCGGTGGTGTGGAATCCCATCCAAATGGTGGAATTCTGTCGGCAACACACCCCGGATTTCATGGTCGTGGATCTCGATCTCGCCGAACTCGGCCTGTGGAGCGCGATCCAGGCGGTGCGTGGCATCGGCACCCTGGCGAATGTTCCCTTTTTCGGTCTGGCCTCCACCGCCAACCAGCAGCTCTTTGAAAAGGCGAAGGCGGGCGGTTTCCTGGCGGTGTTCCCCACCCATTACAGCAGCCGTCAGGTCATCGAGGCGCTGCGGCGCGAGGCGGATCGCCACCGGGTTCCGGCGGAAGAGGAGGTCCAGGATGTGGTGAGCCGCGATCCTTCCCTCAACCGGCTGCGCGAAATCGCGCGGGACATCGTCGAGACGAGCCTCTCCCTGCGTCCCCGCATCGGCGAATACGGCGAAGATGGTCCCGAGCTGTTCGGCTATATCGAAAATTCGGGCCGCGAGATTCGCAAGAAGCTCAACGGAGTCGCCGATTTTTCCCTCCATGACAAAGAACTGCGCCACGACTTCCGCAACATGATCGGGTCGGTCACCGGATTTTCCGAGCTCATTCTCATGGAATCGGGATTGTCCGCGGAATCGACCGAGGGGCTGACCCGCCTGCGCCGGAATTCCAGCGAGTTCGTCGCCATCCTCGACCAGCAGAAAGCCGAAGCGACCGCGTGAAGTCGGACAGGCTGCTGGCTCCGGGGCGTTTCTCCGGTGATTTTCGCCTACCTATTTGCCTTGCGAGGTTATAGGGTGCCGCATGAAAGTAGGCGTCACCGGAGCGAGTGGATTTCTCGGTTCCGCGGTTCTCAGGGAAGGAAAAACCCGCGGCTGGACCGTGGTGGCGTTTTCCCGGCAACCCGGCGGAGTCGCCGGGGCCGATGAGACCCGCTCCCTCGCCGATCCCGGCAGTATCGACCTCGACGGACTCGACGCCCTGATCCATCTCGCGGGCGAGCCCGTCGTGGGATGGTGGAGCCGGGACAAAAAAAGGCGCATCCACGAGAGCCGGGTCGACCTGAGCCACGATCTCGTCGAGGCGATCGCCCGGACTCCGGAGGCGGGGCGCCCGAGCGTTCTGGTGTCGGCTTCGGGAACGGGCTACTACGGCGACCGTGCCGACGAGTGGCTCGACGAGGAGAGCGATGTCGGCTTCGGATTTCTCCCGGCGGTCTGCCGGGATTGGGAGAGCGCCTCGATCAAGTCGGAGAAACTGGGGGTGCGCGTGGTCCATCTCCGTATCGGTCTCGTTCTGGGACGCGGAGGGATGCTGCGGCGTCTCCGTCCCCTTTTCCTGCTCGGTCTCGGAGGGCGTCTCGGGCAGGGGCGGCAGTGGATGTCGTGGATCCATTTGCACGATCTCGCGAGGGTTTTCGCCGATTGCGTGGAAAAAGATAGTCTCCGCGGACGGGTCAACGGCGTCTCGCCCCGTCCGGTCACGAATCGGGAATTCACCGGGACCTACGCGCGGATTCTCCGGCGACCGGCGCTGTTTCCGGTGCCCGCTTTTTTGCTGAAGCGTCTTCCGGGCGGGATGGGGGACCTCTTTCTCTCCAGCCAGCGGGTCGATCCCGTGGTCTTGAAATCCTTCGACTTCCAGTGGTCCCATCCCGACCTCGAATCGGCCCTGCGCGAGATCGAAGGGCGACCCGGGGCCGGTGATGCGACCGCGGAGGAGACCGCGCCGTGACTCTGAATTTTTGAACTTTGCCCATTCCACGGTACCCTCTCCCATGGCCGCCCCACAGAACATCATTGGAATCGTCTACGATTACGACCAGACCCTCAGCCCCACCTACATGCAGGACGAGGTGCTTTTTCCCAAATTCGGAATCAACCCCGCCGAGTTCTGGAAGCGCTGCAAAATTCTCGTCGAGGAAGAGGGCTATGAAAACGAACTGGCCTACCTCAAAGCCATCATCGACTATCTGGAGCTGGACGGGCCGAGCAACGCCGATCTCGAGGAGCTGGGCAAAGGACTCCGCTTTTTCCCGGGCCTCCCGGAAATGTTCGGGGAACTGGAGCAGCTCCTGACGGACGAACACCGCGCCATGGGGGTGAAAATAGAGCACTACATCGTTTCCAGCGGAATGAAGGCCCTGATCGAGGGGAGTCGGTTGCGGCCCTACATCAAAGAGATTTTCGGCTGCGAATTCGCCGAAAACAGCGCCGGGCGCATCTCGTTTCCGAGGCGGGTCATTTCCCACACCGCCAAGACGCAGTATCTCTTCCGCATCAACAAAGGCATGCTCGACCCCTCCGAGGACGTCAACGACCACATGCAAGATCACCTGCGTCCGATCCCGTTCCCGAACATGATCTATCTCGGGGACGGTCCCACCGACGTGCCCTGCTTCACCGTGATGAAACGTTTCGGTGGTCATAGCATCGCCGTCTACAATCCCGATGACGAATCCCGCGTCAGCTTCCGCAAGGCCTACCAGCTCTCCGGGGTGGCGGGGCGGATCAAGCACATCGCCCCGGCCGACTACCGCGCCGGCAGCCACCTGCGTCTCCTCCTCGAGGAAACCATCCTCGACATCGCCTCGCGTATCGTGGAGACGCGCCGCCGCGAGGTCATCGACGGCACCGTGGCCGCACCGACCCATTGAATTTCCCTCAGATTTCCGCGACGAGCCTGCGGAGATCGGCGGCGGGCCATTGCCCCGGTGCGTTCGCGGTCCGGAAATACCCGTAGTTCAAACACGAACCCGCTTTGGCGAGGACGAGACGCGAGAGTTTCCCGAGCATTCCCATCCCCATCAGCGATACCCGCCGTCCGTGGCGACGATGGTATTCGAGCAGATCCACGAGGAAAAAAAGATCGCGCATCTCGTGGACGACCACCGCGATTTTGGCGACATCGACCCCGAGGGCGAAGGCCTCCGTGAGAGTGTCGGCGAGAAGATCCCGGTCCGGAAATCCTTCGAAATCGTGGAACGAGCCGACCAGAAGCGCGCCAGCCGCACGGACCTCGCCGGGGAATCCGGCGAAGGCGGGCTTCCTCAGGGACGCGATTTCCGTATCGACGAGCGCGGCGTGGGCGAGGTGGTCGCGGTAGAGCGCGAGGCGTTTTTCCTCGTCCAACGCGCCGACGCCACCTTCCTCGGGGCGGCGCACCGTGAGCAGGGCGGGAGTGGGGTGGGCGGCCATCCCGGCACCCGCCGCGGCGGCGACGGCGGCGAGATTGTCGAGACGATACTCGAGCACGTCGCAGGGCACGGCGGTCCCGGGAACGAGACAGGACAAGTCCTCTTTCGTGGTGACGGTCGCGACGACGCGCGGGGTTGAGAGGTCGAGGATCACGGACGAAGCGAACGGCGGGATGGCCCGAAAATCAACCGGAGAGTGAGGCCGCCCATGGCCCGCTCCCATCCGTGGAATGGATCTCCCGGCTCGTGAATTGTAGGAGGATCAGGAATGCCATCGGCACCACTTGGACAACAAATGTCGCGGCCGCGACATTTGTTGTCCAAGACGAAGGCCTTTGATCGATGGTTGTTACGCCCCGGCGGGACATCCCGAGATGTTTTGCCGCGGGGCTTTCAACGGACGCTCAAGCCTTCTGGGTGTCTTCGGGGAAGACCGTGTCCTGGGTTTCCGGCACGCCCGGCACGCGGATCGGACGGATGGGGAGGGGACCGTTCATGTCGATGACATCGGGCACGAGATTCTGCTGGGCGTTCCACATGTCGTCCCAGGTGATCCGTTTGCCCGAGTAGCAGGCGGTGCGACCGAGGATCGCGAGAGTGGTCGAGTTCCCGATCCATTCGGCGTCGTCCTTGCGCTGCCCCGAGCGGATCGCGGCGAAGAACTCCTTGTGCTCGAGGTCGTACATGCTCTTGGGCAGCCTCGGTTTGCGCCAGTTCCAGTTCGTTCCTCCGGTGATCTCGGCCGAACTGGTGCCGAATTTGGCGATGCCCTTGGTGCCGTAGATGGTGTCACCGGTGAAGTTGTAGGAATCGAGATACTGACGCCACACGACGTGGGCGGTCGCGTTGTTGGCGTATTCGTAGCTCACACTGAAGTGATCGTAGATGTTGCCCTGGTGGTTGGAACGGGTGCGCCCGCCCGTGCCGAAGGCGGCGACGGGCTTGGCATCCTGAAAGGCCCAGGCGATGCGGTCGACGTTGTGACAGCCCTGCTCGACGATGCCGTCTCCGCCCAGCCAGGTGAAATTGTACCAGTTGGAAATCTGCCATTCGGTGTCGCTCATTCCGTCGGGGCGGGTCGAGGGATCGGGCATGGCCTTGACCGGACCGGCGTTGTAGACCGAGTGGATGCTCACGACGTCACCGATGGCACCGTCGTGGATGCGCTCGAAGAGGGCGCGCCCGTGCTCGCTGTAGCGGTAGCAGAAGCCGCAGAGAACGGAGAGATCCTTCTGCGCCGCGATCTTGCTGGTGGCGAGAAAGTCTTTCACCCCGGCGATATCGGTGGCGCAGGGTTTTTCGACAAAGGAATGGATCCCGGCCTCGATCGCCGCCTTGAAATGGGTGGGTCGGAAAGCGGGGGGCGTGGTCAGCAGGATGACATCCACCCCGGAGTCGATGACTTGCTTGTAGGAATCGATCCCGCTGAAGACGCGACTGTCGAGTCCGTCGGCGAGTTTGCCTTCGGCGGTGGACGACTTGCGCACCATGGCGAGTTTTTTCTCCGCCGCTTCGAGGTAGAGGTCCCCGGCAGCCCAGAGTTCGACATTGTCATCGGCCGCGAGCGCGTTGAGCATCGCCCCGCCGCCCCGTCCCCCGGTGCCGACGACGCCGATCTTGAGTTTTTTGTCGTTCGGGGCACCGAAAGTCACGCTGGGAAAGCCGATTGCGGCTCCCGCGGCGGCGGTGGCACCGGCCGTTTTCACGAAACCGCGTCGCGTGGTCTCCGTCTGGGGGTGTTCTGTCTTGTCGCTCATAAAAAAGGGGTTCAATGGGGTTTCCGCCTGTCGCAGGGGAAGGGGAATTTCAAACACGATGGCTTTTGTGTCAAAAGGCCTTCTTTACGCGATCAGTCTCTTGTAGCAAGGTGGAAAACTCTCCGGCACATTTGTGCTGATGCCGCGTTCCAGATGACGGGACGGTGCTTTGCCCCACGCGATGGATTTCTGGTTTTCCTTCAAAAAAATGCTTTCGAGCTATATCAATCCGGTGTCGGTCACGCTGGAACTGATTTTTCTCGGGGTCGTCCTCATCAGCTTCGCCGCGCGGCAGCCGAAAAAGCCCTTGGGGCCGAAGTGGGCGCGGTTCCGGGCCTTCGCGGGGGATTTCGGGGTGATCCTCGTGGTGCTCGGAATGCTGACTCTCTATCTCGGCAGCGTGCCTCCCATCGCCGAGGCGCTGGCCTTCCATCTCGAGTCGCAGCATCCTCCGCTGGAGGAAAAAGGCGATGCCCTCGTCGTCCCGGAAACCCCGGATTTCGTCGTCGTCCTCGCCGGTGGGCACCTCTCCGGAAAGGGCAAACCCACTCTCTCGCGGCTCTCGCGGGCGGGATTCGCGCGGGTGGTCGGCGGGGTCGATCTTTGGAAGCACTTTCCCGAAGCGCGCTTTGTCGTGACCGGGCACCCCGCCGAGACCGCCGCGATGCGGGCCGTCGCGGAAAAGCTCGGCGTGCCGGGGGACAAGATTCTCGAAGAAACCGAGTCCCGCGACACCAAGGACCATCCCCGCTACCTCAAGCCCATCCTCGGCGAACGTCCCTTTCTCCTCGTGACCTCGGCGCTGCACATGCCGCGTTCGGTTCGCCTCTTTCGGAATCAGGGGCATTCCCCCATCGTCGCCCCGGTGGATTTCCTGGTCTGGCCTTCGCCGGGAGAGTCCGATCCGTATCGCCCCGGTCCGTTCCTCCCGCGGGTCTTTCACTTGCAACTCACCTCCCAGGCCCTCCACGAAATCGGCGGTCTGGTTTGGTCGAGATGGCAAGGGGAGGTGTAGGGAAAAATCAGGAACTCTGCGCAACAGACGCGACAGAGCTGAGAAAATCCTCGTGTGCCCTGTGGGAGTAGGGCACGCCGAGGAAGCCCGCCGCTTTCCCCGCCTCGCAGTTCGCGGCGAGGTCGTCGATGTAGATCGTCTGCTCCGGAACCAAGGAAAAACGTTCGCGGACGAGGGTGTAGATCCGCGGGTCGGGTTTCATCAGGCCGACCTCGTGCGAATAGACGCGCCCGTCGAAATGACCGAAAACGGGGTAGGTCGATTCAAAAAAGGGCACGTGAATCCCGTTGGTGTTCGAGAGCAGATAAAGCCGGGACCCGGCGGCCTTGCGCTCCTCGATGAATTCGACCATGGGCTGGTTCAACTCGAAAATATCGGCGAAAGCGCGCTGGAAAAAATCGGGGTCGCCCGTGTACCCGATCATTTCCGAAGCTTTGGCGACAAAAGCTTCCGGTGCGAGGCGGCCCAGTTCGAGGTCCTGCATCAGGGGCGTCACGAGCCGGAGCGCTTCCTCCGCCTCGACCGCCGCGAGCGGAGCCAGCTTCCGCGCGGCCCGTCCGAAATCGAAGGTGATGATGACATTTCCAATATCGAAGAGATAGGCATGGGACATGCCGGGACCTAACAGGGTTTGCTGCCGGATTCAACAGGGTGTTCCATTGAATCACTGCCCGGACGAGCCTTCGGGATCGGGCACCGTGGCGATGGTTCCGCTGGGGACCCCGAAGACGCGGTAGCTGGAGTAGCGGTTGGTGCCCGGGTCGTAGACGTAGTAGGTCGCTCCGAGTGGAGCCTGGCGGCCCTGAGCGCGTTTGCGGCGGCGTTTTTCGTCTTCTTCCCCGTCGTCGTCGTGGAGTCCGAGCTTGCCGTAGAGGGCGTCGTCCGCGCCGGTGAGGCCGTCCCCGAGGAAGCGTTTGTCGCGGTCCTGCGAATCGAAGGCGGAGGTGAAGAAGAAGTCACCGAAACCCGAATCACCGCTGCTGGAAGGAGGAGGAGTGGTCGGTGTCGTCGGCGTGGGCACCTCCGGTTCGGGCGGGGCTTCTCCGCCGTAGTAGACGTTGTAGGGGCCGAATCCGTGGGACGGGTAGGTCCCCTCGGGAGTGAAGACGGCGTCCGCTGCGGTGAGGCCGGAGGCCGGGAAGACATGCTCCATCGCGATTTGTTCATCGGCCCGACCGCTGCCTGGGGCCGGGCTGCGGGTGTAACCCGTCGAATTCAGGAAGGTGCCGTCGGCGATGAAATTCGAGGAGGAATCCGGCATGTAGAGGCGGGTTTCGCCGAGGACCCCGCCGCTGGCGGAGGTGATGACACTGAGATTGGTGGTGTGGAATTCACCGGGGCCGCCGGCGTAGGGGTTGTTGCGCCCCACCGCGATGAAGGTGTCCCCGTAGTTGGAACGGAAGATGTCGGAGGCGGAAAGCTTGTAATCGAGGTGGCCGATGATCGCCCGACCCATGTGCAGCGAATTCCCGATGCTGATGTGGATGTCGCCGTTTATCAGACCGCTGCCGACGTTGCGTACATCCCCGTGCCCGATTTTGCCCCAGTTGGTGGCGAGATCGGCGTTGCCGCTGTTCAGTTGGAGGTTGTTGCCCGCGATGACGCTGATGTCGCCGCTGAAGTCGCCGTAAATGGTGTCGTTGTGGGGGGGGCCGTGGCCGATCTGGGCCGTGTTGGTCGAGGCCTCGCCCGCGACGACGACGACGTTGCCGTCGGCTCCCAAGCCATGGACCTTGATGTCGCCGACGTAGTGGCCCGCCGGCGTCGAAGTGTTCGCGTTGGAAGAGCCGTGGCCGATCTGGGCGTAGTGGAGCTGTCCGGAACTCAGATCGGCGGTGTACATCCCGCCGACGACATTCACACCGCCGTCCTCGGCGACGACAGTGATGTCGCCTTGGTGGTTGCCGCCGGTGCTGTAGCCGCCATGTCCCACTTGGGCGTAGTGGATGCGCCCGCCGCCGCCGCCGAAGGACTCGAGGATGCCGAGGGAGTCGGTGATCTGCAAGGCGTTGCCGTCGTAGTCGAGCCGATTGGCCACCGGGACGTTGCTGGCTGCCATGACGCTGATGTCCCCGCTGTGGGAAACGAGGCTGATGTTCCCGAAGTGGCCCCAGACCCCGTCGCCCGCACCTGCAGTTCCCGCGCCCAGAGCCCCGGCGGGCGGAAGCCGGTCGATGTTGACGGTGTTGTTGTTCGCAGGATCGGCGTCGTATCCGCCATGCCCGATCGTCGCAGAGAGACGGGCGTCCTCGTCATAGGCCGGGTTGTCCTTCGTGAGGGTCCCGGAGACGATGGCGATGTGGCCACTCACTTCGATGTCGATGTCGCCGTTCATGCCAAAGGTGTCCGCGCCATTGCCGGTCCCGCTTCGAGCATAGGTGCCTCCATGCCCCACCTGGGCGTAGGCATCATTCCGGTCGCCAGCCTTGAGGAGGAGTCCGATCCCGTTGGCGTCCTGCGTCCCGCGAATGAAAATGTTGCCGAAGTGATTGCCGTCAGCGTCGAGACCACCGTGACCGAGCTGCACGTAGCTACGGTAATCATACTGGCGGTGTCCGCCGTGGCCGGCGATGAAATGGAGTCCCCCGACCTCGCCGAGCGGATTGCCCGGGTCGATATGGTCGATGACGATGTCTCCCGAATGGGCGCCCTTGTTGGCGTAGCCACCGTGGCCGAGCTGCGCGTAGTTATAGTGCGATGCGCCTCCCTGGAAACGGATGTCGCCCGCCGCGTGGATCAGAATGTCGCCCGAGTTGCCTGGCTGGTTGGCCGCTTTGTCGTTGGGGCCGTCCGCATCGAAGCCGCCGTGGCCGAGCTGCACATAGGAGTATAGCTTGTTTCCCTTGATGCTCTCGTAGGTGGCCGTCGCACCGGTACCTCCCCAACTGCCGGTGTAGTCCGATCCCGTGAAACGAACCCGCCCATC